>NZ_PGGC01000070.1 GCF_002795305.1 Aeromonas cavernicola
GGCTGCCACCGCCCTCTTGGCGCATGGCCCAGCGCCAGTGAAGCGCCTCTTTCGCCTCCTTGGGGTGCAACCCTTGGCGCAGCACCAACCCCTGTACTCGGCGAAAACCATGGACGATCACCCATTGTCGATGGCCCTGATACTGCTGCACCAGCGCCGGATGGCGCAGGTGGGCCTCTTCAGCCTGCCCCCAGTGAATGGCACACAGATCAACGTGGCCACGGGCCAGCATCGCCAGCCCTTGGCGAGTGCCGCACGGGGTGTAACCGACCAGCGCTTGGGTGCCAAGCTGGCGCGCCAGCTGACTGCAACCGTAGTGCAGCAGCACATCGTCGGAGCCGGCCAGCAGCAGCCGATCGTTCATCACCCCCTCGTGGCAACTGCCGAGCAGCCAGCGATCGAGCAGGGAGCGCGGAAACAGCCACTTGCCGGTCGCTTTGGTGGCAGGGATGCGCGCCTCGTTGGCGAGTTGATAGACCTTCTTCTCGTTAAGATCGAGATACTCGGCCACCTGCTTCACATTCATAAATTCGTTCATGGCTTGCTCTTGGCCTCGCGCGTGATGTGATCGAGATACCCAGCGATCTGGTCGGCGCTGATAAACCTGTGCATGGTTTAGTCCCGCATCCCGCGACCGGCCGGACTGGGCGCTAGCAGCGGTGGCTTCTCGTCCAGCACCAGATGGTCGTGGCCGCTGAATACCTCGAAGTGGCGTCCCTTAGCGCGGGCAATCATGGTGATACCGAGCTGGCGGGCGAGATCCAGTCCCATCTGAGTAACACCGGAGCGCGACAGCAGCACCGGAATCCCCATTTGTGCCACCTTGATCACCATCTCCGAGGTGAGCCGTCCGGTGGTGTAGAAGATCTTATCGCTACCGCCCTCGCTACTTAGCCACAGCTCCCCAGCCAGGGTATCCACCGCATTGTGGCGCCCCACATCCTCAACAAACGAGATGATTTCGCTGCCGCGACAGAGGGCGCAGCCATGCACCGCCCCCGCCATTTTGTAAGTGTCGTTATGGGCCGATAGCGCCTTAAGCAGGGCATAAATCGTGCTCTGTTTCAGCTCAGGCGCCGCCAGCACCACCCCGTCGAGCTTTTTCATCACGCTGCCATACATGGTGCCTTGACCACAGCCGGAGGTGACCGTCTTCTTCTCAAGGGACTGGTCGAGATCGGCGGCCTGCTGGCTGCTCACCACCGCGGCCGCCTCGCTCTCCCAGTCGACAATCACCGACTCGATGGCCGCAAGATCCTCGATAAAGCCCTGATTTTTGAGGTAACCCAGCACCAGCGCCTCGGGGCGAGCCCCGAGCGTCATCAGGGTGACGATCTCCTTCCAGTTGAGGTAGACCGTCAGTGGCCGCTCACAAGCGATTTGGCGGGTTTGCAAGTCTCCCTGCTCATCCATCACCTCGACGGCCATGGTGAGCTGAGTGGCAGCATTGCTTTTAATAAAGGTCGGTGTCATAGGGCCCTCGTGACCGGTTGCCGAGATCTAAGGGGAGGGGGACAGCAAGTTTTGTTCCAGACTCGCATAAGCTGGGACGTGCGTATCCATGGTCATGAAAAGGGTAAGAAATTTCTGAAATACGTTTAAGCAAGATGGTAGTGGCTTGATTTAAAGCCCTTTTTTGTGATGCAGTTGCAGATTAGCCCCAACTGCACCACATGTTTGATCTATGCGGTGTTCGCGGCCTCTTTTATGGGTAGAGTCCTATGACCATCAAACGGCTTGACGAGTTATCGGCAGATGAGTTTTTCCAAATATTACCGCCATCCAAGGGCAGCGCCCGCGATGCAAGGACGGTCGTTCTTGGCTCAAAGATGGATTCGTGCTGCCGCGAGTCGCTCGGTTCGCTGGACGTAGCCGCAGACAACGAATTTGCGAGCGCAGTCAAAAATGCCTTCGCGCGGTCAAAGCTCAATAGAACGGGGCAACAGGGATGGGGCGGGTTTGCCCCGCGTCCTAATCCCGCGTCGCCCCCTGAGCCGCCGTCAACCCTGAAGCTGACAGAGAAAACGGATACGACCAGTGCCACCCATGTGAGGGTGCCGATCTTGGTGTATGAATCAGCGACCAAACCGGGCAAAAAAGCAGACGGCTCGACCGCCGAAGACATGAAATTTGGCGAATGGAGCGTGGAGCAGATAAGGAACATACCCACCATGGGCGGGCGGGAGTTCGTGCGGGATAATTTTGGTTTGGACAGTGAACCAGAACATTTCGCCACGTGGAGAAATATGACCACGAGCCTATTTTCATCCGGTGAGATGAAAATGGTTTTATTAAAAATGATCCATAAATTTCAGAAACGGGAAGGAGGGGAGTTTAGAGACCCCGTGCTAAACAAGATGGTAAGAGCCCACCCCAAAACACAATTTTTTGCTCGTGAATTACTTGAAGGTGTAAATCTAAAAATAAAGGAAATGAAGAGTGATATAAATGGACTATCCCTCAAAGAGTGGTATTCAAACTATGAGGATGAAAAACCTCCATCACTATTCGCATTTAATAACAGAGCTAGTTTTTCTCAAGAACGAGGCTTTGAAAGTGATGTATTAAATGGGCTAACAATGGCCATTAATGGCATATGGGCAGGAAAGGCAGAAATTACCAAATTTGAGCGGATGTCCGGGTTTTACAAAGGGACGGTAAAAATCACCTTTTACGATCACTTTGGACTTGATTTGCCGGACATTGGGCCAGATCTAAATACTGGAGCCGTTAAACCCTATGGGCTGCTACCTGGCTTTCGCGCATGGTTTATTTTACAACACTTAGATCGGTTCGCTTATAAGCCGTTCGTGACGGTGGTCGAGTTGAATTATCCGATCCAAGGAGAATGGGAATGAAGAGAGTTAAGATCACGTATCTTGGCGCAATATTACTGATAATAGGGTGTGGTGATAATTCGCCATCCATTCATAAATGGAAAGGCATTGTAGAAGACACTGGAAATTATGCCTATGTCATTAGAAATCCACCAAAAACACAAAGTGGTTTAGTTTCACTTATTATTTCTTATATAAAAAATGACAAAGATACGCCCCTTGATTTTTTAGAAGGTGAACATAGTATATATTTTTATCAGGAAAGTAATGTAACGCCTATTGATGGTGATCGGCCAAAAGCCAGTTGGTGGGAACAACCCATGACTGACCCCGCCATTACATATAGTGAAATTGATGAATATAAGATTGCGTCAGCTCGTTATTTAAAAAACAAACAAATGTTTAGAGTTTTTTTGCGTGGCGAATATTGGAGATTTTGCGCAGTGAGAGATAATTCTATTGTAGATATTCATGATGATGGAAGAATAGACCCGCTGTGTGATTGATATGTTCATCTGTGCATTGTCTATCTTGCAGTACCTAGATGTATTCGCTTATAAGCCGTTCGTGACGGTGGTCGAGTTGGATTATCCGATCCAAGGAGAATGGGAATGAAGGGGATTAAGGTCACCTGTTTGGGCGCCCTATTACTGCTAATAGGGTGTGGTGATGATTCGCCATCTATTCATAAATGGCAGGGCGTGGCAGAAGATACGGGCAATTATGTCTATGTCATTAGAAACCCGCCCAAAACACAAAGCGGTTTGGTTTCGCTTATTGTGAGCTATATAAAAAATGATCCTGATACGCCTTCAGATTTTTTAGAAGATGAGCACAGTATATTTTTTTATAAAGAGAGTAGTGTTACACCGATCAATGGAGAACGACCGAAAGCAAGTTGGTGGGAGCAGCCTTTTACCGACCCAGCTATTAAATATAAAGAAATAGATGCACAAGAAATTGCTACGATAAGATATTTTAAAGATAAAAAAAGACTGACTGTTTTTTTGCAGGGTGAATATCGGCGGCATTGCTCAATGCGAACTGATTCTATAGTGGATGTTTATGACAATGGAAAGATAGACCCGTTATGTGACTGATATCGCCGAGCAGTATTGTAGGGCTGTTGGCTAGCCCAACGTTTACCGCGTCCAGCTTTACCAAAATCATCATCGGATAATTCGCTGTTATTCGATGATGACTATCCCAATTAATGAGGCTCTGGCGCAGAAGATGATGCCGCTTACCACGGTGGCCGCCTCGCTCTCCCAGTCGATAATCACCGATTCGATGGCCGCAAGATCCTCGATAACGCCCTGATTTTTCAGATAACCCAGCACCAGCGCTTCGGGGCGGGCGCCCAGCGTCATCAGGGTTACGATCTCCTTCCAGTTGAGGTAGACCGTCAGTGGCCGCTCACAGGCGATGTGGCGGGTTTACAGTGTGCCTTGCTGATCCATCACCTCGACGGCCATGGTGAGCTGGGCGGCAGTATTGCTTTTAATAAAAGTCGAGGTCATGGGGCCTTCGTGACCGGTTGCCGAGATCTAAGGGAAGGGATACAGCAAGTTTTGTTCCAGTTAAAAAAGCAACATGAATGGGATCTATTGCTATGTGAATTTCGATCGTTTTTGTTGGCATTTCGCTCATCATAACAACTGCTTGATATGATGCCCCAAGATAACTACTATAAGTAGCGAAAAAGAGGTGAGTATGAATAAAGATTTTTTAAATACCATTATGAATGGTGATTGCCGAGAAGAGTTAAAAAAACTCCCAGATAATTATGTTTCAGCATGCTTGACTGATCCTCCATATAATTATGAGTTCATCGGTCATAAGTGGGATGATGGTGAAATTCAACGACGAATGGAGAGGGTCAAAGATAGTAATACATTAGTGAAAAACATTCCTTATGGTAGCGGTCTTGCCGGTGGGATCAGAAATAAAAGTTGGTATAAAAAGAATAGAGAGAATATCGTAGATTACGAAAACTGGTGTGCTGATTGGGCCGCAGAGTTGTTTCGGGTATGTAAACCTGGGGCAACAGTGTTAGTCTTTAACAGCACTCGCACTGTTGCTCATGTTCAAGTAGCGCTGGAGAAAGTTGGTTTTTATGCGCGAGATATAATTGTATATCGTAGAACAAGCGGTATCCCTAAAGGGATTAATATGCAGAAGAAACTCGAGCAGAAAGGATATCAAGACTCGGAAAAATTTAAAGGTTGGCATAGCTGTTTGCGTAGTGAATGGGAGGCTATTTGCGTTTTACAGAAACCGCTAAAAAATAATTATACGGAAACGTTATTAGAGTTCGGTACAGGACTTTTTTATACCGAAATGGATAATGGTGGATTTCAATCTAATATATTGGAAAATATTAAAAGAGATAAATCTCAAGACTATAATGTGCATTGTACAGTGAAGCCATTAGAGCTTATGAGAAGACTCGTAGAAATTTTTGTTCCTAGGATTAAGGGTTCTATAGTTATTGACCCTTTTGCAGGTTCAGGCACAACGTTGGTTGCTGCAAAAGAGTATGGCATTGATTATATCGGTATAGAAATAGAGCCCTCTTATATTGAGATAATAGAAAGAAGGCTCTCGGAAGTTAGCGATTAATGAGATAAGATTGAACCCTATTAGTTAAGTATTCTTCCATATCAAACCCTGAAATATTTTTAATAAAATCGAATGATTGCTTGCCGGTATAAATGGTCCAGCCTCCTTGTCGGCAAGCAGTTATCGCAGCAGGTAAATTATCCTCTCTCAAGAACAAAAATACGGGGTTATATTCATGTTCTTTGAGAAGAGCTCCATATGCTTTGAACTTTTTTAATGTGCCAGCATCACCAGAGCCAACACGATATTTGGTATCTATAGCGAGCCGGCATACACGTAGGTCACAAGGTTCATCATTATCTATTTTTAATGCAGGTTGAAATGAAGGTAAGTTTCTGCATGCTTCGATAACTAATGATTCCCAAAGCTTTCCTAGCTCTCTTCCCCAATATTGTTTATTTTCTCTCTTAAGTTCTGGTGTTATACCAAACACTTTCATCAAAATATCATGATCATCATTTTCATCAGGATATTCTTTTGCTATAAATGAATTCTTGTAGCGCTCAAGGAGGGAGTCAAGATTCGATTCAATTATCATTTTTAGACTCTATGAAAAATGAGGGTAGTGGCTCATCTAGAGCAGCTGCTATTTTTTCTGCATTGAGAAGAGTTATATTTCGCTCTCCACGTTCCACAGCTCCGATATATGTACGATGTAAACCGCACAAGTCAGCTAACTCCTCTTGTGATAGGGATCTTTTTTTTCTATGCAAACGGACGTGATGTCCAAATAAAATAGTAATGTTCATGTAATTTATTTTGTGTTTTTGAATACTATAAGTCGACAGGCTATAAGTAGCATTCTGTGGTGCTGAAAACATAATAATTGAAATTTACCCTGGGTTTATTTATTTGGATGTGATGCCAAAACTAAATCCTAAATATTTTTTAATCTGCCTTGGCCCCACTCTTGCTACGTCTTTTGCCACTGATGGCCGTGGCTGCTGTTATATCTCACTGAATTAGCTTCAATAGGCGCTAAGGCAGGGGGAGGGCGGCCCGGCAGAGACCTTCTGATCGGAGCCTTACGTGCAAGAGACCACCAAACCCTTCTCCCCGCAGCGCTGGCTACACCTTGAGTTACAGGCCATCGACAGCCAAGTTGGCCGCTGGCAGAGTCGCCGGTTCGAGATTGCGGCGCTCCATCCTGCCGAGCCCCATGCGGCTGGCGCCTTGCCCCTGACTCTGTTTCGCGATGAGCGGGGGGATTATCGCTTCAACTTAAGCTCAGGTGCGCCGCGCCTGTTTGTGACTGGTTCAATCGCCCCATCTTCTGCGGGGGGCGGGTTTGTGGCCGATGGCCTGACCTTAAGCCAGACCGTGGCGGCGGCTTATATGGATGGTGAGCGGCAGGTGCTCTCCTGCCCTATTCCCGAGGCGCTGCAAGCCTGGGTGGAGGCGTTTATCGGTCGCCACGGTGAGCTGCTGGAGGCCCGCCGCAAGGGCAAGCAGGGCAGGGGGCGGGCTCAAGATCAGCTCGGCGTCGATAGCGCAGAGCCCGTCAGCGGTGGCGCCGTCAAGGCCGCAGGCGGTCAGCTGATGGGCGATGTGGGGGACACCTCTCATGAGTGAGTTGTTCAAACGCTGGCTGTGGCGAAAAACGCAGGCCCGCGTCCAAGCGACGGGGCACGCGGCAGATAAGGCTGCTGTGCCAGCGGCTGGCGGGGCTGCGCCACGTTCCTCTGCGTCTGGCGTTCCCTCTGAGGGCGGAGAGGCCCGCGACAATGAGCAGGGCGAGCTACGTGCCCAGCCGCTGCTGCAATCGGCAGGGAGCACAGGCTGATCGGCAGAAAGCGCAGGCTGATCGGCAGGGAGCACAAGCGCAGCGGCTAGCGCTGGCTGAGGGGGGTGCAGTGACCTCTCTGAGTGTTCTGACCGAGGCCCTGCCGATTGCAGCAGCGG
>NZ_PGGC01000071.1 GCF_002795305.1 Aeromonas cavernicola
CAATACGGCATGATTGAGCGGGTGCTCAGAACACTGAAAGAGCAATGTGCACATAGGCAGAGGTTCGAGACGTTACAACATGCCAGTAGAGTGATTGGCGAGTGGCTTCAGTTTTCCAACCGGAAGCGCCCTCATCAGGCGCTAAAGATGAAAACCCCGGCGCAGGCCTATGCCCAAGCCGCTTAGTTGTGCAGGAATAGCTAGGTCATTAGAGGATGGTAGTAATCAGATCACAGCTTCCCCAGTTAGTTCCATTCACACAGGATTGATTTGGGAAACAATGCCCAATAAATAGATAGAACGGTTTATTTAATTGGACATTAAATGAGCACTTTGTTATTTGTATGAAAATAAATCATCCCATAAATAGTTTTTAATCGATGGACTATAGTGTCAATATGTTAATGTTGATATGATAGATTTTAATGTAAGTTATTTCTCATTTTGTGGTGAGACGTTTAGTCCTTACGTAAGTGGTTATGAGATGACCAATAGGTAAGTTTACTTTGTTAACATGACATAAATGAGTGATGACATTATTATTATGGCCGATATATCAGATGTGTTTATATCTGCATTTTAGTAAAAGTGGCGCGACTTATTGATGTCGAAGTAGTATACGCAAGGCAATTCGGATGGATGACAGAATTGGCCTAAAAAGCAGTGACAGGATGCTATGCAAGCAGAAACTGACCATATCGATGAATTGTTAGAATGCCTCGTTTTCTTGACCCGTTTCTATGGGGTTCCTAACAGTCAAGATGCCTTAACGACAGGACTGCCGTTAGTTGCCGGCCGCTTAACCCCAATGTTGTTTAGCCGCGCGGCTGAACGAGGGGGGCTTTCCGCGCGTGAGGTTATACAGCCTCTTCCCTCTATATCATCACTCTTATTGCCTTGTGTGCTACAACTGCAAAATGGTTGTGCTTGTATCTTACTTGAATGGAACGAAGATAGAACACAAGGTAAGGTGGTCTTCCCCCAAGCTGGTGATGCAGCACAATGGTTGAGTATTAACCAATTGGCGGATGAATATATTGGCAAGTTGTTCTTCGTAAAAAAACAATTCAGGTTTGATGAGCGTTCCCCCCAGGTACTAAAAACCCGTGATGGTCATTGGTTTTGGAGTACCTTATTTGAATCTAGAGGTATCTATCAGGATGTGCTGATTGCCTCTATTCTTATAAATATATTCGCGATTGCTAGCCCATTATTTACGATGAATGTCTATGACAAAATAGTGCCAAACTTAGCTTTTGACTCTTTATGGGTATTAGCTGTAGGCGCTATGGTTGTTTTTACATTTGATTTATTAATGCGTCAATTGCGCAGTTATTTTATCGATATAGCAGGAAAAAAATCTGACGTTATATTATCAGCAAAGATTTTTGCCAAAGTGATGGGCATGCGAATGGAGTCTCGTCCCGCGTCAACGGGTGCATTTGCTAAGCATTTACAAGAGTTTGAATCAGTACGGGAGTTCTTTACCTCTGCAACAGTATCGACACTGATCGACCTTCCATTTGCTATTTTTTTCCTATTTATAATTTGGATCTTCGCAGGTGTCATGGTTGTTATCCCTATTATTGCTATGCTTATTTTGATTGGCTATAGCCTGTATATTCAGGAGCCACTTAAAAAATCTATCGAAGAAGGTTCTCGCTTGGCCTCTCAGAAAAACGCTAATTTAATCGAGAGTATTGCGGGATTAGAAACAGTTAAGATATTTGGTGCTGAAGGTATGTTTCAGTCTCGGTGGGAACAAGCGGTATCTCATATATCTACTTGGGGTGTACAAACTCGTCGTATTACTAATTCAATGTCCTCACTTGCTAGTTATATACAGCAGGTGGTGACTGTTGGTCTGGTCATTGTCGGTGTTTATCAAATTTCGGAAGGTTTAGTTACCATGGGTGGCATGATTGCTGCTGTTATGCTATCGAGTCGAGCTATTGCTCCGATGGTTCAGCTATCAGTCCTCTCTACCCGTTATAATCAAGCACGGTCTGCGCTAGCCATCCTAGAAAAAATCATGTTGACACCGAGTGAACAAGAAGAGGGGAAGCAATATATTCATCATCCGGTTATTTCTGGCAAAATAGAATTTGATAAAGTGTCATTTAAATATCCAGGTAGTGAGATTAACACTCTTCGCAGTATTAATATTACGATCTTGCCGGGAGAGAAAGTTGCTATTATTGGACGAATTGGTGCTGGTAAAACAACGTTAGAAAAATTATTAATGGGATTGTATCGTCCTACCGATGGTTCGGTACGTTTAGATGGTTTTGAACTTGATCAATTACCTGCATCTGTCATTAGGAGAAATATTGGTTGTGTTCCTCAAGATGTGACACTTTTCTTTGGTTCTGTTCGTGACAATATTATGCTTGGGAATCCATTAGTGGATGATGAGCGAGTATTGCGTGCAGCCAAGCGAGCTGGAGTGACTAACTTTACGAATCGAGATGCCAATGGTTTAGATAGACAGATAGGAGAAGGGGGGCGCCAGTTATCTGGTGGTCAGCGTCAAGCTATCTTGCTTGCAAGAGCATTACTTAACGATCCCCCGATTCTAGTGATGGATGAACCAACCTCTAATATGGACAATCAATCTGAATTGCAGGTTAAGCATGAACTTGCCAAATTGGGGCCTGAGACGACGTTAATTCTGATTACTCACAAAACGTCAATGCTAGATGTTGCCTCAAGGGTGATAGTGGTTGAGCAAGGAATGGTTGTTGCTGATGGTCCAAGAGAAGTTGTATTGCAACAATTGAAAGAAGGTAAGGTCCGAGTGCAAGAGGTCTCACATGGTTAACGGGCTTTTTGGCAGGATGAAAACAAAGCCTTCGGATGAGGTTCTACCCAACCAAGAGCATTTGGCATTTATTGATGATGGTGCAGCTGCCGTATTGCTCAGTACACCCACTCATGCGCGTATTTTATTATGGTGCTGTTTTCTTTTTTTTATGAGTGCAATTACTTGGGCAGCCTGGGCAGAATTGGATGAGGTTACGATTGGTCAGGGTAAAGTTATTCCTTCTCGTCAGCTACAAGTTATTCAAAATCTTGAAGGTGGGATCGTCAAAGAGATTTTTGTTAAGGAAGGAGACATCGTTGAAAAAGGGCAGCCTTTGCTTCGTATAGATGACACTCGCTTTCGTTCAGATTTTCGAGAGCGTGAACAAGAGCTTGTAACACTAAAAGGTGGTATTGCCCGTTTACGTGCTGAAATGGCAAGCGTTGTAGTAAAAAATGATCCGACACTTGGCTGGCGTGAGCAGGTCGTGATTGAGGAGGCACCTATCCAGTTTCCTGATGGTTTTGAAGGATTATTTACTGAGTATGCTGCACGTGAACGTTCAGTCCAAAAAGATCGGATAACTAATTTGAAGAATCAGCTCTATATTCTTGGCCAGCAAATTGAGCAGAAAGAACAAGAAATGATAGAACTCAATGCCAAAATTAAGACAGTCAATCGTAGTGTTGAGTTAGCTAAGCAAGAACTTAATATAAGTAGACCATTGGCAAAAGAAGGAATTGTACCTCAAGTTGAACTGATTAAGCTTGAACGGCAAGTAAATGAGATGGAGGGAGAATTAGAGAGTAACCGATTGCTTATTCCTAAACTCAACTCAGTTTTACGAGAAACCATTTCTAAACGTAATGATATCGCTCTGACTTTCCGTGCTGATTCTCAAACCGAGCTTAATGAAAAACAAGGTCAGTTGGGCCAGCTTTCAGAAGGACAAGTTGGGTTAAGAGATCGAGTAGACCGCACCAGTGTTATTGCACCACTAAAGGGTACTATTAAGAAACTCAAAATTAACACTCTCGGTGGTGTCGTACAACCAGGTATGGATTTAATGGAGATAGTACCATTAGAAGATACTCTATTAGTCGAGTCTAAAATATCACCTAAAGATATTGCATTTTTACGCCCAGGATTGGATGCTGTCGTTAAAATCACGGCTTATGACTTCACTATTTATGGTGGATTACATGGCAAAGTTGAACAGATCAGTGCCGATTCGATTCAAGATGAAGACGGAAATGCTTTTTATCTCGTTCGTGTCCGCACAGAAAAAAGCTATCTAGGCGATGAACTTAATGTTCTTCCAATCATTCCTGGAATGTTAGCGAGTACGGATATTATTACAGGTAAAAAAAGCGTCTTAGACTATCTATTGAAGCCGATCTTAAGGGCTAAACAGTCTGCCTTGCGCGAACGATAAGCAAATAATCTAAAGATAATATGACTGGAGATAACAATGAAAAAAACGATTGTTGCCATGCTGGTGAGTGGCACAACCCTTTTGTCAGTGCCTAGTCAAGCACTGACGTTAGAAGAATCGGTTGCTCAGACATTAGCTACTCATCCCAAAATAAAAGAAGCATTTAGTCTCTATCTGGCTCGAGTTTATCAGCATGAAGGCGCTAAAGGTGGCTACTACCCAACGCTTGATTTGCGTGGAGGTGTTGGTTACGAAAAGACGGATAGTCCATCGATACGTAACAACAGGGTTAGTGTTGATGATTCGATGACTCGCAAAGAAGCCGGTCTAAGTTTACGGCAAATGCTCTTTGACGGTTTTGATGTCAGCAATAATGTGTCTCGCACCAAAGCAGAAGCGAATGCTCAACGATTAGCAATGCTCTCTGAAGCTGAAAATACAGCTCTTCGTGTAGCAGAAGTTTATTTAAATATGTTACGCCAACAAGAAATTTTGGAGCTGTCAAAGCAAAATCTAGAAACACATGAGCAGATACGCAGTGATATCAATAAACGCACGGATTCAGGACTCGGCTCCACCGCAGACCAGACCCAAATTGAAGGACGTGTTGCTCGTGCTTATGCGAATCAAGCCGCTGCTGAAAATAATTATCTTGATGCAGAAAGCGAATATATTCGGGTAATTAATGAAACACCAAAAGATTTAGTTCAGCCAACGCCTGTGAGTGACCTCGTGCCAGGTAACTTGGCGGATGCTTTGAAGAAAGCCACGGAAGTTCATCCTACTTTACTGTCATCGTTACAAGATATTGAAGCCGCTAAATATCAGTATGAAGGGGCTAAATCTGGTTTCTATCCAAACGTTACCTTTGAAGTCGATCAAAATTGGAATGAAGATATCGATGCTGTGGAAGGACGTAATGATGACCTTACTGCAATGATAAGAATGAGATATAACTTATTCCGTGGCGGCTCTGATGTAGCTGAAAGTAATACCACATCAGCACTTTATAATCAGTCTAAAGATGTTCATTTAAATGCATTTCGTCAGGTTGAGGAAGGGACCCGCTTAGCATGGAATGCTAAAGAGTCGCTCGCAAAACAGAAAGTCTTTCTAAAAGAACATGTAGATGCTAGCTATGATACCGTTCAAGCATATAAGAAACAGTTTGGTTTAGGTGAACGAACATTATTGGATGTATTAAACACTGAAAACGAACTTTTTGAAGCTCGTCGTAGCTACATTATTGCAGAATATGATTCATTGTTGGCGGATTACCGTATTTTAAATGCCACAGGTAATCTGCTTAATGCCTTCAGTGTCAAGCAACCTGAGGAGTGGCAAGCAAAGGTTCAATGAAATATATTATACCGATGAATAGGAAAAATTGATAAGGTGATGACACAGGTATCACCTTATCTTTACAAACTATATTTGGAATTAATCTCGAAGTGGTAATATTTAATTGCAATACATAATATGTGTATATCAAAAAGTATTGCTGTATATTTTAAACCGGTCTCGCTGGATTTTATTGGGAATTTTTTATTCCTTTATTTTTCTATTTATAGCTTCTATCTCCTTGGTATTATCTGCACAGCAACTATTGTTACAGAGTGATCTCAATCTGGTAAAGCGAGTGGAGCTGGTCTATGGCATACGTGCTGCGAAGCGAGTGAGAAGTTGGCGTACTATGGTCATGGAGCATCAAGATAACATATTAAAAGAAACTGAAAAACTTAAGTTGGTAAATAGTTTTTTTAATAGAATGTATTTTATTGATGATATTAAACTATGGCAAAGAAAAGATTATTGGTCTACCCCAACCGAATTCTTGGGAGCGGCAGGTGGTGACTGCGAGGATTTTAGCATCGCAAAGTATTACACGTTACTTGAACTAGGTATTCCTGATGAGAAAATCCGGCTAGTTTATGTCAAAGCGTTAAACTATAATATTTTTCATATGGTGGTTGCTTATTATGAAACACCTTCTGCTATACCAGTGATATTAGATAATTTAATGACTGATATACGTCTGGCGACCGCAAGAAAAGATTTGGTTCCTATATATAGTTTTAATGGTAGTCACTTGTGGTTGATGAAAGCGCGTGCTCAAGGTGAAATGGTAGGAGAAGCAACTCGCTTAGGGTTGTGGAACGATGTACGTAATCGAATAACATCTGAACGACTGGCTCAGCCGATAATCAAATTGGATGATTAACCTATGACGCTTTATCGACAGTTATTAATAACAATGTTGCTGCTATTCGGCTTGTTATTCTTGATAACATATTGGGTACAGTTTAGCTCTACCCGTAGTTATCTACAGCAGCAGCAAGAAACCAACTTGAATAATACCGCTACTTCACTGGGCTTAGCGCTTACCCCCTATCTGGATGATGGTGATAAGTTAGGTGCTGAATCTGTAATTCAAGCTGTTTTCGATGGCGGTTATTACAGAACTATTCGATTGGAGTTACTCACTTCTCAAGAGGTGGTTGAGCAGATAAACGCTAGCACCATTCAAGGAGTACCTGATTGGTTTGTTAAATTAGGATTATTCCCAGAGATAATAAACGAATCCATTTTAACATCGGGTTGGTTACAACTAGGGAAGTTAAAGATCATTGGTCATTCTGGCCAAGCTTATCATGAACTATGGGCTGGCATGAGTCGGTTAGCTAGCTGGTTTATTGTCGGCTTTTTAGTAATGACAATTTTACTGATGCGTGCACTTCATTTTTTGCTTAGACCACTTAAGCAAATTTGTGATCAAGCTGTAGAAATAGAACAACATCACTTTAGTCATGTTATTCCAGAGCCAAAAACTCATGAATTAAAGCAGGTAGTACAAGCGATCAATACGCTCACAAATAAATTGGAAGTGCAGTTCCAAGAGCAGGCAGATGAGGCTGAATTATTACGTGAACATGTGTATGTCGATGCGGTATCTGGTCTAGGTAACCGAGCTTATTTCATCGGTCAAGTGAATGCTTGGATTGCAGATTCGGGAAGAGGTGGGGTGATGTTGGTTGCTGTCGATATGCTGGAGGATATCTATCGTGATGAGGGATATGCTGCACGTGACAGTATGGTTAAATCAATAGCTAGTGCTTTACGTGAGTTGTTGCAAGGATGGAGTGGCTCTGCTGTCGCAAGGATCTCTGCTGTTGAGTACGCGGTGCTTTGCCCGACAAATGGTTCACAACAGCTACTTGAGTTAGCAGAACAGATTAATAGCCGTATCGCTGCGCTTGTGGTTAATCCGATGACGTCTGGTCAGGCGCTTTCAGTGATCGGAATTGCAGAGCAAGATGGTGATGATGATCTCTCTATATTATTAACAAAGGCAGACAATGCGTTGGCTAAAGCCCGGAATGAACGCCGTGGTGCAGTAGTAATGGCAGCGGGCTATCGTCCTGGAATGATGGGAAAGCTTGCTTGGCGAGAGCTTGTGGAGGATGCCATTTTATGTCAGCGCTGGAGTTTTAAAGCACAGCCAGCATGTCGTTTTGTCGATGGCAGTCAGTTGCATGCTGAGTTATTCGCATCGATCTCTCGTGATGGTATAGACTATCTAGCCAGTCAGTTTTTACCTGTTATTGAGCAATTTGATATGGGGAGGCAATTTGACCGAGCAATTTTGACAGCAACGGTTGGATTACTTAAACAGCAGTTAGAATTAACGTTGGCTGTTAATATTACGATAGGTACATTTTGCTCGGGTGAAGTATTAAATTGGTTGCCAAAATTCTTATCAGAGAATGAAAATTTAAAAAGTAGGTTGTTATTTGAAGTGCCTGAAACTGCAATTGTTAAATATAGAGAACATGTGTCAAAATTTATTAATTTACTGCGCGAGCATGGCTTTAAATGGGGTGTAGATCACTATGGCAGGCATTTTCAGTCGTTGGATTACCTTAAAATGCTCTCACCTAGCTATGTAAAAGTTGATCATGGCTATACCAGTCAGATTTTAAATCCTAGTACAGACACCTCATTTTTGTCTGCTGTATGTCGTGCTGCACATAATGCGGGTGCGCTAACGATCGCTACGCGTGTAGAAAATGAAGTTGAAGTGGCAGTATTAGCTAAATTGCATATTGATGGATATCAAGGATTTGTTCATTCAACGTTTAAGTTGTCTTGATATATCGCGATTAGTTATTTTAATACTATTTTTTAGCTTTTAATTAATAATTACCCATGACTAAATTATAATTTAGTCA
The DNA here is from genome assembly GCF_002795305.1 of Aeromonas cavernicola. GTDB lineage: Bacteria > Pseudomonadota > Gammaproteobacteria > Enterobacterales > Aeromonadaceae > Aeromonas > Aeromonas cavernicola. The sequence goes on from NZ_PGGC01000071.1 coordinate 8,468, forward strand.
TGGGTAATTATATTCTGATTTGAGGTTTGAGTGGTTGTGATAGATATTTTATATCAACCGCTCAATATATATAAAAATAAATATGTAGTCTACATCGAATTTTTACATTCGATTCATTTTAGTTACTAGCACATTATGTGTTAGGAATATTATTGTATCCTTTTAAGTAAGGGTTTTTTGCTGTGAGCAATTGGCAATCTTTTTTGAATATTTGAACTGACACTAACGAGTCCGGTTCCAGTTCTAATTCGTTGCTACCATTATGATGCCGGCTATGCTCGAATATCCTATGATAACTTGGATGCCAGCAAAACATATCGCCATAGTTCATTTTATAGCTAAAAATATGATTGTGATGCTGATACTCATTACGGTAGTGGCCAGCAGGTGGATTGAAATCTAAGATGGTCATAAGGCCTTTATCACTTAATAAATGGTCACTATTTGCGGCAATCTTAAATAAGTCTTGTGGATCGCATAAGTAGAGACAAAATCCGAAAATGATGAGGTCTACACTTTCTATATTAGGAAGGGTATCTGCAGTACCGACAAAAAGGTTTAAGTCTGGATAGCATGTTTGGCCATTTTGAATTGCCAGTATTGAGGGATCAATGCCATAACATTCTGCGCTATAAATTTTTTTCAGTTGAGCTAATCGCCAACCATTGGCACAGCCAATCTCTAGGATCCGTGTTGGTTTGCATTTAATAGTATTTAAAGCAGCTAAAATAGGATCATTATTTACTGAGTTGTCATTGGTGTGTTGTTTATTTCTTTCATACCAAGCATCACCTTCCCCCGCTATAAATATATTTTTCTGGCTCATATTATCTCCTAGGGATCATGAATATTAATTTAATAGGTGAAATAGGGGGTGGCTAGTGTACTACATTAGGTCATCAAAACTGACCGCTTTACCACGATGAATATCATATCGGGCTTGTTTACCGATGATCAGAGGCAATGAATCAGCAGGGAGACCATAACCTGGTCTGATCCGTCTGATGTGTTCTGGTTTAATGAGAGTGCCAGCTGGAATATCGGTGACAAAATAAAGTGAACGACGAAACTTTAGATTCGCCTGTTCAGCTTGATTATTGCCACTCTTACCGGTTCCCAGTGCTTGCCAACAGAGCTTAGTTTGCGCGCACAATGTTTTTAGTTCGTTAGGTTCCAACGAAAATTCCGCATCAGGTCCACCATCGCTGCGGGCAAGTGTGAGGTGCTTCTCAATAGCTACAGCCCCCAGAGCGATAGCCAGCTGGGCTGCTGTATTGCCAAGGGTATGATCCGAAAGACCTACGGGTACTGCAAACCTGTCGGCTAAACGTGTAATGCGTTTGAGATTAATATCGGCGAGTGGGGTGGGGTAGCCGCTCACACAATGCAGCAGCAAAATCTGGGAGCAACCATTTTCACGCAGTACCTGCAGAGCGTGTGTGATTTCCTCTTCGGTAGACATGCCTGATGAGATAATCACAGGCTTTCTTTGCTGCGCAATATATCGGAGTAATGGGATATCGGTGATTTCAAATGAAGCTATTTTGTAGGCTGGAGTTCCCAAGCGTTCGAGAAAATCGACGGCACTTTCGTCAAATGGACTAGAGAAAATAGTTAATCCGCGAGCAGCAGCCCGTTCAAACAGTGGTTGATGCCATTCCCAAGGGGTGTGAGCTTGCTGATAGAGGTGGTAAAGGGTGTAGCCATCCCACAAGCCGCCTTGAATATGAAAATCTGGCAGATCACAATCGAGGGTCATGGTGTCGGCGGTATAGGTTTGTAGCTTGATGGCATCTGCGCCAGCATCGGCGGCTGCATCCACCAGAGCCAGGGCACGTTCCAATTGGCCATTATGGTTGCCGGACAACTCAGCGATGATATAAGGCGGGTTATTTGGGCCTATCGCACGGCCATTAATAGTAAACTGAGGCATGAAAAGGCTCCCTAGGCGTAAAGTAAAACCAATGTTGCTGATGACTGGGCTGGTATCCAACCGATTGGAAGAGTGCAAGCGAACCCTGATTTTCGGGGTGGATGTAGGCGTGAAACGTTAGCCATGGAAACAGTTTATGGAGTAGAGCCAGTGCACGTTTGCCGTGGCCTTGCTGGTGTTGCTGTGGGTCTACATAGAGCGAGACCTCGTTATTTCCAGGCGCCTCATGGGATTCGTCTAGTCTCACCACTGCACAGGGGCCATTCACAGACATCAATTTAAATAACCAGCGATGGGTGTGTTGTAGTGTGCTATCTAACCAAACTTGGTGTTCATTAAGAGAGGGGGGGGCGGGATTGCGGCTGTGCTGCCGGGTCACTGTGTGCTGCTGCCAGAGGCACATCCACTCCGCATCCTCTGTTGTAACGGGCTGTAGCCAGTATCCGTGCTGCAATGGCGTCAGGGTTTCAAGCAGGCGCTGCGTCCCCGCACCATCGCATAGGGTGGCCGCATGTTGGCTAAGCTGCTGCAGCTTAGCCGGCGTTGGCCAATGAGTGAACAGTTGGTGCAACAGCTGTTGCTCATTTAATGTTCTCAGGTCACCAAGCCAGATTACCGCATTGGCCTTGGCTAGCTGCTCGGCATTCTCTTGTTGATTATCAGCCAAAGTGAATAGCAAGGTTGGCAGTGCCAGCGCTGCACGCTCCCAGCTACTGGTACCGCCAGCACCAATAGCTAGATCTGCTTGCAGCATTAACTCGGCCATATTATGTGCGTCAAGATGGAGTGTGACACGATGGCGACTTGCAGCTATGAGTGTGCTGAGTGCGTCAATATGGGGGGCATGGCTTGCCAGTACTAGATCAATCTCCAGCTGAGGGACAGAGAGCTTATCAATCAGAGGCAGTATCCGAGAGAGGTGATTATCGCTGTCCATGGCACCGAGGGAGAGCAGTAATCGTTTGATCGGAGCGCAGAGACGACGTTTAGCCAAAGCAGCCGATCTGAGTGCTGCGAACTCTGGCCGCAAGGGCGCATAGCTGGGGCCTAGTAGCGGGCGACGTTCAAAATCGCTGTGTTGGTAGTCCGCGAGTTGACGGCTGGGGGTCACATCTAGCAACTGGGTTGCCCGATGTGCTCTGTTAGCCAAATCATCAACCACTAGCTGTTGGGGAAACAAGGCGGCAAGCGGTATTTCCCATCGGCGATCTAGCTGATAGTGGTCCACGATCAGCCAGTCGCTGCCTGCCCACGGCATGATGGCGCGATAGAGTGACCGCCAGTCCGGTTGAGAGGGAAGTCGTGTCAAACCGTGTTGGCGGGCGATCACTTGAGTTGCATCGAAGCCGGGCTGCTCAGCACATACAAAATGGCACTCATGGCCACGACTCGCCGCAAGGTCGGCAATGCTGAGACAACGCATGAGATGGCCGGCGCCGAGGGTGATACTCGCATCACATCGAAATAGCAGCTTCATTAACGCACCCGAAATACGGGCTGGATAGGCTCTCCATCAAGCGCGTGGCTCAGAGTGTTAGCACTATCGTGATGAATGAGGGCTGGCAAAATGTCACGATAAGCGTCCAGTAAGGTGAGGACGTCTTGTTCGCTGTGGGCAAGGTTTAGATTGTGGCTACCTAGGGTCAGTATTCCCCGTTTGCACAATTCCTGGATAAGATAGCTCTTGAGCAGCCAGCTGGAGTGGTGGGCAGAATCGGCAACCAGCAAGAAGCTCCAGCTTGGATGCCCAGCAGTCTGCAACCATGCAGGGGCATTGAGCGTTTTTAGCAACGCATCAAGTTTGTCCAGTATCTGTTGCCCACGCTCTGCCAGCCTAGTTGGCACATCCCATTGCCGCATTTTTTTAATGACAGCATTGGCGGCCGCTAAGGCGATCACATCGCCGCCGAAAGTACCGGAGAAAAAGATATCCTCCATCCGTTTCATATATTGACGGCGACCGACCACCGCAGAAATAGGAAAACCGTTGGCCATGCCTTTGCCAAAAGCGGCCAGATCCGGTGTCACGCCAAAGAGGCTCTGGGCTCCTCCCAAGTGGAAGCGAAAGCCGGTAATGGTCTCATCAAAGATAAGTAGAGTGCCGTGAGCATCACAAAGCTGGCGTATACCGGGCAGGAAATCAGGGTTGGGCCAGCTAACATTCATTGGCTCCAAAATAACCGCAGCAAACTCCCCCGGGTGGGTTTCCAGTAGCTGGTGCAGCGAAGCAAGATCGTTGTATTCAAATCGATGGGTCAGCTCTCTTACCGCTTCCGGTACCCCCAGATGACGGGTAGTAGAGCCAATGTACCAATCTTGCCAGCCATGATAGCCGCAGACTGCTACCCGCTCGCGGCCAGTGACTGCACGGGATAGCCGGATACAGGCCGAGGTAGCATCCGTGCCATTTTTGCCAAAACGAACCATTTCGGCGCACGGAATAAGCTCGATGAGCTGTTCGGCAACCTCGGTTTCCAAGCGGTGAGGAAGGGAGAAAATCGAGCCAAGATTGAGCTGTTCTATGACCGCCTCGTTCACCTCTGCATCGCAATAGCCAAGGCTAATAGCCAGCAAGCCACTGGCGAAGTCGAGATACTCGTTGTTATCAACATCCCACACCTTGGCGCCATTCCCTCGTTCGATAAAGAGAGGTGCTGCTCCATAAGGGAAGCAGAGACGACTTTTAGAAAAAGTTTGAGATCCAAGAGGAATACTCTGTTCTGCCCGAGTAGAGAGAGCCAGTGAATGTTGATAACGCGCGGTCATATGTGATGCTCCTTGGCTAGCGAATCAGCCAATCCTTCGTTGCGCTGGTGCTGGGTATTAAGGGTTGCCAGCTCCGGCTGCTGTGCCAGTAAGGCGAGGATATCATCGGTCGTAAAGGCTGGATTGGTTGGATAGAGCGCCTGATAAATGCGGGCTACCAACTCAAAGTCAGCAGGCTCATCGACGGTCCAGCGTAGGTGGGCTAGCGAAGGCGTGCGCTGCAGTTCACCCATGGAAAATTGCTCGGGATGGCGACGAACATAGTAAGTGACATGTTCTCGATCGGCCTGCGTGGTGGCTTTTTCCTGCAGGGTTGCCAATGTCTTTCCACTCATGATCTCGGCATCCAGCCCATCTGGATAACTGGGGTTACTGCAGTTGCTGCTGTAGTCGAACTTACCCGTGAGATGCAGGGTTATCAGCTCATCTATTACCATGGGGTCAGCCAGCGGGCAGTCACCCGTGAGACGTACAATATGGGTCGGGTTATAGGGGCGAGCAGCCAAATAGAAGCGCAGCAGAACATCATCAAGCGGACCGCAGAAACAGGGGACTCCCAGCTTTTCACACAAGGTGGCGATGGCGCGATCTGCTGGTTGATCGCTGGTCGCGACCAAGAGCTTATCAAGGCGCTGACTCCGTTGAAGTCGCTCAATCTGCCTTGCTAGCATGGGTTCGCCGCACAGCTCTTTTAACACCTTGTTGGGTAGACGGGAGGAGCTGGTTCTGGCCTGCAAAATACCTAGGATCATTGGGTTCTCCAGAGTCCGGGGTTGATAAGGCCTTGCTCCATAGAGGCCAATGGGGCAATTTCCGCCTCCGTGCATTCATGCAGCGCTTGAGTGGCGTTAATAATGGCGGCTAGCTCTTGGGCATGGCATACACCGACCACAAAGCGACTTACTTGCGGCAGGGCTGCCATGATAGACAGTGCTCTGCCAAGGGGGGAAAGTGAGGGGCGCCAGCTGTCAAATCGCGCCAACTCGGCCGCAAAGCATTGCAAATACGCCGGTCGCTGGGGCGGTTGCATCAACAACAGCCCCTGTAAAAAGAGCGACCGTACGTGGATTTCACATCCCATCTCGAGCAGTTTGTCGAGCCAGCCAGTGCGCAAAAAGCGTTGATCGAGCAGATTGGCAGGTAATTGCACCAGTTCTAAGGGATAACCCGCGACTAGCCACGCATCGAGCTCTTCTGGGGAGTAAACAGAGACGCCTAGCTTGCCGATCACCCCCAGCTGCTGCAGTGCAACAAGCTGGTGGAACAGCGCTGGCGATGCATCTTGGCTGCGATGGAGCAGCAAGCCATCTAGTCGTGTACGCCCCAGCTGCCGCATGCTGTTGTTGATTGCATTATGTACATCAGATAGCGGGAGGTGTGGTGCGAGTTTATCGATCAAGGTGAAATGACGGGTATCCCGTTGTCCGAGTCGCAGCTCGGCATTGCCATAAGCTTGCGCTGTATCGAGCGTATCGATCCCTGCTTGGTGAGCCAGCGTGAGGATGGCATCGAGCGCCTCATCACTAACTTGCCCGTCTTGGTTACTGACCCCGTAATCAAGGCCGAATTGCACGGTACCGAGCGCTAACCGCATATTGCCTGATCCAGCGCGTGGACAACCTGTTGCTGTTCCGTGTGTGAAAGTGTGGGGAACAGGGGGAGGGAGATGGCGCCTTGATAATAAGAGTGCGCCCCCGGATAGGCTGCGAGATCATGTCCCAGCTCGCGATAATAGGGCTGAGCCGGAATGGGAATATAGTGAACGTTGACGCCGATACCAGCCGCGCGTAGTCGAGCAAATACTTGGTCGCGTTCAGCGACTTCGATGACATAGAGGTGGTAGCCGCTCTGACGGTCACTGTGTTGTTGCAGTGGTTGAACGGGCAGGGCAGTCAGCAGTTCGTCATAGCGACGAGCCAGTTCACGTCGCTGGGTGATGAACTGGTCAAGGCGACTCAGCTGACTGAGCCCCAGTGCTGCCTGCAGGTCGGTTAGACGGTAGTTGAAACCCAGAAGTTGCTGCTCATAGTACCACTCGCCAGGGGAAGGCATCAGCAGCGCTTGCGGATCACGGGTGATGCCATGACTACGATAGAGCCGCAATTTGGCAGCCAGCGCCTGATTCCGGGTGGTGATGGCCCCCCCCTCTGCGGTCGTGATCGGTTTGACCGGATGAAAACTGAAGACCGTCATATCACTGTGCAGGCAACTGCCGATGGGGGTTCCCTGATAATGGGCTCCCAGGGCATGGCAGGCATCTTCTATCAGCGCGATGCCGTACTGACGACAGAGTGTACCAATCTCTTTGAGGTCGCAGGGCTGTCCTGCCAGATGCACGGCGATCAGTGCTTTGGGTAGTGCATGAACGAGTGCGGCCTGTTGTAGTTTATTGTTGAGTGCCACGACATCGAGATTGCCGGTAGCGGGATCCACATCGACAAAATCCACTTCGGCATTGCAGTAGCGGGCGCAGTTAGCCGACGCAACAAAACTTACCGCAGAGACCCAAACCCTATCCGCAGCGCTCAGATCCAGTACGGCGCAGGCCAGATGCAGTGCGGTAGTGCCGTTACTGCATGCCACCACATAGGGTACTTGGCAGTAATCGGCTAGCCCCTGCTCGAAGGCGGGAACCGCTTGACCTTGAGTCAGATAGTCAGATTTCAATACGGCGACGACAGCTTCAATATCGGCATCACTGATTGATTGGCGGCCATAGGGAATCATTCGGATAACACCTGCTGGTTCATGCTCTGTAATTCAGCTATCGACAAAAAATGCCGGTTATTGAGTGAATTATATTCAAAGCCAGGGGCGACCAGTTGGGCTTTCTCACCCAAGGCATTCACACTGAAATCATTGTTGCGGCTGGTAAAACTGATGCTGGGAGCAATCACGTAATAGTCGTTGAACTCATAGGTATGGAAAGAGTCATCAGCCGGGCACATCACTTCGTGGAGTTTTTCCCCAGGGCGGATACCGATGATCTCCTGTTTCAAGGTCGGTGCCATTGCCGCAGCGAGATCGGTGATCCGCACCGATGGAATTTTCGGCACAAACAGTTCGCCCCCGCGCATCCGCTGGAAGTTGCTAAGCACAAAATCGACACCTTGCTGCAAGGTAAGCCAAAAGCGGGTCATTTCGGGATGAGTGATAGGTAGGGTATCTGCTCCGCTGTTGATCAAATTATCGAAGAAGGGCACCACCGACCCCCGTGAACCCACCACATTACCGTACCGGACTACCGAAAAAATGGTTGGGTTTTTCCCTGCCATATTGTTGGCGGCCACAAATAATTTATCGGAGCAAAGTTTGGTCGCACCGTACAAATTCACTGGGTTTGCGGCTTTATCGGTGGAGAGGGCAATCACTTTTTGCACGCCATGATTGAGCGCGGCCTTGATGACGTTTTCAGCCCCCCCGACATTGGTCTTGATGCACTCCATGGGATTGTATTCCGCGGCGGGTACTTGCTTGAGAGCCGCGGCGTGAACCACTAGATCCACATCGCGCATAGCCATCTCGAGCCGCTCAGCATCACGTACATCACCAATGAAATAACGCATACAGGGATGGTTGAAGTGCTGCTGCATCTCAAATTGCTTTAACTCATCACGGGAGTAGACGATCAGGCGGGCGGGTTGGTAGCGGGCGAGCAGAGTTGCAATAAATTTCTTGCCAAATGAACCGGTGCCGCCAGTGATCAGCACTGTTTTTCCGTTGAACATGACGAGTTCCCATGTTGAAGTTGGTCATGAGCAACATCACAAGCAGTTTTTATGCCATGTATAGGAGGTATAGGCAGACGGTCACGTCACGAGACGTGACAGGGGTAACGGTTATCAGGGCGTCTGTTGCTCGGCCTGCCTGATCATCTGGCATAACTGAGCCACAGCGTTGAGCGCTCGTGGGGTAAAGCGGTGTAGCTCATCTGCATTGATGAGTCTGAGTTGCTGTCGTTTGATGGCATCAAGCCCCTGCCACTGTTGCCAGTGACTGAGGGCGTCAGGATCTTGACTCCCCGCCAAGATAAGCCCAGGGTTGGTTCTGATCACTTGCTCGATATCCACTTGTGGGTAGGGGAGTTGGGCATTTGCCATGACGTTGATCCCCCCGCACAGCGTAATAGCCTGAGCCGGCCAAGCGTGACCACTGACGCTGGTGAGCGGTGGGTACCAGAGCTGGTAAAACACCTTGACGCCAGTTGGCTGGCCATATCGCTGCTGCAGCGCATGTAAGCGTGCCAGATAGCGATCGGCGGCGGCGTTGGCACTCTTTTCCACCCCCAGTAGGCTGCCCAGTGCCCGCATCTCGGTGGCCAATGAGGCAAAATCGCTGGGCTCTGAGTAGAAAACGGGGATGCCAAGCCGCTCCAGCGGCGCTAGCATCCTTGATTGGGCTGAGCGCCAGCCTAGGATCAGGTCCGGTTTCTGCGCTAGCACGGCCTCAAGATTAATACTGCGATAATTGGCCACCTTGGGCTTGGTTTTCACCTCGGGGGGATAGTCGGAGGCCTCGTCGATGGCGACCAGTTTGTCACCTGCGCCGATCTCATAAAGCAGCTCGGTAAGGTGGGGGACCACGCTCACTACCCGACTCGGGGTTGCAGCCAGTAGTGCACTGGGCAACCAAACCAGCAGCAGGCAGGGGAGCCAATTTAGTAACAACCACCATTTAGCCACGAAGCAACACCCCCACCGTAACAAGCAGTGCCAGCATTAACCAACCCCAACCTATTGCTTGCAAAATATTGAGTACTTTGCGCGGTGACTCGCCACTGGGGTCATCACCCTGGCCGAGCACCGGCCAGCGTTGCAGCGTTGCCTGATAGTAGCGGGGACCGCCAAGGCGAAGCCGGCATTTATCCACTAATAGTGTGAGCAGGACTCCCATGATGGGATTAGGCCAGAGCGTGCCAGTTCGCCACAGCAGCGCAGCGCGTTTGAGGCGGCTGACCAGCAGTGGCAACCCGAGCAGCAAAATGACGGGGGTATTGAGCCCCTGATAGAGAGTACTGGCGGCACGGCCAAAGTGATCGAAAGTGGGATCTTTGCGATTCCAGCTTTGGTTCATCAGCGGTACCAGCCGCCAGAGCATAGCCCCTTGTACCCCCGCGAGGGCGAACCCCAGCAGCGGCCCCGCCCATTGGCTGACCAGTCGCAGGGCGCAGCTTTCGGTGACCGCTTTAGCCATCCCCATGGCCGAGAGTTTACCTGTCTCCCGCTTGAGCCAAGGGATGGCCTGTAATCTGGCCAGTGGCAGGGTCTCTTGTGTGGCGAGTGAACTCGTAGCATGGGCGAGTTCGCGCAGCGGACGAGATTCGATCATCAACAGCAAGAACAACAGGTCAAACAGTGGCTCGCTCAGGGCCAAATTGCGCAACGACCAGAGTCCGGCGGCGCAGGGCACCCAGACCACCAGTATCGCTATCATGCCTGCTTGCAGCTGCTGGCGTGGCGTGCCATCGGCTCTGTGCACCTTGTGACCCAGCCGAGTCAGCAGGGGCGTGACAGCCGAAAGACGCAGATGGGATGGCCACGGGATCACCGCTTCCAGTAGGGCTGCCCCGATCAAAATGGCCGCCGTCGTTGAGACCAGGGCATCGGCCATCAGTTCGAACGAGCCAATGTCGATCACAGCTTGCCGAGCATCTTGATGATCACTTCAGCGGAGTGCTTGCCCGCGACATCGATAAAGGCATCGAAGGATGCAACTTGTTCCTTACCCGCGATATCGGACATGGCGCGTACCACCAGATAGGGCACCTTGAACATGTGGCAGACCTGACCGATGGCTGCCCCTTCCATCTCGACCGCTAGCATCTGCGGGAAGTCGGCACGGGCCTTGGCGATGGCGTCCGGTTTGCACATGAACTGATCGCCGGTGCAGATAAGGCCAACCTTGGTCTGATGCTTGCCCTGCTCGGCGATGCAAGCCTCGGCGACCGCGATGAGCTTCTCATCACAGGGGAAGGCGGCGGGTTGTTGTGCCATCTGGCCTAGCTCGTAACCAAAGGCGGTCACATCGACATCGTGGAAGCGCATCTCGCTGGCAATCACCACATCACCGATGTGCAGGTCCTGGGCAAAGCCGCCTGCAGATCCCGTATTGATGACGCAGTCGGGGGCGAATTTCTCCAGCAGTAGGCTGGTGGCCACGCTGGCGGCGACTTTACCGATGCCGGAGCGGGTGAGGACCACGGCTTTTCCTGCCAGTTCCCCTTGATAGAACTCGCAGCCGCCTAGTTGCAGGGTGGTGGGGTTGTTCATCTGGCTGCGCAGCAGGGCGACTTCTTGCTCCATGGCGCCGATAATACCTACTTTCATTGCTGACCTCGTCTTGCTAGCCGTGTGGCTGAATTTAAGTTGCGGTCGATCATAACAAAAGATAGCGGTACATCCGAGCGCTCGAACAAGGCCCATAAGACGGACAGAAACAGGGGGCTGAATTGGTGAAAAGTGAGGCATTAAGGTGCTGACACGCTCCCAATAGCAACAAACCGGCGCGGGGCCGGTTTGTTGCTATTGGTAACGCTATATTATTTTGCCAGTGATTCCGGAAGTGCATCACGGATTTTACCGAGCATCTCTTTTAGGACGCGCGGGTTGGCAACCACGATGTTGCCGGAGTTTTCGTAATTGTGACCACCGACGAAGTCGGTGACGATGGCGCCTGCTTCTTTGGCCAGCAGTTCACCAGCAGCGGTATCCCAGGGTTTGAGGCCGATTTCCCAGAAACCGTCGACACGGCCAGCAGCCACATAAGCTAGATCCAAGGCAGCAGAACCGGAGCGGCGAATATCGGCACACTCGATGAACATGCTCTGGAACATCTTCAGGTACGGCTCAATGTGGTGCTTTTGCTTGTAGGGGAAACCGGTAGCCAACACGGTGCCAGCCAGTTCTTTGGCTTTACCGACACGGATGCGGTAGCCGTTCAGCTGGGCGCCGTTACCGCGGGTGGTCGTAAACAGTTCATCACGGATAGGGTCGTACACAACCGCTTGTTCGGTTTTGCCTTTCACGCGCAGGGCGATGGAAACGGCAAAGTGTGGAATGCCTTTGACAAGGTTGGTCGTGCCATCCAGTGGGTCAATGATCCATTGATAGTCCGGATTGGTACCGGCAATCTCACCAGACTCTTCAGCAACAATGCTGTGTTCTGGGTACGATTTCTTGATGGTATGAATGATGGCCGCTTCGGCTTCACGGTCAACGTTGGTCACGAAGTCATTGCTGCCTTTTTGGATAGCCTCAATGTTCTCGGGCTGGGAGAAGGCTTTTACTACAACTTGACCGGCGTTGCGCGCAGCGCGCACGGCGATATTCAGCATCGGATGCATAGGTTCACCACTGGATGTTAAAGAACGGGGGAGATAAAGAGCGTAATATAGTACCAGTATCAGGCTGCATGGCAACCATTAATCCTTGCGATATAAATTATCGTGAATAGTGATTGGGGAAGACTCCATAACAGAGTCGATATGGGCTAATCTTACGCTGTCAACCAGCGGTAGGTTGTCATGTACATAGGGATGTGAGTCATGAATCTTTCATTAGTAAGCCAGCTGCCATCAGCCCCCGCCAGTCAGAAGTTACTGAATATTTTGCGATCATCGGCCCAGTGTCGTGATTATTTTACCAGTGTGTCGGCGATCTCCTTAGCTGAGTGGCAACCCGCCAAGGAGGAGGCCGCTATTTTGTTATGTGATGAGCGTACTAACTGGGATAAACCTATTATCACCGAGGCGTGTGAGCCGGTGATTGGGTTACCTGTCTTACCCTTGTTGCTACGCAAAGATGAGCATCACGTATTTATACCTGGGCCGGATGTATCTGATTTTCGTTTTTATTTTGTATCGAATGGATTAAATATTGAAGAAATGGAATTAGCTGATCCTGCTTGTAATAGAATTTTGTTAAATAAGTTAGAATCTTATTTTCCCCTATTATCCAGATTGATTTTATTAAGACAGAAACAATCGGTCTTGGCATTTAACTAACATTTAAAAATACACATGATGCGACATGTCATATTTAATGGTGTGTCGCATTTTTATTGAGTATTAAATATTGGGTACTATATTGATGCTCTCGCTCTAGTTCAATCATTGGCTATAAAATTAGCCTTAAATTTATTGGCATATATAAATTTTATCGGTTGACGGTATTCTTGGGCTTTATATTTATTGGTATATATAATAAACTTATTAAAAATAAAGACGGCCAGTATGATACTGGCCGTCTTTATTATAATGAGTGACTTAGAAATTATATTGCAGTGCTACAGTCCACTCGTCGTCAACCTTATCAAGGCCAACAATCTTATATTCGGTGTAAGCTTTCAACTTAGAAGTAAAGGCATACTGAACACCCAAGTAGGTGTAATCAGCAACATCGCCAGATAAAATGTTAGTGCCAATAGTTGCATCATCGATTTTGGCGAAGTTGTAACCAGTCAAGAAGGTCCAAGCATCGACATTGTAGCTAGCAACTAATTCGTAACCTTTATAATCAGCTTCATCATTGCCACGAGTGACTTGGCTTTCATTATAAAGCCCAGCGAAGTAGAAACCGTTGATTGCATAAGAAGCGGCGATTGCCCAATCTTCTTTATCGCTTTTTACGCCAGTCGTAGATTTGACAAAGTCGCTCTTGGCATAACCAGCGGCCAAGCCTAAACCAAAATCAAAGTCATAACCCAAACTAGTGGCATAACCTTTATCTAGCTTAGAACCTAACTTGACAGTATCGCCGTTACCATCAGAGCCAAAACTTAGTTCTGCATTATCATCATTGGTTTGATAGGAAGCATTAGCAAAGAAGCCGCCCCACTTACCCATGTAGATGATCTGTCCTTCTTGGCGACCGCCATAAGCATTCGCTTCAGAGCCCCACTCATTAAAAATATCAGTTTTTTCAATCAAATTATTAAAGTAAGCAGTATCAGTCTGACCGAAAATAATCTTCCCGTATTGGGATCCATCAAACCCTGCATAGAGGTGGCGAGCTTGGAAATCGTCAGTTTTGTAGTCGCCGGAATTTTCAGAAGAGACTTGCCATTCGGCTGTTGCAATACCTGACCAGGTGTTGTTCAGTGCGATCTTACCTGCCCAGCCTAAACGAGACTCGCCTTTCAGCTCTGCATCAACATCATCATGCTCGCCAAAATAGTTAGCTTCGATACGGCCGTTTACATCAAAGGTAGTGCCATCTTTATCGTAGATAGTGGCAGCGTTGGCTGCGGAGGCAAACAGAGCGGGGATAGCGATAGCCAGAATTGTCTTTTTCATAGTTTCCAATGCCTACTGTAATTAAACACTAAGTTGTTGTTATTCCCTGTGTTAGTGATGTGCTTTGCATCACTATGGCGCCGAGACTAGCATCGGGTTTTCGCAATCGCAATGAAAAAACGTGGAACTTTTTAGCAAAATCATAGTCACTGCGAGAAAAATGTGACCCAACTCGCACAACCTAGGTTCTCGGTGCGTAAACGATTGCAGCGTTTTTTTATGCAGTGAACAGCCATAAATAAGGTTGTTTTTTCTCCAGTTAAGCCGCTACGTAGTTAATCTATCTGGTGCTTTTTTGCTGATTTCCCCTTAACCGTTCAGGTTGTAGCCTCGACCCACCCCAAAGATTGCAGGTATCCTCTGTGCCAGATGTTTCTCCATGTAGCCGACTATGTTATCCACTCGTCTTAAAGCCTCTATTCGCCAGACCTATCGCCAGATCGCTGATGGCTTGCCAGGATTTATCCCGCGTTCAGCACAAAATTTTCTGGTTGCCGAAATCGCTAAAACCTTGACGGGGGAGTATGACAAGCAGCGTCGTATTTTGGTGGCTGAGGCCGGAACGGGTATTGGTAAGTCGCTCTCTTATGCGCAAGGGGCCATTCCGGTGGCAAGGTTGAGCCAGAAAAAACTAGTGATCTCTACCGCGACGGTGGCGTTGCAAGAGCAGCTCATCCATAAAGACCTGCCTTTTTATCACCGCCACAGTGAGCTGCCGTTTCGTTTTATGTTGGTCAAAGGACGTCAACGTTATTGCTGCGAACATCTGTTGGAACATGCCGCCAGTGGCAATGATTTCACCAACTTTGAGCTGGATTTTTTATTGCCGCAGCCTAGTGCCTTGAGTAAACACAAACCAACGCAGGCAGATAAAGCCTGTTATCAAGCGCTGTGGCAGGCATATACCCATGGTGAATGGGATGGTGATCGAGACAATTGGCCTCAGCCAATCTCAGATCTTTGTTGGGAGCGGATCGTAGCCGATCGTCATAGCTGTAATAAGGCGCTCAGTCATCATCAACACTGCCCATTTCACCGCGCTCGACAGGATATGGACTCGGCTGATGTGCTGGTGGTTAATCACGCGTTATTGTTGTCCGACCTCACCATGGGCGGAGGCATCATCTTGCCACCGCCAGATGAGTGTTTTTATGTACTTGATGAAGCGCATCATCTGCCGACCATTGCCCGAGACCATGGTGCGGCAAGCGTCAGTCTCAAGGGCTCCCGTCGCTGGTTGGAAAAATTGGTACAAAGTGCAGGCAAGCTGGCGCGGGCACTTAATAAAGAGGCGCTGATTGAACCGCAGCTTAAATTGCAAGATGCGCTTGCCGCTATTCAGCCCGACTTGAAAGCCGTTGAACGGTGGCTAGAGGCAAATGAAGGGTTATTTGGTCGTGATCCCCATTACCGCTTTGTCGAGGGGGTATTGCCCGATCCTCTTCCTCAACTGGCAGAGAGTTTGAAGGTGTCGAGTAAGAAAGCGCTGCGTGCTCTGGACCGGATGCAGGCCGCCATCGGTGAGGCCTTGAAAGACGGGGAGATTCGCCGTAAAGAGGCCGAGCCATTACTGGCCGAGAGCGGTTTTCATCTGCAGCGATTAGAGGCTTTTAGCGCCTTGTGGGAGATGCTCGCACGGCATATCCCAGCGGGGAAAACACCATTAGCCTTATGGATGGCTAAAACCGATGATGGCGATGTATGGTTACATGCCTCTCCCATTGAAGTGGGTTACTTGCTGGAAGAGTGGCTGTGGTCTAAGTGTCTAGGGGCTGTGCTGGTCTCTGCGACCCTGACAGCGCTCTCCTCTTTTAGCTATTTTCGCCATCAAGTCGGGCTCAAAGAGCACGATGGCACCCGCTATTTGCGCCTACGCTCCCCGTTTGATTATCAAAAAGCGGAGCTTTATTTGCCAAAGATGTGTCATGAGCCCACTGCCAGCGGGTTTACGCAAGAGCTCATTGAGGTATTACCAGGCTTGCTGGCAGGGAAGGAGGCGAGTTTGGTGCTGTTTTCATCTTATCGGCAGATGAATGAGGTCGCGCTGGGTCTGCGGGCAAAGGGAATCTCACTGTTGGTACAAGGTGAGGCTTCTCGCAGTGCGCTGCTGACATTACACAAGCAAAAATGTGATGGTGATCAGGCTAGCATTGTGTTCGGTACGGGCAGTTTTTCGGAAGGGCTCGACTTGCCTGGTCGTTATCTCACTAATCTGGTGATCACCAAGCTGCCCTTTGCGGTGCCAAATTCGCCGGTAGAAGAGGCAACGGCAGAATGGATCACTCAGCGAGGTGGTAATCCCTTTCTACAGCTGACGGTGCCGGAGGCGTCACGCAAGTTGATCCAAGCTTGTGGTCGTTTGATCCGCAAAGAGGCTGATCGGGGGCGCGTTACCATTCTTGACCGCCGCTTGCTGACCAAGCGTTATGGCAAGGGATTGCTAGATGCACTGCCACCCTTTACGCGTCGTATCGAATAATCGCCACCTATAAAGGGTTAACTGGCTCACGCATGGCTTAAAGAGCGTTTGCTGGCCTTAACTAAACCTGTAAAAATGCGTGCTGTTTTTCAGCGGACCATTGTCTGACTGTTTAAGGAGATGAAATGAAGCTGACTGTTGTGGTGCCGGCACTGGCTGGTTTGTTGTGGGCGGGTTGTGCCCTGGCCAATGCTCAATTGGAAGTCACCACTCCGTATGTGGTACAGCTGATTGATGGACAATCGATCAACCCTAAATTACTCGATAAGACTAATCACTTTGCGCTGAGTGCCGGTAAGCATCAGCTGGTTGTTGCGTTTGAGGGGAACTACTCGAGCCGTAATGAGATAAAGTTGGTTACCGCAGAGCCCTTGGTGATCAATTTTTCTGCTGCCGATAATCAAAAACTGGTGCTCGACTACCAAAAGCCACGCAATGAGGATGAGGCTAAGCGCTTCACCAAGGCGCAGCGTGTCACGCTCAAGGACAAAGCCAGCGGCCAAGTGGTGGCAAGTGAGCAATTCGTCATGCCGAAAGTAGAAGGCTTTCAGTTAACCCGCGATTATCAACAAGAGTTGGTTGCAATGGGGAAAGCGTTCAATCAGCCAGCCGTTATAGCGAGTGACGCGGCGGCTAAGCTGGCGGCAGCCAGTGCCCCTGTAGCGCCTCCTCCGGCTCAAGCGCAAGGTAATCCAGAGGCGTTAACCCAGCTGCAAAGTTGGTATAACAAGGCTGATGCGCAGACCCGTAAAGCGTTTCAGATCTGGGTGATTCAACAGCAATGAGTGCGCATTGCTGCTACCACGCTTGCGTACTTCCTTTGTGAAGGGGAAGGACACTAGCCGAAAACGACACCGCCATCAGCTACTGATGGCGGTGTCGTTTTCGGCTATTGTCCACAGAGGATATGGCTGTATTTATGCCGTTGGTTCTGCAGTAAGCAGATCAAACCGGATTATCTATGTCGATAAAGGTGACATGTAATCCGTGTATGGTGGCTAACCACTCGCCTAATGCTTTAACGCCGTAGCGCTCGGTAGCATGGTGGCCTGCGGCATAGAAGTGCATTCCCATCTCACGGGCGGTGTGGATGGTCTGTTCGGAAGCTTCGCCAGAGATAAAGGCATCGATACCTTGCTCAGCAGCAAGGTTAATATAACTCTGGCCACCACCAGTACACCAAGCCACTGAGCGGATTAGATCAGGCCCACTGTCGCCGCAGTAGAGCGGGGTGCGGCCAAGGCGCTGCGCAATCAGATCCGCAAAATCACGGCCGCTCATCGGCGTTTCTAACTTGCCCACCATTGCCACGCTTTTACTATTCCATGGTTCTAAGCCACGGCGTACGGTGATTCCGAGCAGTTTGGCCAACTGGGCGTTGTTACCGACGTCGGGATGGATATCAAGGGGTAAGTGGTAGGCAAAGAGGTTGATATTATGTGTCAGCAGACTCTTGAGGCGACGTTGTTTCATGCCGACGATTGGGGCAGGCTCACCGTGCCAAAAATAACCATGATGTACCAAGATTGCATCGGCGTTCACCGCGATCGCGGCGTCGATCAGAGCTTGGCTAGCCGTCACGCCGGTTACCACGTTACGAATACGGTCACGCCCTTCTATTTGTAGGCCGTTTGGGCAATAGTCCTTGATAGCATGGGGTTCAAGCAGATGGTTGAGTAACGTTTCGAGTTTTCGATGAGAAATCATAGGGGGCCCTTTATAACGGCGCTCATCCTGCGGTTTTATCCACTTAACGACAGGTCAGCGCAATATACCAAGGGGCTTATGATAATGGAGCTGCGTCATGGATACCATGTCAGCCCCATGTTCTTGCTGCTAGTTGCGATAACTTGGTTTCAATGTGGGATATCGATCCCAGCCTCTCGCATCTGAGCCAGCTTATAGCGCAGGGTGCGGGGACTGATCCCTAGGCGATCAGCGACCTCCTTGCGGCAGCCATTACAGTCTTGCAGGGTGTCGAGGATAATCTGATGCTCTTGATGTTTGAGCTCATTGCCCAAACGTTCCACATGGATGAGACGTGCGTGCTCTATTGGCGGTTCATCTCGTTCATCAAGGGTTTCCAGGAACAGCTGAGCACGATTAATCAGCCCATCTGTACTGAGGATCAATGCCCGTTGCATGACGTTCTCTAATTCACGAACGTTGCCTGTCCAACGATGTTCAAGCAGGACGCTACACGCAGATTTAGTCAAATGGGGGGTCGCCAGCCCTTGAGAACTGGCATGCAGTGCCAGCAGATGTTTTGCCAGAGGTAGGATGTCACCTGGCCGCTCCCACAGTGGACGCCAGCGTAATGGGAATACGTTCAGTCGATAGTAGAGATCTTCCCGAAAGCGTCCGTCTTGTACTGCTTTTTTGAGGTCTCGGTTAGTCGTTGCAATGACACGGACATTAAGAGAGATGAGTTTACGGCTGCCAAGACGTTCCACTTCTTTCTCCTGCAGTACTCGCAGCAGCTTGGCCTGGAGCCCCAACTCCATCTCGGTGATTTCATCGAGCAGCAGCGTTCCCCCTTGGGCTTGCTCAAACTTACCCGGACAGCCCTGTACTGCCCCTGTAAAGGCCCCTTTTTCATAGCCAAACAAGGTAGCCTCGAGCATGTTATCGGGGATTGCGGCGCAATTAATAGCCACAAACGGTTGTTCTGCGCGACTCGAGTTATCATGAATGTAGCGAGCAAGAACCTCTTTTCCTGTTCCACTCGGGCCTTTTACTATCACGGTTGCGTCACTTTTGGCGACGCGTGTGGCCAGTTCCAATAACTCGGCGGTGTTAGGGTCGCCATAGACTAATGTCCGTTTTTCTACCTTTTGGGCGGGCACGTAGCGACTAACTTGATTGAGTAAAACCTCGGGGGAGAATGGCTTAGCCAGATAGTCAATGGCCCCTTTTCGTATGGCTCGTACGGCACCATCAATGTTGGCGTAGGCCGTCATCAGCAGTACTGGGGTTTGTGGGTATTGCTGGCGGATGGCAGCAAGCAGCATATGGCCATCCATTCCCCCCATCTGAATGTCAGAAATCACCATGTCTACACGTTGACGTGAAAGGAGCAGCAGGGCCTTCTCACCACTGTTTACCTCACGGCATTCATAGCCGCCAAGCAGGAGTGTATCAACCAATGCTTCACGTAAACCATCGTCATCCTCTACCACTAAAATGCGCGCCCTAGTCATGATGCTACACCCCCTATTGATTGGTGCTGAGTCTGCTGATATAGAGGCAAGGATAGTGTAAAACAGGAACCTTCACCGGGTACTGAGGCCACACTGACCTCGCCCTGATGCGCTTTTACGACCGATTGCACCACCGCTAAGCCAAGGCCGGTACCACGGGGACGAGTGGTAAAGAAAGGCTCAAATATCTGGTTTAATTGGTGAGCAGGAATACCTTTACCGTTGTCGATAACGCGGCATTCTATGCGGTTAGCACAACGCACAATACTAATGAGCAGTGATGTGGCCCCCGCTTGCTGACCATTGGCGATGAGATTGTTGATGGCACCTGCCAGTGCACTGCTATTAGCCAGCAAGTAGAGGTCTGAGTCTGGCTGCTCGATATGTAGCGCACAATGCTGTTGATGACAAAAAGCATCGGCACTGGCACAGACCTCCGTCATTAACGCTTTGACCGAGGTTGGTAGCACTACTTGATGATCACTATTGCGGGCAAACAGCAGGATATCACTAATCTGCTTCTCCAAATCTTTAAGTCGCTCCATGAGTTTTTGTTGAAACTGATAGCGAGACTCTGCTTTTAAGGTGCGATTTGCCAAATTTGCACCATAGAGCATGGCGGCAGAAAGGGGAGTGCGGATCTGGTGTGCCAAGGAGGCCGCCATATTTCCCAGTGCTGAGAGCCGTTTCATATGATTGATCCGGTCTTGCAGCTTACGAGTTTCGGTGAGGTCATTGATAAACACCAGCTGACCGGGTTGATCCGGCAGTGGCTGGGTTGAGACTTGAACCCGCCGCCCATCACGTAAAGATATTTCGTGACCATCGTCCTCGCGGGGTTCAAAGCAGCGGCTGATGATATGACGCCAAGCTTCTCCTCTCAGTGGCTCACCCAACAAGCTGATGGCTGCTGGATTAGCGCGGGTAATGAGCCCTGCGCCGTCAAGCAACAATACTCCTGTTGGCAGTGCCGTGAAGATAGCGTAAAGCTGGCTGACTTCATGGGATTGCAATGGCATGTCCGGTTGCGAAGCTGTCATAAAATTGGCCTCAATCTAGCGATTATTCCAGCTAAGCAAACCGTATGCCAATGATTTTTTTGTTTAAAATCAAATTCTTATTGTTTATTGTCAAGATATTGACTATTACTGCTCTTTGCCCATCCCATATTTTTTCATCTTTTCGACTAACGTCGTGCGACGCATATGTAGAAGGTCGGCGGCTCGGGCTACAACCCCATCCTGCGACTCTAGTGCTTGCCGGATCAACTCGACTTCGAGATCAGCCAGCATCTCTTTGAGGTTGAGTCCCTCTTCAGGCATCTGCATGTTACGTGTAGAGTTAAGTCCATGTTCTGGAACGGGAATATCTTGAAACACTGCGGCTAGCGCGTCCCTTTCATCCATGTCGGTCAGTGGTTCATTCCGTGGCTCGCTAGGTAATAGACGATAGCGGCTCGGTAAGTCTGCGACATCGACGATCTGGTTGGGATAGAGAATGAGTAACCGCTCTAGCAGGTTGGAGAGTTCCCGCACATTGCCTGGCCATGGGTATTGCATCAACGACTCCATCGCCCGTTGGGTTAAGCGAATCATGCTTTGGTGATGCTCAGTATGCCGATTAAGTAACTCTTGCAGTAGCAATGGAATATCATCGCAACGCTCACGTAGTGGTGGCGTTTCAATTGGGAAGACATTAAGCCGATAGTAGAGATCTTCACGAAAGCCCTGAACTCTGATGAGTGCTTCTAGGTCGCGGTGAGTCGCGGCAATGATCCGAACATCTGCTTGGATGGGTTTGCTGCCCCCAACACGATCAAATAAGCGCTCTTGCAATACACGCAGTAATTTGACTTGCATCGGTAGTGGCATATCGCCAATTTCGTCAAGGAACAAAGTCCCACCTTGAGCGAGTTCAAAGCGGCCGCGGCGGGCGGCAATCGCCCCAGTGAAGGCGCCTTTTTCATGACCAAATAGTTCACTTTCAAGCAGTTCTGCTGGAATTGCACCGCAGTTTATCGGAACAAAGGGGCCATCGCTGCGTGCTGATAGCTCATGAATTGCCCGAGCTACCACCTCTTTTCCGGTACCTGATTCACCTAAAATCAGCACATTAGCATCGGTCTCAGCCACTTGGCTGATAAGGCGCCTCACTTCTTGGATGCCGCGTCCCTTACCCACCAACAAACGCAGTAGCGTTTGACCTTTATCGTGTATCTGCTGACGAGGGTGTAACGAGGTGAATGCCTGACAAAAGTGCAAGCTGCGGGTTAGAGATTCATAGCTCACGGGCGTTGCTACTGTACCGATAAAGTTACTATTGGGGTACTCCGTAGTATTTAGCGAAAGAAATGGGATACGGGGGTAGGCATTCAGGAGGGTAGCGAGTTCGTCCTCAATTAATTCACCCACGATCACTGCTTGCAGCCCTTCAAGAGCCTCAATGGCGACGCTCCAGTCACTTGCTGCTACCTCTTGCCATGGAATACCCATAAACGAGAGCACGATACCTAGTTGCTGACGTCGCTGTACATCGGCATCCACAATCAATACACCCATATCTGCCATCTCCATCCCCTTGGGAATCTATTTTAAGTTATTGTTTTAATAGATTTATTTAGCATCCTGTCATCTGGCACAAAAAGTTGATTGCCAAAATTATGACGCATTTTCAAAAGTCTGTCGCTTGATGAGCGATACATCAAAATAAGACTCGTATCAATCCCTTTGTTGGTCTTCGGTGTTGACTCTACTGCGCGGTGTTAGCCTGACTCTTTTCGGCACCGAACATTGAGTGCCCCATATCAACATAATCCAATTCGGCGGGTGTCTGCTGACTAAAATCATTTTACGTGGTTGAAGGCATCCATCATTCCAAAGGATATGGCTTTAGGGTGCACTTCTGTATCACAGCGCGGCTTGCTCGTAGCAGAGTTAGCTGATTTCAGGCTCAAAATTGAGCAGAAATGCTTTTTTAACAATAAATCTAAATAAGTCCTCTCCATGTTATTCGCTGGTGGCTCAAATATATCGACTAGAGTATAGGAAGCTTGAGCCTGATATATTCAAAATTATTTTTTGAATGTCGATCTAGCTGTCTTTTGGGAAAATGTGCATTTACTGTTTTAATTATCATCAGCCATACAGCAGCTAGGCGATATAATAACTCGCCATAGGAAAAATCCTACTCTAATATCTTTTTTGATATTATTCCAGTCGAATTCTTTTCCGCATAAAAAAATATCAATAATGATATTGTTGTTTTTAAGGCGCACCCACTTGCAGTGGTCTGTGGTCAGTCTTCTTTGAGAAATGTTGAATGTGTTAGTAGTAATATAAAAACACATTTATCATTAACGGGAGGGATAGGTTATCCAACCTATAGTGGTTAGGCTCGTGTTTAACGTCTTTTTTATTAATTTCATATATTAGATTAATTATGTGAACGCATTGATGAGAGTGTTGGTTTTTATCATCTTCATATGATGGCAGCGAGATATACAGTGACTTAGCTTTTATCTCAGTAGGCGTTATTGGCGCGACTAGTTTGAACTCGCCTCACGCACAGCAACCGCAGCGTACAGGTGGTTTGTGAGGATTTTGATCTCGATGCAGGGCCAACCTGGTTAGCTAAATAGCCTAGTAAAATAGGTTACTACTCAGAATAGTTTGGCGAGAGAGTGCCGATTGCAATTATTGACTATTTTGTCGTTATTGCAATTGTTATATGGCTAGGTAATAGAAGTCACCTGAAAATAGCGAGTAGCTTTTATCACGGCAGATCCTCATATGACGAGGTGATCATGCTGCAATATGGTTGGTTACAATCTGCGTTTGCAAAAATTCCTGAGTATGCAGGAAAGAGTGAGTCACGGTGTTATCTCTTCAGCATGAGTGGCATGTCTATTTCCCAAGTTTAGTGTGTTTACTAAGGCTTTCTGAGCGGGAGAATATTGCAGGGCACCGGCCCTCGGTTCATTAAATTGAGACTCAGCCATATTATGTGTCAGCACCGTCAAACTAGGGGGTTAGGTTCAATATTAATTTATGTTCAAGGCGTAGTAATTTTGGAAAATATGCGGTTATTTGTCCTGTCAAATAGCGTGTTTCATTGGCTGATGAGATGACGGTTATCTGTATTTATAGCAATATGAGAGTGAAGATTGTCCTGTTTTGATACCATTTTGTATCCTCATGGTAGTCCTTTATGCTGATTACTTTAGTTTTTGTTAGCATAAAAGACTTTTGTGTGTCGATGAGTGGACAACAAGACATGGTGCGGTAATCAGACCAATGCTTGCGCCAGCAGATGGATGGGGTGCTCGCAGCGAAAGGCGGTACTCATCTCAATTTGCCATTTACAGGTTTCGCAGTCGGTGATCACCAGATCGGGCCTGATGCGGTTAATCTGCTCAAATAATCCGGCGCCAATGGCTTGGCTAGTGTCATAGTTCTCTGATTTAAAGCCGTAGGTGCCAGCGATGCCGCAGCACTGCGACTCCAGCACTGTCACCTTGACCCCGGGAATAGCTCGCAGTAGTTCGAGGGTATAGATGACGCCGCCCATCTTTTCCATGTGGCAGGGGGTGTGGTAAGCCACATGCATGCCCAAGGGCTTCATGGCCGGCTGGTTACCCTGATAAAACTCATTCCACAAAAAGCGAGTCACTAGCGAAATCCGCTGCCGCACCTTGCGGTTATCCTGTTCCAGTAGGTGAGCGTATTCATCGCGCAGGGTAAAACCACAGGTAGAAGAGGTGGTGAGTAGTGGCATCTCGTTCCCCAGCAGGGTGCGCTCCAACTGGCCGATATTGAAGGCGGCTTGCCGCTTGGCCTTATCCATAAAGCCGTTGGCGATCAATGGCACTCCGCAGCACTTTTCCCGCGCCAATAATTGCACACCGATCTGCATGGCGTTGAGCACTTGGACCAACTCCTTGCCAAGCTGCGGATGGTTGTAGTTGACGTAGCAGCCATGAAAATAGGCAACTTGGCGAGCAAAGCGGGCTTGGACCTCTTGCTGCTTGTAGTACCACCCGCGGAAGGTGCCTTGTGAATATTTGGGTAAGGAGCGGTGGGAGGAGACGCCCAGCGCTTTATCTAGCACTTGCTTAACGGGTTTGAGACCGGTGGTAAAGTTGACCACTGGGGCCATTAGGGTGGACATACTGCCCATCAGATCGGTGTGGGAGAGGACAAATTCGCGAACCCCTGGCCTGAATCCGCTGTATTGGTGTTTGGCTTTGGCAATGATGTCGCCAATGCGCACGCCACTTGGGCAGGCCACTTCGCAGCGTTTGCAATTAGTGCAGTATTTAAGGGCGCTATCAAACAGCGCAGGGCTCTTGATCCGCAGCCGTTCGCCATCGGGGCCAGCTTGCTTGGGGCCGGGGTAGGCGGGGTTAGCTCTGGCAACTGGGCAGTAGGCGGTGCAGACCGTGCATTTGATGCACTGATCGAAGGTTTGGTTGGCATGATCCAATAACATCTTAGTTCTCCGCTGCGGCCGGATGAAACGCACAAGGGACGCGGCCATGGGGTCGTTGGTCAGGCAGTTCGCTGCCTGTGGTCAAGGAAGGGAAGAGCACCTCAGTGCCCCGCCAAGATCTGGCCTGCAGCGTGCCAGCCGGTTGCGACGGCTACGCCAGAGCCTGATCCCTCTGTAATCGGGTCATAGTGGGCCAGTACGCTGCCAGCACCATAAAGATTGAGCAAGGGTTGACCATCACGCATCACCCGGAGCTGGTTGTCGGTTTTCACACCAAAGCCCATAAACGGGTGTTGATCAAACAGGCGGCGTCCGGCCCACGCATCGCGCTCTTCTAAGCTCAGCACATCAGCATTAAAGATGGGTTCACGGATGCCACCAAGGCGTGATTCAAGGCCACGACTGAAGAAGCTGCCGGAGGCGAGCACGAAGTTATCCGCTTCAAACAGCTGATCGTCGCCATTCTGGCTATGTACCCCGATCACCCGATCCCCCTCACAGCGAGCCCCGAGTACCCGCTCGCTGCTCAGAAACGTGCCGCCAACAGTAATGAAACGGCGTTTGAGCGCCTCTTGCATCCGCATGCCGATAAGGGACGGTGGCATGGTGGCCACCTCTTTGATGGTGCAGCCGGTACGTTGTTCCAGTTCAGCCAGACGTGGGCCAACCAGCCCAAGGGACAGACACGCGGGTAGCACAATATGGCGGCAACGCGGCTCACCCTGTTGGAGAACCAGATGATTGAGCGCTTGCGCCAAATCCACCACCACATGGTGATTTTCTGCGGCGTGTTTATCACATAAACGGGCAATGTCGGCGGAGCGAAACTCATGGGGATGATGGCTACATTCAGCCAGCTGCGGCAGGCGTATCTCGCCAGTCAGAATTCTACAGTGAGCGAAACGGGGATCGATCGCCAGATTGGCTGCTGCGAGGCTGGGGTGAAAATCACGAAATCCCTCAAGGGTGACCAGCAGCAGGCTATCGGGAATTGGCGCGTCGGTGACGCAGGCACAGGTATCAGGAGAGAGCCAGGTGCGCTTGAGGGTGCCAAGGGGGGTCAAACGCGCATGGTTACGGGCTTGTCCTACCAATGACAAGCCTTGCTCGGCGCAGTGTCGCTGTAGATCGGCAAGGCTCGCCTCGATGCTAGTCAGCCCGACTTTGCTATAGGGGTGATCGGGATTTGCTGTCATAAATGCGGGCAGCGCGGCGCGGGGATCACCGTCACAGCCGAGTAGGTCGACGGAACCGGACGAAAAATGGAGCGCGCTTTGGCCAGAGGCCATTAGCAAGGTTTTCTGGCCAGCTTCAGCCAGCCGTAATGCCGCCGACAGGCCCGCCATGCCACCGCCAATGATAATGGTGTCAAATTTCATGACTGCTCTCCTGCTGCACGCCTGCCGAGTGGGCGCTGTTGACACGAGTATGATGAGAATGAGGATGCGCCATGACTGGCTCTGTCCATTCGCCTAGGCCAAACAGCCCTTGATAGATCCAGTAGGTAAATTCGGCCTCCCGCAGTGCATCTCCCCATAACACTGGACGGGTGCCTTTGTAACGCTCTTCTAAAAACTGCCGCAACATGACGCAGGCTTGGCGGCCATCGGCCTTGCCATAGGTTTGCATTAAACCTGCGGCGCGATAGGCACACAGCTCCCCCTGACAAGGGCCCATGCCTAGCCGAGTGCGGCGACGCAGATCGATAAGGTTGTCGACATCGAGCTCGCGCAGGGCATATTCGATTTCGCCCGCAGTGACCATCTCGCACTCGCAGATAAGGGCGTTGGCCTTGGGATTGTCGCGGAAGAAGGCGATGACTCGTTCGCCGTGACGGTATTGGGCTGAGCCTTGAGCGGGAGCCGAGAGCCCCGGCGCACTGACTTTCTCGGGATCCCGTGAGCCAGGTAGGGGCTGCTCTGCTGTGCGGCAAGGACGATGGTTGCCAAGCTTCTTGGCCAGCAGATCGGTAGCCCATTCGGCCATCAGCCGGTAGGTCATCAACTTACCACCCGTGATGGTGTTGAAGCCTTGGAGGCCATCTCGCTCGGCGTGATCAAGCAGCACGATGCCTCGGCTGATGTTGCGGCCGGTCTCGTCACCGTCTACCGCCACCAGCGGGCGAACCCCAGCATAGGCCCGTAATAAACGGGTGCGGGCCATGATAGGCGCAAGTTTGATCCCCTCGCGTAGCAGCACTTCCACTTCAGCAGGATCGACCGTGAGGTGGTCTATGTCGTGATAATCGATCCGGCTAGAGGTGGTGCCAATCAGCGATATAGTGTCACCCGGCACCAGAATGTCGGCGTCTGCCGGTTTGCGGCAACGGTTGAGCACCAATTGGTTGATGCGGTAATCCATGATGAGCAGAGAGCCCTTGGCGTAACCGTTCACCGGCAGGGGCTTGACGCACACAATTCGGCAGGGATGGGGTAATCCGTTTTCTCGATGCAGGCTTTGACGATGGCGCGCAGCCACTCCTGAGGACAACGTCCCAGTCGTTTGGCTGTCTCCACCAACGACAGGATACGCTGGCGAAACAACTCGCCACGATGTGAGCACACGCCGTAGCTTCCTTTGCGCCACAGCATCTCGTCATCCTTGATGAGCCATTCACAGCGCCCCCGATAGCGCTTCGAGCACAGCAACC
>NZ_PGGC01000072.1 GCF_002795305.1 Aeromonas cavernicola
GCTGGAAAAGAGCGAGTTGGGGGAGCAGGGCGGTGAGCTGATAACCCGCTACCAACGGGACGCCATGGGGCGGCTTATCCACAAGACCCTGCCCGATGGCCAACAGATTGCGTATCGCTACGACGGCCACGGCCAGCTGAGCGAGGTGGACGATGGCCAGTGGCCGCTGCACTTTGAGTACGACCGCGCAGGCCAACTGATTGCTGAGCACCAAGGCTGGGCGAGCAGCTACTTTGGCTACAACGCGCTGGGCCAGTTGGCCCACTGGCAACTGCCGGACGGCAACCAGCTGGCTTACCACTACCGCCACGGGGCGTTGTTGAATAAAAGAATTTTCCACTGGCTAAAAGCGACACGAACCTAAATGTCGCACTTGGAAGCCGCACTCCTGTGTCACGGCTATGGTGGTGCACAGAAAGTTCTGCTGATTTCAATGATTGAAACTGCGCAGATATGCGTTTGTTCAACAGCGCCCCACATATCTGTTCGCAAGGTTTGCTGGTAAAAGACTGCGAGCCGGTCGGTTCCGCAGTCCGTTGTAGAGAGTCAGTAGGGGAATTTACTAGTGAATAAACCCACGGGATTCAATAGTGGTTTTACCTAGCTAGTTAAATGCCCAGTGAGTCTAATAAATCATCATGGTCATCTTTAGCCGCAGCAGCAGGTGGAGTCGTAGCGGGTTGGGCTGCGTGCTCTCTTGTCTGGGCGATCAAGGCATCAGGGTCGAGTTCTTCCTGAGCAATGTCATCGTGATGAATCCGAATAAACTCGGTTTTATCCATCGCCAGCTCCAAATAGAAAATATTGTTGCGGGCGGTAAAGAAGGTGACTCGCCGTGATTCAGGGTTGTCCAGATTAGTGTCGACACTCAGCATGACTTGCTTGTTGAGCACGAGCATCTTGGGCTGGTTTTGGTTGATGTGAGTTTGTAGCTCTCGCCCCACGTTTACCGTAAAGCTGCCGACGATCTGATTCATTAACTCCCCCATGACGTTGCTGACTTCGTCTGAGGTATGGGAAATGGCCAGGTCATCCTTGGTTAATCCCATGTTAAGCATGTAGTTTTCGTACAACTCCATCGCCGCCGCTGCAGAAAAATTGATCACGACGAGGCCGGAAAAGCCGCCATCAAATAACACAAAGCAACCGATATCAGGTTTAAGGCAGGTCTTGGTGATCCGCTGTACGATGCCGGAAAAACGCACATCGCTTTGCGAGGCAGCACTCAATACGTTGGTGACCGAGTGGCACAGACTCAGTAGCACATCCTCTGTGGTGAATACGGTGTGATCATCGGATTTTGTCACTGTCATGGGACCTTCCTAAATATCGAGTTACCGTGCATCTGGCCATTGCTCATAGTGTGAGCGGGTGGTTGATGGTGAGCGAATTACTTATTGCTGAGTTTATTATTGATAGCGTGGGGTATGAAATCCGGTAGCTTACCCAAGCTGGCACACCATATATCGGCCTGTTCTTGTAAAACTTGCGGGGTATAGGGTACGCAGGGGTGGGCACCCCAGATGGGGCCTGGCCATGCGATGTCATGGCCAAAGCGTGCTACGTGGTGAATATGCAGTTGTGGCACCAGATTACCCAGCGCAGCCACATTGATTTTGTCAGGGCTAACGGCGTGTTCCATCAAGCTTGCTAGCGCACAAGACTCGTGGATGAGCTGCTGCTGTTGTGCTGGTGAAAGGTGGTGGATCTCCCGTAAATTAGCCACGCGGGGCACCAGAATAAGCCAAGGATATTGGCTGTCTTTAGACAGCAACACCCGACAAAGAGGCAGATCGCCAAGGGTTTTGGTGTCTGCCGCTAGGCGGGGGTGTAACTCAAACATGAAGACCTCGTTGGGCAAGAGACGTGATAACTGAAACGAGTGGTCACGTTACTGCAACGAGCAAAAAACTTAAAGTTGAGGCACCGCCCAGCTGACGAAACGCTTACGAAGCGCAGGGTCAGCCTGCAAAAAAAGCTGTTGTAGTTGAGCTTCAAGCGGGCTATTTGACGCTATCGGTGCCGCCGTGACGGTGGTCGGTTGTATTTGGGTTGCAAGTGAAGCTTTACCTCCATCACGATTGTATTCATCAAGTTTTGCCTGCCAATCGATACCTAGCTGTAACCCATTCACTCGCAGCACATCTTGAGTCACTGGTAATGGGTTTGGTCCGTTTTGCAGTCGGAGGGTGGGAGAACGAGCGTACTGAGTCATGCCGCGTTCATCTGCGGGCACATCGGCTACCAAGGTCAAGGTTTGCCCTTGGGCTTGATAGCGCAGCACTTGAGGTTCGGAGTTGATTTGCCTGTCGTTTTCACTGCTGCTACGACTGGGGATGGTGCCGACAAAACGCACTAATAGTTGCTGTTCTCCATCCGCCATCATGGCCCGCTGTTCACTCAGTCGCGTCCCCTTGCTAACCGCGAGAATGTGGAACTGGGCGGGGACCTCAATGGTGACCTCGGCCTGTGCGGCTCCGCCGAAAAGAACAGTACATAGCAGTGTCAGTGCACCCCTAATCGGTTTCATTTTTATCTCCTCAAGCATCTTGGTAGTGAGGGCATAGTAGCAGACGTTGATTACAGAAAATAACCGTCATCTCCCTCTCATCGACTCACAGTAAAAAGTGAGGATGTTCATTAAACCATTGAGCAAGCACTTGTTTAAACACTCGAATTTTACGTGGCACCCGCCGCTGCTGGGCGTGCAATATATGAAAAACATGCAGGCCAGTACGCCAGTCGTCCAACACGGTGACCAGCTCGCCACGGTTGATTAACGCGTTGGCAGTTAGCGAGCTGCTCGCACAAGATCATGATGTTATTCGCGTCGGCCACACCCAGGGTGATGCTACCGTGGATATTCACGACAAGGCCTCTATTGAGGTGCTTTTTGCCAAGATTGATGCGTTGGTGGTCGCGACAGGCAACGTCGCATTTAACAGCGTGACGCAGATGAGTGATGAGGGGTGGCAAGTTGGCCTTAATAGTAAGTTGATGGGCCAAATCAATCTGACTCGTGCCGCCATTCCCTATCTGAATGAAAAGGGATCGATAACCCTGACCAGCGGTATCTTGAGTGATGAATCGATCAACTGGGGAACCAGTGCCAGCACCATCAATGGTGCGGTCGAGCACTTTGTCAAAGCCGCCGCTTGCGAATTGCCAAAGGGTCTGCGGATCAACGTCGTGAGCCCAACCTTGCTGGAAGAGTCCGTACCCAAATATGGTGTGTTCTTCCCCGGTTTCGTCCCTGTGCCCGGTGCTACAGTGGCGCAAGCCTATAAGAAATCGGTGCAAGGGGTACAAACAGGGCAGATTTTCAAGGTCTTCGGTTAACTCAGAAATAGCTGGCAAGCCACGGGCCCGATAACTGGGCCCGTGGCTGGTTGCTGATCTGAGCAAGCATCGCTATTTAAGGTTGGCAAACGTTTGTTTGTGGTAGCCAACAAAGCGTGCGTTTAGTCGATCAGATCATATTGCTCACGCAAGATGGTGATGATCTCTTGCTTCGGGTTGGCAGAGCGGACCAATGGATGGCCAATGATTTTTTCGGCGATCCCGACGTAGGTGTTGGAGATATCCATCATCACTGCGGTCGGCAGCTTGTTGTCCCGCGCTAAGGCAAAACGCTCCGGCATCCGGTTCTTGTTGAGCAGGATGTCTGGATCTGGGAAGTGGTTGAGTAGCCACTGACGAAACCCCTCTTTGGACTTCTCGATAATCTGGCCATCGCGCAGGGCTGCGCCGTCCCAGATGCGGGAGCTGTCGGGAGTACCCACTTCGTCCATGTAGATCAGCTTCTCGTTGCCAGCGGCGTCATTGACGTAACCAAACTCGAACTTGGTATCGACGAAGATCTGATCCAGCCCGGCTAGCGCGTCGCTGATGACGTTGAAGCCCTCTTTGAGCAGCACTTCGTAGCGGTCGATATCGGCCAGTTTGCTGAAGTTAAAGCCTTGGTAGTGGCGCTCGATATCGGCACGGGAGACGTTGACGTCATCGGCTTCCGGTACGCCATCTAGCCCTGTCAGCACCCCCTTGGTGGACGGGGTGATGAGGATTTCCGGCAGTTTTTGATCCTTTTTAAGCCCTTCTGGCAGGGTGATACCACAGAATGCCCGCTCGCCATCTTTATAGGCACGCCACATGGAGCCGGTGATGTACTGGCGGGCAATGGCCTCGATCATCACTGGGCGGGCTTTTTGCACGATCCAGACGAAGGGGTGTGGAATATCCAGAATGTGGCTGTCGGCCAGTCCCTTCTCCTTGAACAGCTTGAACCAGTGGCTGGAGATGGCGTTGAGTGCAGCTCCTTTGCCTGGTACGCCGTTCAGGCCATCCACACCTTGCCAGATGCAGTCGAAGGCTGAGATGCGATCACTGATCACCATGATGGCGAGCGGTGCATCGGCTGGCACATCGTAGCCCTTCTCTTGGATCAGGCGGGCACTGTCTGCGGCGGTCAGCCAGTAGACGCTGCGCACTTTGCCGGAGTGGACGGGTTTATCGGTACGGATCGGTAAATCGTCATTCACCGCCAATACTTGATCTGCAAGACTCATGGCTAATAACACTTCCTATTTGTGGGGTTGTATGTACATAACAAAACAGGGGCACACGGCCCCTGTTTTGTTATTCTGTTGGCTCTGCTCGCGCGGCCTGCTCTTTGGCAAACGCCTCGGATAGACTGATGTACATCTGCGAGATCACCGCAGACGACATCGGTTTTTTATCCTTGTCGAACAGCGTGATAGAGGTTCTTCCTCCGGCCATTTCACCAAGTTGGAAGCGATATTTTTCCTCCTCCAGTTTGAATGGCTCACTGCCTTTGACCTGAGCGGGCGCTTCGTACTCGGCATCGATCCAGCCTAAGGACTGCTGGGTATCTTTGATCGTAAAACCATATGCTGGTAACACGTTATTGAGGCGACGCCATACTTGATCAAAAGAGCCTTCTGCTATCCAAGCGCTCAGCTCATTGTTATCTAGCCCCAGCTCTAAGCCCATCGCGTTGTTCGCTATTTTCAGCTCTCGGGCTTGTACCTGCTGGTCATAGTAGAGAGAGAATTGATTGAGTACGCGGATGGCGTAACGCTGCGCATCGGATGGGGTTAATTCCTTACTGGTTTCATCATCCAGCGTCTCTTCATGATCTAACACGCGGACGGAAAATTGCGTCGCGTGGCGTTGTTCATCATGGCGCACGGTAAACTGATAGCGCTGACGAATCTGGTATTCGTCATGGTCTTCCCCCCAGCCATCAAGTGCTCTGGTGTTATCAAACCAGCCAGTTTGTAGCACGCCAGCCTGCCGATCCAGCTTATCGGTGGTGACCTTGTACTTGGCGAGGAAGTTCATCAAGAAATCCCAGGTATCCCGCTCTACGCTCTGCTGTGTGGTCAGGGAATAGAAGGTGATGGTGGGTTCACTGGCATCAGCAACAATTTTGCTTCCTGGCACGATGGTCAGCAGCTGGGCCGGCGGACGCACATCAACCTTGGCACCGACTGGCCCCTCACGGCTACTGTCTGGCAGAGCGGGAATATCGAAATCACTGTTAAAAGTGGGGGGGGTTAACCCCGCAGGGATCAAGAATGCTTTGCCCTCTAATTTGGCATCTTCATAGTTGAAGTCACGATTGGCGATTTTGCGATCTTGCGGTGAACTACACGCTGCTAATACGGCAACGGTTGCGATACTTAGCACCAGACGGGCGCTATTTCCCTTTCCATTTGATTTACACACTCGCCATCAACTCCGCAGTGGTCAGTGCTTGCATCATGGTCTGCTTGCCCTCTGCAGTGAGGTCAACCAGCGGCAAGCGCAAGGTTGTCGTTGCAATCAACCCCAGTGTGGCACAGGCCCACTTCACTGGGGTCGGGCTAGGTTCGCAGAACAGAGCGTGATGCAACGGCATCAATCGATTGTTGAGGTCATGTGCCTGCTCGGCAGCACCGGTCAGAGCAGCACGACACATGTCGGCCATTTGGGCCGCTGCAATATTAGTGGTGACCGAAATAACGCCATCACCGCCTTGCAGCATGAAATCACAGCCAGTGGCATCGTCCCCACTATAAAGGGCAAACTCGGGACCGCACAGCTGGCGCAGCAGTGAGACACGGCTAATATCTCCCGTTGCCTCTTTCAGGCCAATAATACCTGCTACGTTGGCCAAGCGAACCACGGTCTCAGGTTTGAGGTCGCAGCAGGTTCGGCCTGGCACATTATAAAGAATTTGGGGCAGACCACTAGCCTCGGCGATCGCACAATAGTGACGATAGAGGCCTTCTTGGGTGGGTTTGTTGTAATAGGGGGTCACTGAGAGACCTGCCACTACCCCTGTTTTGGCTAAACGACGCGTCAGGGCAATGGCGTGGGCCGTGTTATTGGACCCACATCCGGCGATGACGGGAATACGTCCCGCTGCATAGGCGACCGCTTGCTCAACGACAGCAATATGTTCCTCTTCATTAAGAGTGACTGATTCCCCCGAGGTGCCGACCGCGACGATCGCGGTCGTACCCGCGTTAACATGGTAATTAACCAAGTTTGCCAGACTGGTCCAATCTACCTCGCCTGAGGCCAACATCGGGGTAACAAGTGCAACAATACTACCGCGTAACATGGCTGTTTCTCCCAATTTTTAGGGCCGCCATGGTAAAGCTGACCCCTTGGAAAAACAAGGGAGGCAGGGCACAAGCCGTGCTACCATCCGTTACCAAAAAGCGTGCGCAAAGCTAGGTCGGATGCCGCTATGGGTGGGCAGCCTTGCTAAGTTAACCGCCTTGTTTCATTGCTGATTTGCGCGACATGACAACGGAAATAGAGAAGATTTATGACTCACTATCTGGTCGTCACGGCCATCGGTACCGATAGGCCCGGCATCGTCAATGAGGTGACTCGGCATGTCAGTGCTTGTGGTTGCAATATTGTCGATAGCCGACTTGGGATTTTTGGTAATGAATTTACCTTTATTATGCTGCTCTCTGGCGATTGGAATAGCTTGATGCAGCTTGAGATCAGTTTGCCCCTGCGCAGCCAGGAGTGGGATCTCATTACCATGATGAAGCGCACCGAACGCCACCAATCCCTGCACTATGACATCAGCGCGAGCGCTGAAATCCTGATCCGTGATGAGCCTGGCATTGTCAGCCAATGCACGCAGTTTTTTAGCGCTAATGGTTGGAATATCCAAGCGATGCAATCCATGACGCTAGAGAAGCAGCCATTCAACCTACTTAAAATGAGTTTCCAGCTCAATTTGGCGCAAGACGGTGCGATCGAGCGGTCACAAATGGCCTTTACGACCTTTTGCCAAGGGCTGGGTGCTACCTCATTTGAGTTTATTGTTAATCGCAAACCTACCTAACACGCACCTCAAGGAGAGCCCATGTCACCACTGCAAGCCGGCAGTCAAGCCCCAGATTTTACCCTGCCAGACCAACATGGTCATCCGTTGCAACTTGCCTCGTTGCGCGGCAAAAAAGTGCTGGTCTATTTTTACCCCAAAGCGATGACGCCAGGGTGTACGACTCAGGCTTGTAGCCTGCGTGATGTCAATGCCGAGTTGGCCGCGTTGAATGTGGTCGTGCTGGGGATCAGCCCAGATGCCAGTAAGCGACTGAAGAAATTCGAGGAGCGTGATCAACTCAACTTCACCCTGTTGGCCGATGAGGATCACGCGGTGGCCGATGCTTTTGGCGTGTGGGGGCCAAAGAAATTTATGGGTAAGGAGTATGACGGCATCCATCGGGTGAGCTTTCTGATTGACGAAGAGGGCCGCATCGTTCACTGCTTCGACACCTTCAAGACCAGCGATCATCATCAGGTGGTGTTGCGTTACCTGCAGGGGTAATGATCGCTCCTCCCCCAGCGTTGTCATACCGCGCTGGGGGATTGCTGTTCCCCGCTGTTGTCACCGATTTTTCTTGCCCTCCCCCCCGCTTAGATCAAAAAAGTCATCGCTCATATCAGATAACGTGGCTGTAGTTTTCTTTTGCTGTGAGACAGCCTATGAACATGAGCAACACCGAGCGTTTGATCCTGAGTAATCAGTACGACATTCTGGCCAAGTTAAATCCTGAGCAGGCGGCGGTTTACCAACGGGCCAGCGCCATCATCGAGCGCGGTTACTGTTTGCAAATTCTCGAACTGGAAAAAAGTTTTGGCCATCTGGACCTTACAACATGCCAAGAGGTGATTGCCACGCTGGAGCTGCATCACGCGCTGGCGATTTCATGGGGTAACTTGGATCTGGTTACTCAGCAAGAGATTAATGCGAGTCGATTGACGTTTAACGGCTATAGCCGCAGCCAAGAAAGTGAATTGGCTGACTATGTCTGCTTTTTGCTGGAAGTCGACAAACGCTTCCCTGAGCTGAAATGCCCGTGTGATGAGCTCTCTAGCGATATCGCCATGCGTGATAAATATCAGCGTATGTTAATGGTATGGCGCCAGTGTCCGCGTCAGTACAAGCTCTCTATTCAGGAGATCCGCAATATACTTGCCGCCTGAACCAGTTGCCATCGGTGAACGCTGGGTTGTTATCCCGCGTGGTCGATATCATTCATAAAGAAACGATTTATCGAGTTGCTGGAACGCCGCTTTTAAGGTGTCAGCTAGCTCTTCATAGCGGGGTTGGGTGACGAGCTGGCGTTGGCCGCCTTGTTTGTTCATTTTGCCGTTGATTTCTCGGTACCACTTAGCAAGAGAGGGGGGCAGGCGGGTGTCGGCCCGCTGGCCAAGCCAATAGTAACCTTGCAACGGTAAGCTCAGTAAAAACAGTACAGAGGTGATCACGGAGGGCCAATAATGATGCTCGCCAAATTGGAACTGCAGCATGACGCTGAGCACTGCCAGGGCAGGGATGGCTTTGAGGGAAAATTCGGTTGCTTTGATCACCCGATTTTCCGGAAACAGCGCATTGAGCTCGGGACGGCGTGGCCAAAGCGTCATATAATGGCGGCCTTGCTGTAATTTAGTTCCAAAAATGTTCATGCTCATACCACCTCCGAGCGTTTTATGAACGAATAAATAGCAAAACCCAGCGTTAATTTGATTTATAGTAACAAAAGTTGAGCGTAACTTTGTTATTTTTCAACAATCGGTTATCCTTTGTCCGCCCATTTTTACGTCAATGGTGTGCCGTTACGCTGTCGAGGACGTCTGAATGTAGGGCCTTGTATCACTATACAAGGGGCGATCAACTATTTGCCAACCCTCGTAAGGATAAGCTGAACGTTTTTGGCTGCGCTTTATCTAGTGCATCCGTTTACACAACCCAATCTGCGATAGGATTCATTCATGAGTAAGCTGGTTCTTGTTCTTAACTGTGGCAGCTCTTCCCTGAAATTTGCCGTCATTGACGCAACCACTGGTGATGACCTGCTGTCCGGCCTGGCCGAATGCTTCAACCTCGATGATGCTCGCATCAAGTGGAAGCTCAACGGCGAGAAAGGCAGTGCCGATCTGGGCGCTGGTGCCGCTCACCAAGAGGCGCTGGACTATATCGTCAACAAGATCCTGCCACTCAACCCAGAGTTAGCTGCCAACCTGTTTGCCATCGGTCACCGTGTGGTGCACGGTGGCGAGAAGTTCACCTCCTCTGTGGTGATCACCAGTGAAGTGATTAAGGGCATCGAAGATTGTGCCACCTTGGCTCCGCTGCATAATCCAGCACACCTGATCGGTATCCGTGCCGCGATGAAGGTCTTCCCGCAGCTGGCTGACAAAAACGTTGCAGTATTCGATACGGCTTTCCACCAGACCATGCCGCAGGAAGCCTTCCTGTACGCCCTGCCGTACAAGCTTTACCAAGAGAATGGTATTCGTCGCTACGGTATGCACGGCACCAGCCACTACTACATCAGCTTGGAAGCCGCTAAGCAGCTGAATAAACCGGTCTCTGAGCTGAACATCATCAACTGCCATCTGGGTAACGGCGGCTCCGTCTGCGCCATCAAAAATGGCCAATCCGTTGATACCTCCATGGGGCTGACCCCGCTAGAAGGCTTGGTGATGGGCACGCGTTGCGGTGACATCGACCCGGCCATTATTTTCCATTTGCACGACAATTTGGGCATGAGCGTGGCTGAGATCAACACCATGTTGACCAAAGAGTCCGGCCTGCAAGGCTTGACCGAAGTGACCTCAGATTGCCGTTTTGTAGAAGATAACTACGACAGCAAAGAAGAAGCCAAGCGCGCGATGGACGTTTACTGCTACCGTCTGGCCAAGTACATCGGTGCCTATGCGGCGGCGATGGATGGTCGCCTGGATGCGGTGGTCTTCACCGGTGGTATTGGTGAAAACTCTGCCCCGATCCGTGAAATGACACTGAACAAGTTGGCGCTGCTGGGCTTTGATGTCGACCACGCGGCCAACTTGGCTGCGCGTTTTGGCAAAGGGGGCGAGATCTCCAAAGCGGGTTCTACCAAAGCGTTGGTTATCCCAACTAACGAGGAGTGGGTCATTGCCCACGATGCGCTGGCACTGATCGGCGCTTAATTAAATTGGCACAGGGCCGCCTTTGGGCGGCCTTTTCCTGATCTTAAAAATGAATAAGGGGTAGAAAGTGGCACGCACGATAATGCTTATCCCAGTCGGCACCGGTGTCGGCGTAACCTCCGTCAGCCTTGGTGTGGTTCGCGCCATGGAACGTCACGGTGTCAATGTCAGTTTTTTCAAACCGGTGGCCCAACCGCGTCCCGGTGAAAATGGCGCTGAACGCTCCACAGCGGTGATCCGCGCGGCAGGTAATATTAACCCTCCTGAGCCATTTACCCTCTCTTACGCTGAGAACATGATCAGTGCCAGCAACATCGATATCTTGCTGGAAGAGATCGTGGCGCGCTTTGAAGAGCATGTGAAAGCGAGCAGCGCTGAAGTGCTGGTTATCGAAGGGATGGTGCCGACGGATAAGCAGCCCTTTGCTAACAAACTGAACTATGACGTTGCCAAGGCGCTGGACGCCGATATGGTATTCGTGACCCATCCTGGCCACGACTCTAGCCAGAAGCTCAAAGAGCGTATCGAGCTGGCGTGCTCCAACTTTGGGGGGGTCAATAATCCCCGTATCGTCGGATGTGTCATCAATAAGGTGGGTGCGCCGGTTGACGAACATGGCGTGACTCGCCCTGATCTGACGGAAATGTTCGAAGCGCATCACCATGCCTCTGATGCCGCCCACAATCTGGAAGTGCTGCAAGTATTTGGTAAGAGCCCACTGCGCATTCTCGGCTGCATTCCTTGGAATACCCAGCTGATCGCCCCGCGCGCCAAGGATCTGGCCAAGCATCTGGCCGCCAAGATCCTGCACAAAGGCGAACTCGATAGCCGCCGCCTGCAAACCGTGACCTTCTGTGCTCGCTCCATCCACAACATGATCGAGCACTTCCGCCCCGGCAGTTTGCTGGTGACCTCTGGTGATCGCTCCGATGTCATCGTTTCAGCGTGCCTCTCTGCCATGAATGGCGTCAAGTTAGGGGCTCTGCTGCTGACCGGCAACTACCACCCAGAGCCTCAGGTGATGGCCTTGTGTCAGCAGGCGATGGCCACCGGTCTGCCGATCATGATCACGGGTACCAATACCTGGCAAACTGCGGTTAGCCTGCAAAATTTCAACGTCGATATCCCAGAAGATGATCGGGAGCGAATTGAGTTGGTGCAGGACTATGTCGCGGGCCATGTTGATAAGCACTGGATTGAGTCCCTGACTGTTAGCTCGACCCGTTCCCGTCGCTTGAGCCCGCCCGCATTCCGTTATCAGCTGACCGAGTTGGCTCGCCAGGCCAACAAGCGGGTGGTGCTGCCGGAAGGGGAAGAGCCACGGACCATCAAAGCAGCCGCTATCTGTGCTGAGCGCGGCATTGCTCGCCCGGTTTTGTTGGGTAACCCAGATGAGATTCGCCGAGTAGCAGAGCAGCAGGGGGTCATGTTGACGGACCGCGTCGAGATCATCGATCCCGTGGCGGTACGTGAGCGTTATGTACCACGTCTGGTCGAGCTGCGTAAGAGCAAGGGGATGACCGAAGTGGTCGCCCGCGAGCAGCTGGAAGACAACGTGGTGTTGGGCACCATGATGCTGGAACGTAACGAGGTCGATGGCTTGGTCTCTGGGGCGGTGCACACCACGGCCAACACCATCCGTCCGCCGATGCAGATCATCAAGACGGCGCCGGGCTCTTCCTTGATTTCGTCGATTTTCTTCATGCTGTTGCCAGACCAAGTGCTGGTCTATGGCGACTGCGCCATCAACCCCGATCCCACTGCCGAGCAGTTGGCCGAGATCGCCATTCAATCCGCTGATTCGGCGACTGCGTTTGGTATCGAGCCTCGGGTGGCGATGATCTCTTACTCCACTGGCACCTCTGGCGCCGGTGCGGATGTGGATAAGGTGCGTGAAGCCACTGCGCTGGCCAAAGCTAAGCGTCCGGACCTCATCATTGATGGCCCGCTGCAGTACGATGCGGCCATTATGGAGAACGTGGCCAAGTCGAAGGCGCCGAACTCCCCTGTGGCGGGTAAAGCGACGGTGTTTGTGTTCCCCGACCTGAACACCGGCAACACCACCTATAAAGCGGTGCAACGTTCTGCGGAGTTGGTCTCTATCGGTCCAATGCTGCAAGGGATGCGTAAGCCGGTTAACGATCTTTCCCGTGGGGCGTTGGTCGATGACATCGTCTATACCATTGCGCTGACAGGGATTCAGGCCGCGCAAGCGGAGTAATTTGCCCACGCAATAGACCTTAAGCAGTTCACCATGGGTGAGCTGCTTTTTTATTACCTGTTTGGTGGGACAACCATCAGCGATAGCGGTGCTGCTCCATCAGCACGGGTTTATTGTTTGATTAAGGAAGCGAGATATTGGGCCACTTAGTCTATGTGGCTGTGGCAACAACGACGAGCTGTTGAGGCCGATAGAAGTGTTCAAAAACAACATGCCGTTCAGGGTACTAAACGGCATGTTTTATGGTAGGGCAGGGGCTAGTTTAGATTGAAAAGCTAGAGCCGCAGCCACAGGTGGTCGTGGCATTGGGGTTGGTGACTGTGAAACGGGAACCTTCTAGCCCTTCGGTATAATCGACGTTACCACCGACCAGATACTGCAGGCTCATCGGATCAACGACCATGGTCACCCCATTTTTCTCGACTACGGTGTCACCATCGTTGATTTTTTCATCAAAGGTAAAGCCGTATTGGAAACCGGAGCAGCCCCCACCGGTAATGTAAACCCGCAGCTTGAGCTGGGGATTATCTTCTTCGGTGATCAGGGTCTTCACCTTATTAGCTGCTGCATCCGTCATCTGGATTGGCAAGGGGGCTTCTGCTACTGCGCTCATCACGGACCTCATGACCATTGAAACTGCGAAATTATCCAATACCTGACCATTTAGTTCAAGTATTCACCTAGGCGCTCACTCTTCTGCGGCTGTGACAGCGGCAGGCGTCGCCATCGATGGCTTGAGTAAGTCACCCCATTCAGCCATTAATTCCTGGGCGGGTTGGCGGCCCTCTTTGTTAATAGTGATGCGAACTCGGTCAGGCACAAAACCAGGCGGTAATTGCCAGTTTCCTTCCAGCAGTTGAAAGTAGCGCAAGGCATAACGCCAATCGCCAACCGTCATCCCTAGGTCCCGTCCACTCAGGGTTTTAGCCTGGTTTTCTAGGCTGCCTTCCACGCGGATCTGGACTTGGCCACGAAACAGTTCGCGCTGTTTAGCCGGCTGTGTCAGCGAGAGACGATAGTGAAAGCGTCCGGGAATGCTGGTCTCTTGAAGAGTAAGGTTATCGATGACAACCCCGACCTGTTGACTGGTTGGCCGCATAATCCGTTCGAAAAAAGCGAGCTGGCGCTTGAGCTCTTGAACTTGAGATTCTTGGCTTTTTAGGGTTTGTTGTAGCTGCTCAAATGCGGCTTGTTGGGTGGTGACTTGAGTCTCTTTGACAC
Source organism: Aeromonas cavernicola (assembly GCF_002795305.1). GTDB lineage: Bacteria > Pseudomonadota > Gammaproteobacteria > Enterobacterales > Aeromonadaceae > Aeromonas > Aeromonas cavernicola. Next base: position 13,952 of record NZ_PGGC01000072.1, read on the forward strand.
CAAGATCGGTTTTGAGCTGGCCAATCGCCTTGCTTTGGCGCTCCAACGCTTCTTGTTGTACTACCAGCAAACTACTGTGAGCCAGTTCTTGTCGATTACCGGCAAAGTAACCCAGTAGTCCACCGATAGCTAACATCGCCAATAACTTCAATGAATTGGACATAGCCCCTCTCTTATCCCTTGGCCCTAAGCACAGGCAACGCCGTTATGTTCACTATACCCGCCTAGCTTAAAAGATGGCGACTTGTTGCTAATGAGTGGGAGAGGTGGTTAGCAAACAGGCCACCATGTTGGTGGCCTGTTGGTATCAGGATGGTGCGGTGGCGCATTAGAAGGCGTACAGCAGCCCAGTGCTGAACAGCGTAGCCTCTGTGTCGTAGAAGCCGATGTCTGAATCAGATTTGGTGTAGCCAGCAGTGAAGGTGGCAGAAAGGGGCTCTACACCGAACAATCGGTGCCAGAAGAAGGTGCCACCCAAGGCAAACTCATCAGAGTCAGCTTTCTGACTGAATAATGGGTTGGCTTCATCATATTTGGTCTGGCCGAGGTAAACGTTACTGACAAACGACCATTGGGAGGCACGTTTGGCATACGTCAACTGCACGCCGTTGCTTTTGTAGCTCTGGGCGCGGCCATCTAGGTCGGCTTCGCGGTAGATAAAGGCTGGCACCAGTGTTTGGCTGGGTGCAATGTCCCATTTGTAGGAGAGGTCAAACGCGTGCATTTTACCGTTACGATCCAGGAGTGCTTCATAACCAGTGCCTTGGCCGCTGCGCTCTTCATCGACTTCAATGTTGCGGGTGGTGAGACTGGTAAAGAAGTTGCTACCCCAGATGCCATCCCAAGAAAAACGAACCCCTGTCGACTTGATGTCTGTCGCTTGGCGCTCGTTCATTCGATCAAATGGGTTGCTCCACCCTTCGATAGGCAGGGCGCTAAATACAAAAGAGCCAGCGACGATGCCCTTGTCGCTCATTTCCTGCCGGATCCCGAGCTGTTGGGTAAAATCGAAGCGAATGGCGTCCTGAATGAGGTTGCCGAGGAACACCTGAGTGCGGGTATCGGCAAAGGTGTAACGAATGTCCGCATTAATCAGGGGGCTCACGCTGGAGGTGCTATCCGCATTACCTAAGTCATTGATGCGGGCATTTTTATCATCACCACTGTAAAAATTGGATTCGTAATTGATGACGTTGACGCCGCCAAGCAGAGAACCAGACCAGCCTGACGTTTTGGGGATCTGGCCTAAGTCAGCATAAGCACTATTAGCAATCAGTAATCCCACACCAAGCAGGGTAATGTGACGCATCAGATAGCTCCTAATTAAACGGGGGTGAATGTGGCCGAAATTATAGGTGGCAAGCCTTAATGGCAACTGACTGAAGTTCCATACGCTATCTTACTCATTTCATATGCTTTTTCTAAACATTAATAAATTAAGTCGGGCCGAGGAACGCGAATTCATGGTGTGGTACTGGTATTCTGTCGTGCGGATATCGGGAGAAAATAACAAGATGAAACAGATTAAGTCTTGGGCACAATATTACGTCGACCTCATGACCAAGCTTGGCTTGGTGCGTTTTAGCATGCTCCTCGCGGCGGCAATTATCATCCTAGCGGTCGCTATTCAGATGGGGGTGACCCTTTTTCTACGCGGTAACGTCGATATTATCGATTTTGTGCGCTCGGTATTTTTTGGACTATTAGTGACGCCTTGGGCTGTCTATTTTCTCTCTATTGTGGTGGACCAGCTAGAGGATTCTCGTCAGCGGCTTAGCCGCATGGTGCGCAAGTTACAAGATATGCGGGAGCGAGACTTGGAGCTTAATAGCCAGTTGCAAGAAAATGTCAGTCGCCTCAATGCCCAGATTGCTGAAACCAATCGGGCTGAGAGCTTACGGTTGCAAGCGATTGAAGACCTCGAAAATGAGGTGTTTCAGCGAGAAAAAGCCCAGCTGCATTTGGGGGAACGCACCGCATTACTCCGTTCTTTTATCGATTGCTCACCGGATCTGGTTTATTACCGCAATGAAGCTGAGCAGTTCTCAGGTTGTAATCGGGCCATGGAGGCGTTGACCGGTAAGACGGAAGCAGAGCTTATCGGGTTAACTCCGTTTGATGTCTACAAACAAGATATTGCAAATAAAGTCGTAGAGACGGATAAGCAGGTTTTTAGCAGCAATGAGTCCCTTACCTACGAGCAGTGGTTAGAGTATCCCGACGGGCGCAAGGCTTACTTTGAATTGCGTAAAGTCCCCTTCTTTGATCGCTTTGGTAAGCGACTCGGCTTGCTTGGATTTGGCCGCGATATTACCGAGCGCAAGCAATACCAAGATAAGTTAGAGAAAGCGAGTCGTGATAAAACCACGTTTATCTCAACGATAAGCCACGAGCTGCGCACGCCACTCAACGGAATTGTTGGCTTAAGTCGGATGCTGATGGATACCCAGCTTGATCCTACCCAGCGGCAGCAACTCACCACCATCCACCTGAGTGCGGTGACCTTGGGTAATATTTTTAATGACATCATCGATCTGGACAAACTCGACCGCCGCAGATTGGAAATTGCGACCACGCCAATGGACCTACCTGCGTTTCTCGATGAGTTAGAAACCCTGTCGCGCATTCAGGCGCAGCAAAAAGGGCTGTATCTTCATTTCGATAGAGATGGCGACATGCCGCAATGGGTGATTGCAGATGGCACTCGTTTACGGCAAGTGCTGTGGAATTTGGTGGGTAACGCCGTCAAATTCACCGATGAGGGGGGCGTCACGGTGCGCTGCTTGGCTCATCCAAGTGATACCCCTGGCAAATTAGCGCTGCACTTTGAGGTGGAAGATACCGGAATGGGGATTCCACCTGCGCAGCAGGAGAAAATCTTCGCGATGTACTACCAAGTGCCCGGCAAAACCCATGCAACAGGGACTGGGATTGGGCTGGCGGTTGCTCGTCAGTTAGTGCAAGCGATGGGGGGACAACTGTATGTGGATAGCGATGTCGGGGAGGGCGCTTGTTTTACCACTGAGCTGGACGTCGCCTATGCCGAGCCGCTCCCGCCAGAGCAGGATGAGGTGATGTCACCGCTTGATATCTTGCTAGTGGAGGACGTAGAGCTCAACGTAACGGTTGCTTGTGCGTTGCTCAACAAGCTTGGCCACCACGTGCAAGTCGCCCGTGATGGCACCCAAGCGTTAGCCATGGCTAACCCAGATGATTTTGATCTCATTTTGCTCGATATCCAGCTGCCAGACATGACGGGGTTTGATGTCGCGACAGCGCTGTTGGCGCGCTACGGCGACAGCCTGCCACCGATGGTGGCGCTCACCGCTAATGCCACCGGCGATCGTCAGTATTATCGAGACCGCGGGATGCAAGATGTGATCAACAAGCCACTCGGATCGAAAGCGGTGCGTGAGGTGATTGGCCATCTGTTTGCCGATTTGGCCACTGATCACGCTGCTGAGTACGCTGATGAGGCGGGTCAAGATGAGTGGCTCGATTTACCTTTCCTGACCGATTATGCCGCAACCGTTGGTAAGTCGACCTTGTTATCGAGTGTCGATCTGTTCGAGAAAATGATCCCTGATTACATGGCGGTGCTTGATTCCAACATGATGGCGAAGGACCAAGCGGGGGTCGTTGAAGAAGCTCATAAGATCAAAGGTGCGGTGGGCTCTATTGGCCTACGCCGTTTGCAGCAGACCGCACAGCTGATCCAGAGCCCAGATCACCCAGCGTGGTGGGAAAATGTAGAAGATTGGATTGAGACACTTCGCCGAGAGTGCCCTGGGGATGTTGCCCGTTTACGACGCTGGTTAGGTGCTTAAGCCCTTGGATCGCACCATTACGACGGGTAAGGAGTTGCCATATGTATAGTCAGTTGATCACTGCACAGCGGATTACCCCTTGGCCAGATGACAATCTGTTAGAAGCAACAGAACAGGACCGGGCTCGGATTGTCCAAGCGGCTCCGGTGCGCCGCTTGCAGCAGAAAACCCAAGTGTTTCCGCTTGATGTCAAAGCCTCGGTGCGTAGCCGACTGACCCATTCGCTGGAAGTGCAAGAGACTGGTCGTCAAATTAGTCGTCGCATTTTAGCCGCGCTACCCGCCGGTTGCGCCTGTGAAGGGGCGTTCATCAATCTGGTTGAGATGGCTTGTCTGCTTCATGATGTGGGCAATCCACCATTTGGCCACTTTGGTGAGCAGGTGATGAGCCAGTGGCTCAGTGAGATGATCGATCCGCTTTATCAGCAAGCCTTGGGAAGCACGCCGTCAAGCCAATGGGCGCAGTTACGGCAAGATCTGTTGTTATTTGATGGCAATGCCCAGAGCCTGCGACTCGTGCATAGCTTGCACGGGCTCAATCTTACCTTGGGGCAGTTGGCGGCGCTGTGTAAATACCCGCAGCAGCTCCAAGTGGGCGGGCGTTATGGCCAGCATCATGGTTGGGGGAGTAAACGGGGTATCTTTTTTAGTGAGCAACCGCTTTACCGCGCCCTTGGCCAACGGCTGGGTTTGGCGCCCGGTTGCCGTCATCCATTGGTCTATATCATGGAGGCAGCGGATGACATCTCATATTGTATTGCCGATCTCGAAGATGCCGTCGATAGACGTATCCTGACCCTCAGCGAGCTAATTACCGCGCTGCGTGGCGCGGATGAGAGTGACTATATGGGGGCGCTGCTGGATCAAGGATTAGGATCTGACCGTGGATTTTTCCCCCATTTTCGCCAGCAGTTAACCCGAGATCTCGTCACTCTCGCGGCTGACACTTATGTTCGTGAGCATCAGGCTATATTGCTGGGCTCATATCCGCACGCGCTACTGCATAACCAAGCGCCCGCAGCGCGGGTATTGGAGATCCTCAAACAGGTGGCGCGTCAGCTGGTCTTTATGCGGCCTGAAGTCGAAGCCCTGGAGCTAGAGGGGTATGCCGCATTACGTGGGGTGCTATCTACCTACTCCTGTTTACTGGCAATACCAGCCCCGACCTTTGCTCGCCTGCTGGCAGGAGAAGGGAACCATGAGCTGTTTTTTGCTCGGCGGCTTTATCATCGACTATCGACCCGCCATCTCAACGCTTATCAGCTGGCGGTGGCGCACCCAGATCCCCGTTTTGCCTGCCAGCAAGAGCAGGAGTGGTATTACCGAGTGCGGCTGTTGCTCGATTACGTGAGCGGGATGACGGATACCTATGTGTTAGAGGAGTTCCGTTTACTCTCAGGGATTTGAGGTAGCGGGGCTAAACCAGGTTCAGGCGACTCAGTTCGCAAACGTTTTTTGTGGATTCGTAGGAGGCTTGTTTTAAATTCGGATATTTTCTAGACTGCGGCATCCTATTCACTTTTCCTGTGGGAAGAGGACGAAAATGCAACATGTGGTGCTCAATGTTGCATTGGGTTGCGTTGGTCATCACGGTGCGTGAGGCAATGCTCCTTGCTCGTGTGGCGTTTGTGCATCACCCGCTGTGTAGCGCGTGTGATGGCGCAGCCCGCCGGAGAGCGGCATGTGTAGCAGGGGAGTGGTAGGTCAAATGGCATAAGGGTGACGACGGAGTATCGCGTCACTTGTTCAACTGCGAACGGCCCGAGTTGACAATCCTCGCACACTCGGCGCCTCTATACCGCGTTTGCTTCACCACCCTTGCAGCGCATTCGTGCAGCGTATTCGCCTTTGTGGCCCTATCTCTGCGGGTAAATCTTATCTTTTGATCTGGCTACGCCAACATCTGTCAGTGCAAGCGTGGTCGTCATCAATGCTTAGTTATCAGGATAAAAAGTTCATGTTACTCGGTCGTTGTATGCTGTTTGCTTTACTCCTTTTGCTCTTACCTAATGGCTACGCCATGGTTGGCTTACAGATGCGAGGAGATAGCGGTGTCAGTGCAGTAGAACACGGCGATCTCCCTGAATTAATCGTCGGCGTTCCCCGCGAAGGTTATCCCCCTTTTATCTACGAAGTGACCAATCAGCACTATATTGGCCCCTTAAAAGTGCTGGCCTCCAAGATTGCGGCTGAAATGGATGTATCATTGCGATATGTTTCCTATGAGTCTTATGTTGAGGCGAGGCAAGCACTACAACAGGGGGAGGTCGATGTGCTGGTTGGGGTCGACCAAGACACGCTCGATACAGCGACCATGAGCCAGATTGGCCATCTTGGCGCTTACCCTCGTGCAGCACTGATGCGAAGCCCCAATCCCGACCTGACGTTGGCTCAAGCAAAGCAGATGCGCTGGGTATGTATCCGAGGATTTGGTAGTTGTGGTGAACTAGCAAGGTTAGGCATCACCAACAGGGTGGAAGTCAATAGCCGTGATGAGGCCACTTACAGTGTGAAACTAGGTGTTGCGGATGCTTACCTCGCGCTGAGACCTGCGGTAGAGCTAGAGCTGCAGCGGTTACCCCCCTCGATGGGGATCGTGACCCCTCAGTGGGTACACAGCAGTTCGTTGACGATTGCAACCAGTGAGCAGCGACCGAAACTAACAGAACGGCTTTGGCAGGCGTATCAACGAATCTCGGTGGCCGATGTAAGGCTGAAAATCATAGAAGGCGATGATTCATTTGATAATAAGCTGCTACTTGAGTCGGAAGAAATTGCATGGTTGAAAAAAAAGAAAGTCATTAAATTTGCCGTCTCGCCATCCTTCACGGGCATTAGTGAGATGGATGATCGCGGTGACTTGCATGGCTATGTCGCAGATTTAATGACCATTATTACTGCGCGTTCAGGTATTAAGTTTGAGTTAGTACCGACGAAAACGTGGGTTGAGTCAGTCAATTTCATTCAACAAAACAAAGTGGATTTCATTCCATTTATGGCGCCGTTAGCAGAACGAAGAGAACGTTTTTTATTTACCTCTTCTTATATGAAATTTCATAGCTATGTGGTGACCAGACGTGGTGGTAATAATTTGAAGTCCTTAAAGGATTTAACCGAACGTGCAGTGGGTGTTATCAAGAAAACCTATGAAATACCATTAATGAAAAAATATAACGCGCGAGTGGTAGAGCGAGAAAGTGATGCAGAGTTATTCGCTTTATTGGATGCTGGTTCAGTTGATTACATCTTATTCACCATTCCCAATTTAAGCCAAGAGGCGATTAGAGGGTTTAACGAAAAATATCAAATCGCGTATAACAGCCCAGAGCTGGCCTCGCCGATGAGTATGGCTGTCAATCCCTTGGTGCCTGAATTAAAAAGTATCATGGATAAACTGCTGCTCACCGTAACAGATGAAGAGTGGGACTTGTTAGAACGGCGTTGGCTCAACACCTCGGTCAGTATAGAAACCGATAACTCCCGTTTTTATCGCTGGTTGGCCATGGCCATGGCGATATTTTCGGTATTGGCGTTACTGGTCTTTCTCTGGGCAAGAAGCCTAAGTCGTCAAATTGAGCAACGTAAGAAAGCGGAACGCCAACTTAATGAACAGCTGTTGTTTGTGCAAACCTTATTAAATTATTTACCGACCATGGTGGTGTTAAGAGACCATCAGCAGCGTATTACCTTATGTAATCATGCGTATCGAGATACTTATTTAAATTCGATTACAGGTGATGCCGCAGATGATTTAGACCATATGTCAGAAACACTGCGGAGCCAAATTATCAATGAGGAGCGCTACGTATGGAATACAGGGTTGGAAGTGGAGGGGACAAATAGCAGCTTACGCCGAGATGGAACACCCTTTCATGTTATTTATGCCAAATTACCCTATCGCTCACCTGATGGCAGTATGCTCGGCGTGTTAACCGTATTAACGGATGTGAGCAGAATAAAAGAGGCTGAGGAGCGCGCTCGCCAAGCAGAAACTCGACTGACTCATATCACTGATAGTATGCCGGGTATTGTATATCAATATTTATGGCAAGGACCTGGCCAGGGGCGTTTTTTATATACCTCACAAGGCGTTAAAGAAATATTAGGGGTTGATAAACAGGAATTAACGACCTCTGAATCAGCAGGCGACATATTCGGTTTTACCGAAGATGCGTTGCAAGATGTTGTCAGTAAGGTTGCCCATCATGATGAGACGCTGGCACCTCTTGACTTAGAGGTCAAAGTTGAACGGCCAGAGGGAGATCGCTACCTACAGGTGCGTGGCAGTTTTGTCCACCATGGCCAGCAAGAGCTGATTTTAAATGGCGTGATCCAAGATATTACCGTGCTCAAGCAGCAGGAGTATGAGTTACGTCAGGCCCAGGCCTTGGCGGAGCAGGCAATGCAGGCTCGTAGCCGCTTTTTAGCGACCATGAGCCATGAACTGAGAACGCCTATTTCGGGTATGCACGGCATGTTGGAATTGCTGCAAGGCAGCGAGCTAAATGATGACCAGCGTTACATTCTGCGTAACGTGGTGACCTCGACCAACAGTTTGCTCTATCTGGTCAATGACATCCTTGATTTTTCTAAGATGGAAGCGGGGCAGTTACAACTTCATTATCAAAACAGTCGCTTGCAGTCGGTGATCTGCGATGTGATCAGGGGACATGCAACCCTGGCTTACAGTAAAGGCCTCAACGTCGTTCTCGAGTGGGCTCGTGGTGTGCCTGATCAAGCCGATATAGATGTGGTACGTGTTGGGCAGGTCATCTCTAACTTGCTCAATAATGCGGTGAAATTCACGGTTCAGGGCTGCATCACCATTCGCGTCAGTTATCACCATGAACAGCTGGCAATTAGGGTCTCAGATACAGGCATTGGGATTGCGCAAGAGAAGCAAGCGCTGCTATTTACCCCCTTCCAGCAGGTGGAATCAGATATTAATCGTCGTTTTGGCGGCACGGGTCTTGGCCTAGCCATCTGTGCTCAGTTAGCCCACAAGATGGGGGGCACGCTGACATTAAAAAGTAAGGCTGGCGAAGGATCGCGTTTTCGTTTCACTGTCCCCCTACAACACCCACAATGGGATTCACCGGCGTTAGCGGACAGTGAGTGGTGGTATTTCAGTGATAACCCCGCCCTCAGTGCTGCAATGCAACGATTGGGCGCCAAAATGAAACCCCTCGATGCCTCCCAGTTGAATGACGGTTTGCAGGGTTTGTTATTGGCCGATGAGCAATGGCTCGAACATGCTCTTGGTGAGAAGTGGCAAGGGTGGCTGCAGCAAAGCGCCCTGAAAGGCCTTGTTGTGTCGCATCATGAAGCGCTGCGCGGCAAGGTAGGCTCGAGTAACTGGTGGCGTTTGGGATTGTCCCCCCTTTATCCCGACTTGTTATTAGAGAGCTGCCTTGAATTAACCTGTAAACGTTCAGTACAGGCGCACACAACGGTGGTTGAAAAGTTAGGGGGTAAGGTGCTGGTTGCGGATGATCACCCTATTAATCGTGCGTTACTCGCCAGGCAGCTTGCGATTTTAGGGGTCGAAGCCCAGGTGGTGGAAGACGGGGAAAAAGCATTGCGGGCTTGGCAGGGACAAGACTTTTCGCTGTTGCTGACGGATTGCCACATGCCAGTGATGGATGGCTACACCTTAACCCAGGCACTGCGCGCCCAAGGTGAAACGGCACCGATTATCGGGGTCACCGCGGATACCTCTGAGGAGGCCGGTGCCCGGATGGTTGCGGCCGGTATGAGTGGTATGTTGTTTAAGCCTTATCCGTTAGAGACACTGCGCCAACTGCTTGCGCATTGGCTGTCTGGGAATGTGACCACCAGTAACGAGTCCGAGGTAAATAATGAAGAGGGCATTGCCGAGCAAGCAGAGCGCTGGTTGTCAATCTTTGGTGACGAACAGACCGCTCGTCTGATGGCCGCAGAATACCTTGATTCTAACCGACAAGATGGTGAAGAGATGGCGCAGTCGCTAGCAAGCCGTGATGCCCTTGCGTTAGTGGAAACCGCGCATCGGATCAAAGGGGCCGCGCGCATGGTGGGGTTGGATGAGTTGGCGACTCACGCTGCCAAACTGGAATCGGCCGCTCGGTTAAAGCAAATGGATAAGCTCGATGAATTGGCTTTTGCGGTACAGCAACTGATCAATGCAATCACCCACGAAATTGGACTATGGCTAGATGAAAAAAGCACAACATGAGTTAGTTATCATGGTGGTTGAAGACCATGCGTTCCAGCGTAAGGCGCTACTGCATCTGATCCGGGGCTTGGGTTATCAAAACCTGTTAGAAGCCCAAGATGGTCTGGAGGCGTTGACGCTATGCCAGTGTCACCCCGTTGATATTCTTTTTTGTGATTTGCGCATGCCCGGCATGGATGGGATGGCGCTATTACGCCGCCTCTCGATGGGGGGATTCCACGGTGGGATCATTCTTTCCAGTGCCTTGGAAAATGATGTAGTGGAGGCCGTCTTGCGAATGAGTACGGCCTATGGCCTACAAGTGTTAGGACGTATCGAAAAACCCTCAACTCAGCAGCAGCTGAAACAACTGATTGAGTCATGGTCTCCACAACAAGAGCTGGCTAAGAAAGAAGAGGGGCATCGGCTTAGTCTCGATGAACTTCGCCGCGCCCTTGAGCAGGACCAGCTGCTGCCTTGGTATCAGCCTAAGGTCAGCTTCTCTTCGGGGAAATGGGTGGGGATGGAGGCGCTGGCACGTTGGCAGCATCCTCAATATGGTTTGATCCCGCCGGGGCGGTTTATCCCTTTGGCTGAACATAATGGTCTGATCGATCAGTTAACCGAAGTGATCATCAGTAAATCACTACGAGATGGCCATCTATGGGAGGAGACAGGGCTGTCATTAAATCTGTCGATGAATCTCTCGACCACCTCCTTGATCGAGGGGGATTTGTGTAACTCTCTGCTCGACCAGTGCCAGCGCTGGGGAATTAATCCAGAGCTTATCACGCTGGAAGTGACCGAAAGCTCGTTTGTGCAGGATGTTGGTAAGTCCTTGGAGGTGTTGACCCGCTTGCGGATGCATGGTTTTGGCTTGTCTATCGATGATTTTGGGACCGGTTACTCCTCGATGCAGCAGTTAGCACTATTACCTTTCACCGAGTTAAAGCTAGACCGATCTTTTGTTGATCATTGCTATGCCGACCCTTCTCGCCAAGCCATCATAGAATCGAGCATTGAACTAGCGCGTAAATTGGGTTTGAAGTCAGTTGCCGAAGGAGTCGAGGATGAGATGACTTGGCGCTTTCTTACCGAATTGGGATGCGACGTATGCCAAGGTTTCTTCTCGGCCCGCCCGATGCCCCCCTGCGAGTTGAAACGTTGGCACGCCGCATGGAAAGAGAGCTTTCATAAGTTAGGGGGCACCGCTATCACCGTTCATGCCAAATGATACGCATTGGGTGTGAGTCAGGGATGAGGGGGATAGCATGTGTGCACAGTTTGAACGCCGTCAGTTCATCGAACTGGATATGTAGAGCTGACATGGTTTTGGGGCGCGGGTATGGATAGCGGTGTGCTCTCGCCAGGTTCACTCCACCCGACGAAAACTGTGGTTGTCGAAGCTGCTAGTTGTCTCTTGGTTGAGCAGGTTCACCAGCAAAATGGCGCGTTTTTCGCCGTCCGGCTCCATATAAATGGCCTCAAAGCCTGCCAGTGGTCCCTCTTCAATCAAGACCTTGTCACCACTGCTTGGTAATTTGGCATAGCTGGCGCGTGCTTCATCACTGTCATCTCGGCTCATCAGTTGATAAATCAGTTTATTGCTGATGGGGGTCCACTCTTTGCCGAAGTGAATGATCCGGCTGATGCCGCGTGTCGATTTCAGGGTCACTGGCGTGACCTCTTCCAGATCGACAAAGATGAAGAGATAGTTGGGAAACATCGGCTCTTTGACGGGCACCCGTTTACCCCGACGTAATTTCTCGATTTCGACCATGGGGTAATAGGATTCAATGCCTTGGGCATCGAGGTGGGCGCGGGCGCGCGGCTCTTCTTTTGGCTTACAGTAAGCCAGATACCATTTCTTCATGTGATGCGTCGTTCGTGTTGCCGTGCTGCTCGGTATGATAGCGGCCTCAATCAAAAAGGCCACGCATTGCGTGGCCTTTTTAGCGAATCTACCATTACCAGCCTTTTACTAAGCCGCCTTTGAACAGCTCCATGCCTTTTTGGTAGACTTCGTCAGTCTGGTAAGCCTTGACAAACTGCTGGACGCGCTCGTCATCTTTATTCTCTTCCCGTGCGACGATCAGGTTAACGTAGGGGGACTCTTTGTCTTCCACAAATAGACCGTTTTCAGTCGGGGTGAGCCCGATTTGCCCTGCAAACGTGTTGTTGATCACAGAGAGATCAACATCTTCTAGCGAGCGTGGCAGTTGTGCTGCTTCCAACTCAACAATTTTGAAGTTACGTGGGTTACTGGCGATATCCAGTACAGTCGCTTCCAGACCTACCCCCTCTTTCAGGGTGATTAAGCCCTGTTTGGCCAGCAGGATCAACGAGCGACCCAAGTTAGTGGGATCGTTGGGGACGGCAATCTGGGCACCATCTTTGAGTTCACTTAACGACTTGATTTTTTTCGAGTAAGCAGCAATCGGATAGACAAACGTATTGCCCACGGGCACTAGCTTAAAGCCACGGTCACGAATTTGTGCATCCAGATAGGGCTTGTGCTGGAACGCGTTCACATCGACGCTACCATCATTCAACGCTACGTTAGGGGTGACATAGTCGGAGAAATTCACGATCTCGACGGTCAGGCCATATTTCTCTTTAGCCACTTTGGCTGCGGTTTCAACCAGCTGAATTTCGGGGCCTGCAATCGCGCCCACTTTCAGGGTTTTCCCCTCGCTCTCTTTCTCACCACAACCAGTCAGTACCAAGCCAGCTAGCAGAGCAGCAGCAACAGATTTGATGCCTAATTTCATAAAACCTCCTGTTAGAAATTGACGATTAACGATGATCATATTTCTTCACCAAGCGCTCACCCACGCTTTGAATGAGCTGAACCAGCACGACCAAAATCGCGACGGTGACTAACATCACGGTGGGGTCAAAACGCTGGTAACCATATCGAATACCGACATCTCCCAACCCACCACCACCGATGGCACCAGCCATAGCGGAGTAGTTCACCAGCGTGACTAAGGTAATGATGACGCTATTGAGGATGCCAGGTAGCGCTTCGGGCAATAGCACCTTGGCGATGATCTGCAACGGTTTCGCGCCCATGGCCTTGGCTGCTTCGAGCAGGCCGTCCGGCACTTCCATCAGCGCGCCTTCTATCAAACGAGCGATAAAAGGTACGGCACCGATGGTGAGTGGCACGATGGCAGCTATGGTGCCGATACTGGTGCCGACGAGCAAGCGGGTTAATGGAATAATCGCGACCAATAAAATGATAAAGGGTACAGAACGACCAATATTGACCACCATGCCCAAGCTACGGTTGAGCAGCGGGTTGGCCAGAATCTGACCCGCTTTGGTAACATGCAGCGCAACACCCAGTGGTAAACCGAGCAGGCAACCAAACAAGGCTGAGGCAAATACCATGACCAAGGTATCGCCGAGGGCGGTGATGAGCAGATTAATCATGGCTGCGGACATAGCCCATTACCTCCAGCTGAATATGGTTGTCGATCAGGAACTGCTGGGTCGCCTCGCACTGGGCTTGATCCCCGAACAGTTCGGCCAGCAGGAAACCGAACTTGACGCCACCGGCATACTCGATGTCGGCGCTTAAAATGCTGATGTCGATATTGAAACGGCGGCTTGCTTCGGAAATGAGCGGCGTATCGACCGTGCTTCCGGTAAAACCGAGCTTCAATAAGGGGTAACTGCCTACTAACCGCTCTTTGCTCATCCGCTCTTGATACTCCTTCGGAACTTCAAGATGGATGGTGGAGTGGATAAAATCACGGGCCAGCTGGGTTTTGGCGTGAGTAAAGAACCAAGCAACTTCACCTTGCTCAATCAAACGGCCGTCACTGATGATGGCAACCTCGTCACAAATTCCTTTCACCACGTCCATCTCGTGAGTGATGAGCAAAATAGTGAGCCCCAGTTTGACATTGATCTCTTTGAGCAGAGTCAGGATCGAGCGGGTAGTCTGCGGGTCGAGGGCTGAGGTGGCCTCGTCACACAGCAACACCTTGGGGGCTGGGGCTAGCGCCCGCGCAATGGCCACCCGCTGCTTCTGGCCGCCGGATAGCTCGGAGGGATAGGCGTGGGCACGGGCTTCCAGCCCGACCAGCGCCAGCAGCTCTGCAACCCGTTGCTGGATCTTCTCTTTGCTCCAGCCTGCCAGCTCCAGCGGAAAGGCGATATTGGCAAACACGGTGCGAGAGGCAAGCAGATTAAAGTGCTGAAAAATCATGCCAATCTGCCGGCGAGCTTGGGTTAGGTCTCGTTCGGATAATGTGACGAGATCCTGGTCATCAACGATGACCTGCCCCTCGGTTGGGCGCTCTAATAAGTTCACACAACGAATGAGGGTGCTCTTGCCGGCACCAGAGGCACCGATCACGCCGAAAATTTTGCCTTGGGGCACGTCCAGGCTGACGTCACGCAGTGCGTGGACGGCAGAACTGCCTTGCCCGTAGACTTTATTGAGACCGACCAGCTTAATCATGAACGTTTCCGTGCTTACAGCCTTACAGCACATGGCGCTATAGGCAGAGAAATTGGGCAGAGGTTCCAACTATGTGGCTCTGCCATAATGGACGATGATGCTAAGATGTCTGGATGGCCATGTCAACGCATGTTTCTACGTCTAGACGTCTAAAACTTAAGGTTGCCGCCATTCGAATCTTGCCAAGCAATGGGCTGTTTTGGGCCACGGTTGTTGCGTCCTACCACGGGACCACCGTCACCGGTACCGAGTGCGTTGTGGCCAGCAGATTAGACAGCCATCATCCCGTTATTGGCCAGCGTGAGTGCGGTTGGCCGCGTACAGTGCTGCCCCAATGATACCGGCCTGATTGAGACTGGCAGCGGGAATGAGCGGGGCGCGAGTGGTTAGGCGGTCGACAAATTTATCGAGTTTGGCTGCGCTGCCCCCACCCAGAATGAACAGGTCGGGGGAAAACAGGAATTCAAGGCGAGCCAGATACTTGTTGAAGCGCTTACCCCAACGCCCCCAAGAGAGATCCTCGCGCTTGCGTACCGCATCGGAGCAGTAATGCTCAGCCACCATCCCCTCTAGCATCAAGTGGCCCAGCTCAGTGTTGGGCAGCAGCTGGCCGTTGACGAACACTGCGGTGCCAATCCCAGTGCCGACGGTGATGAGGATAATGACGCCCTTGCGATCCTTGCCAGTGCCGAAACGCATTTCGGCCATGCCAGCCGCATCGGCATCATTCAATACGTGGCAGGGCTGGCCGGTGACATCGGCAAACAGATGTTCGGCATCGGTTTCAATCCAGCTCTTATCAATATTGGAGGCATTTTTCGCAATACCGTGCTGGATGGTGGCGGGAAAACCGCAACCTATTGGCCCTTGCCAATTAAAGTGTTCCACTAACGCTTTAAGGGTATGGGCAATCGCTGCTGGG
Source organism: Aeromonas cavernicola (assembly GCF_002795305.1). GTDB lineage: Bacteria > Pseudomonadota > Gammaproteobacteria > Enterobacterales > Aeromonadaceae > Aeromonas > Aeromonas cavernicola. Next base: position 29,367 of record NZ_PGGC01000072.1, read on the forward strand.
GTAGCGGGTTGCGGGGTCGCAATGCGATGGCGTTCGCCGATCAGTTGGCCGGTTTCGGTGTCCACCACACAGCCCTTGATCCCTGAGCCGCCAATATCCACGCCTAAAATTTGCATCTGTATTGTCCTTACATTGTTTGTCGACCCAGTGGCAGCGGTAGCGTTGTGCTGGTCACTACAGGTCGACAGAGCATGAAAAAAGCACTGCCATCCGGCAAGGGGCAGATCAGCTAGGCGTGATCCGACAACCCTTTTTCGATGCAGCGGATCAGCAAACGGGTCTTTTTGTTCTCTTCCGTTTGACGCCGGGCCAAGGTGGTCAGGGCCCATTCGATATGTTCCGCCACCATGTGCTCGGCGGTGGTCAGCCCCATTTTCAGGGCGGCGAACACCTCGGGCGTTGCCGGGCCATTGCCAAGGGCGACCGCCAGATTGCGGCGCCAGCGTTGGTAGCCAATGCGGCGGATGGCGCTCCCTTCGGTCTGCTTGAGAAAATCGTTCTCGCTCCAGCCCCACAGCTCAAGCAGCGGTGGGCGGTGCAGGCTGGGGCGCGCTTTGAAATCCGGCTCAGCGCTGGCACCAGCGTAGCGGTTCCAAGGGCAAATCAGCTGGCAGTCGTCGCAGCCGTAGATGCGGTTGCCCATCAAGGGCCTGAACTCTTCCGGAATCGGGCCGTCGTTTTCGATGGTGAGATAGGAGATACAGCGGCGCGCATCCACCACGTAGGGGGCGACAATGGCGCCGGTGGGGCAGATGTTGATGCAGGCAACGCATTTGCCGCACTGCTCTTTTGCCACCGGCGCGTCGATGGGCAGCGGCAGACTGACCAGCAGCTCTCCTAGAAAAAAGAAGGAACCAGCCGACTCGTTAAGCAACAGTGAGTGTTTGCCCACCCAGCCGAGCCCCGCTTTCGCCGCCAGTGGTCGTTCCAAAATCGGGGCCGAGTCGACGAAAGGACGCCACTCTGCGATAGGATGGGCCCGGTCGGCACATAACTCGGCGCAGCGCACATCGATCCGTTCGCCTAGCTGTTTGAGGCGATGACGCAGCAGTTTGTGGTAGTCACGGCCGAGGGCATAGCGGCTGATATAGCCGAGGGTCGGATCGCGCAGGGTAGCGGCGAAGCCCGCCTCGAACGGCAGGTAGTTCATCCGCACCGATAAGACCCGCACCGTGCCCGGCAGCAGCTCGTGAGGGCGGGCCCGCATCATGCCGTGGCGCGCCATATAATCCATGCTGCCGTGATGGCCTGCATCCAGCCAGGCCTGCAATCTGGGCTCCTCAATCGCCAGATCGGTATCCGTGATACCTGCTTGGTCAAATCCTAGCTCTCGTGCCCATTGCTTGATCTCTTGAGCCAGTTGCTGAAGGTCAGGGGGAGTCATAGATGGTCCATCTCACCAGTAACATTGGGCGGTAATCGCGTGCTGGCCACTGTGTGTCTCTTGTTGCAAGGGTATGTGAACGGATAGATGGCAAATCAAAGACTGCGGAGTTTATCACACGGCGGTGCGGGTTGCTGCCGATGTGAGCTATCCATGGGGGCTGCGAGGTACGCAGATCACGATGTCTAGGGGATTCCTCGCTGGGGGCATTGTAGCCAGTCCCCCTCGGTTTTAGGCGATAGTCGATTGAATTGGCTGGCGTAATCCCCCCATCATCAGGATAATTAGTGGCCCACATTAGGCATCAAATGAGGTGGGCGATGGGTGGTTAGCAAGCCACACTCCCCGTGGTATTTTACCTCGCCAATAGTCGGGCTGATGTTTCTTCATCGGCGCGAAACCCGATACGATTGACACGCTAAAACAAGCTGATAAAGAAAAACATGGCAAAACAATTGATGATGATATTGCCGGATGAGGCAGCCACCGTCGCCCTTGGTGGGCGCTTGGCCCAGGCCTGCCAGCAGGCCACCACCGTATTTTTGCATGGCGCGCTGGGGGCTGGTAAAACGACCTTAACCCGAGGTTGGGTACAGGGTCTTGGCCATCAGGGCAAGGTCAAAAGCCCAACGTACACCCTGGTTGAACCTTATGAGCTGGCCGATTGGCAGGTGTATCACTTTGATCTCTATCGCTTGGCAGATCCTGAAGAGCTGGAATTTATGGGGATCCGCGATTACTTCGCGGCGAATACCCTCTGCTTAGTCGAGTGGCCAGAGAAAGGTGAGGGCTGGCTGCCTGCACCGGATTTAGAACTGACCCTGACTTATGTCGGCGAGCAGCGCGAGGCGTTACTGGACGCGCGTTCCGCCATTGGCGAAGCCATTTTGCAACGGTTGTCATCTACGTGCGCTTAATCTTTATTACGGTTCTTCTTTTGGCCGCGCTACCTGCCTGGGCGAACCAGCTCAAAAGTGTGCGCATCTGGCCATCACCCGATAACACTAGGGTGGTGCTCGATATGAGCAGTGCCCCCAATTTTAACTATTTCACCCTCAACGGGCCCAGTCGTCTGGTGATCGATCTTAACAACGCCACTAACGCGGCGAATTTGGATCGCATCGAAAATAACAGTGAACTGGTGCGCAAAATTCGGCAGAGCTCGCCCCTAGAAAAAGGGGGCTTGCGCCTCGTGCTGGATCTCAGCTCGGCAATCAAGCCTATCGTTTTTCCCTTAGCGCCAGCAGGCCCTTATGGCCATCGCTTGGTCATTGATCTGCCCTATGAGGAAAAGCGCTCAGCAGCGGCTGTTCGCTCGGCTCCCGTTGGTGGCCAAGGCAAGGGGGTGGTGATTGCCATCGACCCAGGCCATGGCGGGGAAGACCCAGGCTCCATCGGTCCGCGTCGTACCTATGAGAAGCGGGTAACGCTGGCGGTCTCCCAGAAGCTGGCAGCGCTGATCGACCGTGAGCCGGGGATGCGTGCGGTGCTGACCCGCCGTGGCGACTACTTTGTTGATCTGAACAAACGGTCGGAAATTGCCCGCAAAGCCAAGGCGGATCTACTCGTCTCGGTGCATGCCGACAGCTTTCATAATGCCACCCCGCGTGGTGCCTCGGTGTGGGTGCTCTCGACTAACCGTGCTAACCGTGAGATGGGGGGCTGGTTGGAGAAGCAGGAGAAACAGGGCGAACTGTTAGGCGGAGTGGGCAAAGTCTTAGCTGAATCTGACCCTAACCCCTATTTGGCGCAGACCTTCCTCGATCTCTCGATGGATAAATCGCGGGCTGAAGGCTACGAGGTTAGCCGCCAGATCCTGCGCGCCATGGGCAGGGTTGCGCGGTTGCACAAAAAGGCGCCGGAACACGCCAGTCTGGCAGTGCTCAAAGCGCCAGATATTCCCTCGGTGCTGGTGGAAACCGGGTTTATCTCCAACCATGCAGAAGAGAAATTACTGGCTACCTCTAGTTATCAAGACCAGTTGGCGCGCGCCATTTTCGAGGGGATCCGCAATTACTATCGGGCGCATCCGACCAAAGGCGCCATGCTGACGGGTCAGAGAAGCGCAAGCCAGAGCAAGGGGCAGCCGCCGCGCGCGGCAGTGAACAGTCAGCGCGCAACGCAGCAAGTGACCAATAAGGTGCCCGCAACCGTGCGTGATACCGGGGCCCCGGTGAGCAGTGTTAGCAGTGCATCAGGGGCTGGGGTGATCAAACCCTACTCGGTGGTCACCAGTGGTGCAGCGCACGATAAATCGCAGATGATCCGCCATGTGGTGAAACGGGGTGAGAGTCTCTCTCGACTGGCAGAGAAACACCGAGTAACCCAAGCGCAGTTGGTCGACATCAACAAGCTCAAGTCACGCGATATTCAGATAGGGCAAGTGCTCTATATTCCGCAACAATAACGTTCAGGATGATGCAATGCCGATCCGTATTTTACCGCCAATCTTAGCCAACCAGATTGCGGCGGGTGAGGTGGTGGAGCGGCCCTCTTCTGTGGTGAAAGAGCTGGTGGAAAACAGCCTGGATGCGGGGGCCGACCGGGTTGAGATCGACATCGATAAGGGGGGCTCCAAGCTGATCCGCATTCGTGACAACGGCTGTGGCGTCGCTAAAGACGAACTGGTGCTGGCGCTGTCCCGTCATGCTACTTCCAAGGTTGCCACGCTGGACGATCTGGAAGGGATCAACAGCCTCGGTTTTCGCGGTGAGGCGCTCGCCTCCATCAGCTCGGTTGCTCGGTTGACCTTTACCTCCCGCACCGCCGAACAGGCAGAAGCGTGGCAGGCGCAGGCGGAAGGGCGCGAGATGAACGTCACCATCAAGCCGGCGGCCCATCCGGTGGGTACTACGGTGGAGGTAGTGGATCTCTTCTTCAATACCCCAGCGCGGCGCAAGTTTATGCGCAGCGAAAAGACCGAGTTTGCCCATATCGACGAGTTGGTGCGCCGCATCGCGCTCTCTCGCTTTGATGCGACCCTGATCCTACGCCACAACGGCAAGGTGGTACGCCAATATAAGGGCGCCACCACAGTACCTGAGCAGGAACGGCGGCTGGCGGCGGTGTGCGGTACTCCCTTTATGCACCATGCGCTGGCGGTAGAGAGCGAGCACAGCGACGTGCGGCTGTGGGGCTGGCTGGCGACGCCGGAGGGGGCACGGCCACAGAACGACCTGCAATACACCTATGTCAACGGTCGGATGATGCGCGATAAGCTTATCAACCACGCCATCCGCCAAGCCTACGACGAGTTGCTACCCGCCGACCGGTTTGCGGCTTATGTACTCTATATCGAGCTCGATCCTCGTCAGGTCGATGTGAATGTCCACCCAGCCAAGCACGAAGTGCGGTTTCATCAGGCTCGGCTCGTTCACGACTTCATTTTTCAAGCGTTGTTTACGGCATTGCGTCAAGGGGGCCAAGCACCCAGCCCGCAGTCTGCCCCGCTGGCCGAGACGCTGGTTGAGCTGCCAAGTGGCGCCACTATCGACTATCCCGGTCAGGCCCCACGCCCCGAGTGGTATGGCGCTGAGCACCAGTATCGTGCACCGCCACAGGTGCAAGAGCAGGTCAACGCAGGGCGTGGTAGCCACTACTTGCCACCGGAAGCCCCTAGCCGAGCGGCGATTCGTGGGATGGGGGAATTACTCACCACCTTGCCCATCAATGAGCCCGCCGTTGCCGCCATGGATGCTCCTAAGACCATACCGGCGGCGGCATCCGTGGCACCGGCCTCAGGAGGATGGCGTCCACTGACCTTGGTAGCGCAAACCTATTTGCTCATTGAGCGCGAGCAGGCGTTAGCCTTGCTGTCGTTAGTGCAGGCAGAGCGGGTGTTACTGCGTCATTGGTTGTTGGGGGCGTGGGGCCAAGGATTTGCGGCGCAGCCACTGTTATTGCCGGTCTCTTTTAAGCTGCCTAAGCCGTTGATAACCCTAGTCGCGGAGCAAGAGCGTTTGCTCAAACGGATGGGGCTGGAGTTGAAAAGTGGGGGGCGCGACACCATGATCTTGACGCGGGTGCCTGCTCTATTGCGTCAGACTGACTTGGTGAGCTTGTTGCCTGAACTGTTGCAGCTTATCGAAAGCGGTCTTCATATCGCCCCAGATCAGCAAGCACAAGTGCTTTGCCAGTGGTTGGTGGATCAGGGGGTAAGTCATGAAAAAGTGTACGATTTTGCCGCCGCCAGTCGCTTGCTGAGCGAACTGGTGAGCGAGGTGAGTGACCCGCTCAGTAATAAACAGATGGTTCGCCCACTCTCATTAGCACAGGTGTTAGCGGAGTTTGCATGCTCTGCTGACGTAGAAGGAGACTAAACGTGGCTCACTTGCCGACCGCCATTTTTCTGATGGGGCCGACGGCGTCTGGCAAGACGGATCTCGCCATTGCCCTCTGTCAGGCGCTGCCATGTGACATTATCAGCGTCGATTCCGCGCTGATTTACCATGGCATGGATATCGGCACCGCCAAACCTAGCGCTGATGAGTTGGCGCAGGCTCCCCATCGTCTTATCGATATTCTTGATCCGGCCATGAGCTATTCGGCGGCTGATTTTTGTCGTGATGCTTTGCAAGAGATGAGCGATATCAGTGGGCGTGGGCGTATTCCCCTGCTGGTAGGCGGTACGATGCTCTATTTCAAAGCCCTGCTGGAAGGACTCTCACCGCTACCGGCCGCCGACCCTGTTATTCGTGCCAAACTTGAAGACGAAGCAGCAAGACTGGGTTGGCAGACCCTGCATGCCGAGCTGGTGCGGATTGATCCGGTGGCGGGAGCGCGTATTCACCCTAACGATCCGCAGCGGCTCAGCCGAGCGCTCGAGGTCTACCGCATCAGTGGTAAAACATTGACGGAGTTGACCCAAGTTCAGGGGGCGGGGCTGCCTTATCACGTCGCGCAATTTGCAATTGCTCCTAGCGAGCGCAGTGTGCTGCATCAGCGTATTGAGCAGCGCTTTGACAAGATGTTACTTGGTGGTTTTGAACAAGAGGTACGCATGCTCATGGCGCGGGGGGATTTGACCCCAGACTTGCCCTCCATTCGTTGTGTCGGTTACCGCCAGATGTGGGACTATCTAAACGATGAGGTCGGGTATGATGAGATGCGTTATCGTGGCATTGTGGCTACTCGTCAATTAGCAAAACGACAGATGACGTGGTTGCGCAGTTGGCCTGATCTGACGTGGTTAGAATCTGGCGATGCAGACAATCTTGAACGGATACTCGCTCGCGCTGGTGCGGCTTGACACTCTCTGTATAATCAGGTTGTTATATAAATATTCGGTGTTTAAAAACAACAAACTATAAGGAAAAGAAAAATGGCTAAGGGGCAATCTCTCCAAGACCCGTTTTTGAATGCGCTGCGCCGTGAGCGGATTCCTGTTTCTATTTATTTGGTGAACGGCATCAAACTTCAAGGTCAGATCGAATCCTTTGATCAGTTTGTTATTTTGCTGAAAAACACCGTGAGCCAGATGGTATATAAGCACGCCATTTCTACTGTGGTTCCTGCCCGTGCGGTTAATCATCACCAGCCGGTGCCTGGCAGTGGGGCTGATGACGAGGGTCATACCGAATCGTGATAAATCAAGGCGGGTTCGCTCGCCAATTCAGAGTTGTTGATATGATACCCGTTAAGGAGCAAGTGCTTGTTTGACCGTTACGAAGCTGGTGAACAGGCCGTTCTGGTGCACGTGAACTTCAGTGATGAAGGAGAACGAGAGGATCTGGAAGAGCTCAAAATGTTGGTGAGCTCTGCTGGAGTAAATTCGTTAGGTGTGCTCACCACTAGCCGTCATGCTCCCAGCGCCAAATTTTTTGTCGGCAGTGGTAAGGCTGAAGAGATCGCATCCCACGTTCAGATGCTGGGAGCCGATGTGGTGATCTTCAACCATGCTCTCACGCCAGCCCAAGAACGTAACCTAGAGCGTTTATTCCAGTGTCGCGTTGTAGATAGGACTGGCTTGATTCTCGATATTTTTGCTCAACGTGCACGAACTCACGAAGGTAAGTTACAAGTTGAGTTAGCCCAATTACGCCACCTTTCGACACGATTGGTGCGAGGTTGGACCCACCTAGAGCGGCAAAAGGGCGGGATCGGTTTACGTGGGCCAGGTGAGACGCAACTAGAGACTGACCGTCGTTTGTTGCGCGAACGGATCAAAGCCATCTTGCGTCGACTCGATAAGGTCGCTAAGCAGCGCGAGCAGGGACGCCGAGCCCGTAATCGCAATGAGGTGCCGACCGTGTCACTGGTGGGCTACACCAATGCCGGAAAGTCCACCCTGTTCAACCAACTTACAGCTGCCAGCGTGTATGCTGCCGATCAGCTATTCGCGACCCTTGATCCTACATTGCGCAAAATAGAGATCCGAGATGTTGGTGATGTAATTTTGGCAGATACAGTTGGATTTATTCGACACTTGCCCCATGATCTGGTCGCCGCCTTCAAAGCAACCTTGCAGGAGACCCGCGAAGCGGATCTGCTACTGCATGTGGTGGACTGTGCTGATGAGCAGATGCAAGAGAATATCGAGTCAGTGCAACAGGTGTTGGCAGAAATTGAAGCCGATGATCGACCTCAGCTGATGGTCTGTAACAAGATCGATAAATTAGCGGAGCGTCCAGCTGGGTTAGAGCGGGATGATGAGGGGCGCCCTGTGCGCGTCTGGTTGTCGGCTCAGACTGGCGAAGGGTGTGCATACCTGTTTCAAGCGCTGGCCGAGTTATTGGCCACGACCATGGTGCACCACACTCTGCAACTTCCTCCCTCAGCAGCAAAGTTGCGCAGTGCGCTTTATCGGCTGAAAGGAATTGAGCAGGAAGAGTTTAGCGAGGAGGGAGATTTCGTGCTGGAGGTGCGCCTGCAGGCAGCCGACTGGAATCGCCTCGTGAAACAGGAAGGTGAGAGTTTACAACGCTTTATCAGACATTAATGGTCAGATAGAGATGATATCCATCCGCTTGTATTAATGGAGACGCTGATGGCTTGGAATGAGCCTGGAAACAACGGCAAAGACCGTGACCCTTGGGGGAACAACGGTAAGAATCAGGGCCCCCCTGATTTGGATGAACTGCTGCGTAAGGTGAGTCGCCGGTTTGGCGGCTTGTTTGGGGAGGGCAAATCCGGTGGTGATGTGGGCCGTTTTGGCCTGTCCATTGCCCTGATTATCGCCGTGGTGGTATGGGTCGTGAGCGGTTTTTATACCATCCGCGAAGCTGAGCGAGGCGTCGTGCTGCGGTTTGGGGAGTTTTCCCATATCGTCGAACCCGGCTTGCGTTGGAAACCGACCTTTATTGACCGCGTGCTTCCAGTGGATGTGGAGTCCGTGCGCTCTCTTCCTGCGTCAGGTTTCATGCTGACTCAAGATGAAAACGTGGTACGGGTTGAGATGGACGTGCAATACCGCGTAGTCAATCCCGAGCAGTATCTGTTTAGTGTGACCAATGCCGATGAGAGCCTGAGTCAGGCGACAGATAGTGCCCTGCGCTATGTTGTTGGCCACACCAAGATGGATGATGTGTTGACCACTGGACGGGAAAAAGTGCGTCAAGAGACGTGGCAAGTCGTCGATGGCATCATTGAGCCCTATCAAATGGGCTTGCAAATTGTCGATGTGAACTTCTTGCCCGCACGTCCGCCTGAAGAGGTGAAAGACGCCTTTGATGACGCCATATCAGCCCAAGAAGATGAGCAGCGCTTTATTCGTGAAGCGGAAGCCTATGCCCGTGAAGTAGAGCCAAAAGCGCGTGGTCAGGTCAAGCGCTTGGAGCAAGAAGCAGAGGCTTACAAATCCCAGATCGTCTTAAAAGCGAAGGGGGAAGTGGCCCGTTTTAATGAGCTGTTGCCCCAGTATCAAGCTGCGCCCGAATTGACTCGTGAGCGTATCTATCTGGAAACAATGGAAGACCTCTATCAGCAAACCAACAAGGTCGTGGTCGACATGCCAGCTGGCAACAACAGCATGATCTATCTGCCGCTTGATAAGTTATCAGGTAAAGCGAATGCGGTGCAGCCCGCTCGGCCGGCGAGTGCCCCAGTGAATGAGGTCTCTGCCCCTACCAATGAGGGTGCTAACTCCACACCAACGCCACTGCGCAGTGGTGATCGTTTCAGCTCGGGGAGAAACTAATAGATGAAAAAGCTAGCTATTGGTGCAATCGCCGTGGCAGTCATGGTCTGCTTTTCTTCCATTTTCATCATTGATGAAGGGCAGAAGGGGATTGTGGTGCAGTTTGGTAAGGTGAAACGAGTCGACTCCGGCGAACCGCGGCTCTACGAGCCTGGTCTGCACTTTAAAGTGCCGATGATTGATCAAGTGCGTAAGTTGGATTCCCGCATTCAAACGCTTGAGGGGCAGGCGGATCGTTTTGTGACCTCCGAGAAGAAGGATCTGATCATCGATTCCTACGTGAAGTGGAAGATCGAGGATTTCTCCAAATACTACTTGGCAACTGGTGGCGGTAATAAAATGCAGGCGGAGGATCTGCTCAAGCGCAAGATCAATAACGGTTTGCGCTCCGAGATCGGTAACCGCACCATCAAAGATATCGTCTCTGGCGAGCGCAGTACCGTGATGGAAGATGCCTTGATGAAGATGGCGCGCTCCTCCGAGCTCGGTATCAAGGTAGTCGATGTGCGGATCAAACAGATCAACCTACCGGTTGAAGTTTCCAGCTCTATCTATCAGCGGATGCGTGCCGAACGGACTGCGGTTGCCCGTGAACATCGTTCGCAGGGGCGTGAGCAGGCTGAGATTTTGCGAGCAGACATTGACCGTAAAGTCACCGTCATGATTGCCGATGTGGAGAGTAATGCGCGTCAGCTTCGAGGTGAGGGTGACGCGGAAGCCGCCAAAATCTACGCCGACAGCTACAAGCAAGATCCTGAGTTTTTCAGCTTCGTGCGTAGTATGGAGGCCTACCGCAAGAGCTTTGCCGCTGGTGGTGATTTGATGGTACTGAAACCGGATAGCGAGTTCTTCCGCTACCTCAAGTCCCCCCAAGGGACCAAGCAGTAGCACCGTACTGGTGATGGAGCAAGGGCCTGAGAAATCAGGCCTTTTTTGTTGCTGCTATAGGCTCGACACCTGCCTCTGCACTGTGCATCGATTGATGCCATCATGGATGAATGTCCTCTTGGCTCTTGGCTCTTGGGTTTGTCCCTTTTTGGCTGGTCGCTCGATGTCTAGCTCCTGCGTACTCGCTCTTAGCGAATCCCCTTGTTGATATGGTTTACGGTCCGCGTCAGCGACCTTCACTGGAGCTTTATGAACCCCAGCTTTACAGGTGATTCAATTTTTTTGAATCACTAAGGCAGTTTATCTCGCTAACAACCCAAGATAATGGCGGTTAATATTTACTCAACGCTTAGGCAGGAGAGCCAAGTAGTGCAACAACAGGTCATTCTGGCGCATCACCACCTACTAATCCGTGTCTGGTGCCACCTAAAGAGCAACATACTATTTGAATGACCTCTTGCATGGATGCATTGAGGATGGCCACACCGGCCTTCAATGACATAACCAAATGAGCGAGAAAAACATGAACAAGCTAATCAAAATGCTGGCCATTGCAGGCCTGATGACCACCGGTGTTGCCAACGCTGCTATACCGGCTGATTTTAACGCCGCTCCAGGTGTGCTGTTTGTTAACTGGCATGCGACAGCCGCGGTAGAGGGAAACAGCCAGCCGATGTTAGAAGTGCGGGATGAATCAGGTGATGTGCTGGCATCGGTACACGCTAATCTGTTGGGGACCCAGCAGGTAAAAATCCCGAGCCGTGCTCAGGGCAATCTGACGGTGAGCTTAGGGGCACAGCGCAGCCAATACCGTATTCCATTTGGTATCGGTAGCGGTAGTCAGCGCTAACCGCTGATCTCAGATGATATGCTGGCGCAGCCAGTCAATAGGGAGGCATGTCGCCTCCCTATTTTATTATGGGTGGTGATGTCTGCGGTGAGGATGGCGGTCGGCGCCACATCTGATAAGGCTAGTCACAAGCAGGAGCGAGAGGCCTCTCCTGCTTGGGCTAGCTTGCAGCTGGGGGGAACAGGGGCTCAGCTTTTTTGGCTAGGGGCCTCGATTTTGCCAAACCAATGTTCTGATAGTTGCTGCGCCTGCTTGATTTCAGGCGTTGACATCACCTCTTCTAACTCATTACGGGCTTGCACGGCTTCTGGCATGCCTTCGGTGGCCGCCAATGATAGCCACGCGTAGGCGTGGATTCGGTTGCGGGGGGCACCAAGGCCACCTTCACGTAGGGTGCCCATGCGATATTGCGCCATTCGATCGCCTCGGTGGGCCGCTAGTTGATACTGCTGCAGGGCGAGGGCGTAATCTTCTTTCCCCCCCAGCCCCAGCCGCAGCATCTCACCGTAAGCGTACTGCGCTTGGCGGTGACCCTGCGCAGCGGCTTTGCCGTAGTTGACCCTGGCTTGTTCCAAGTCATCTTGCTCTTGTTGCAGTTGGCCCAACTCGAAGTAGGCTTTGCTGATCCCACCTTGTGCCGCCAAGGTTAGCCAGTGGACCCGGGTATCATAGTCGCGCTCTTGCAAGCTCAGTTGGTATTCCGCCTCATGGGAGCCATGGCCCGCCGCTAGTTCAAGCCAGTAGCGACCTAGGGCTGGGTCAACCGTCACCTTTTCCCCTGCCAGATAGGCCATGCCGAGCCAGAGCTGTGCACCGGCGGAGCCAGCGTTAGCCGCCCGTTGGTAGGCCACCAATTCATCTGCCGGTGCTGCTTTGCGCGCAAGCCATAGCAGCGCATCTGGCTGCTGCTGGGCGGCGGCTTTTTCATACCAACGCTGGGCTAAGTCTGGGCGTTTGGCGACCCCTTTGCCCTGCTCATAGCGCAACCCAAGTTGGTATTGGGCATCTCCATTCCCTAACTCGGCGGCTTTTTCCAGCCACTTGATAGCATCTACCTCGGCACCGGGTTGGCGGGCATACCACTGCCCCAGCACTAACTGGGAGGGGGCGTGATCCCGTCTTGCCCCTTGCTCAAACCAGTCGAGACACTCACTGGCCAGTTTGCCTTGGTAGCGTTGCTGACAGTTCAGGCCCAGTTGGTAGCTGGCTTGGCTGTTGCCAAGGCGGGCTGCGCGTTGCCACCATTGCTCGGCAAGGGCCGGATTTTTGGGCTCGCCAAGTCCGCTGCGATACCACTCCCCGACCTGCCATGCGGCGTTAGCGCGTACTGACTGACCCGCCGCCTCTGGGCCGGAAGATTGAGCCGCCTGCTGCATCCAATGCATGGCGTTAGGGTAATCAGGTTTAGCGGCTAGCCGTTTGGCCAGCTCATATTGTGCGTTGCCATTACCTTGTGCTGCGCCTTGGGCAAGCTCGGTATCGGTCGGCGGTGTGGTGGAGCAAGCGACTAACCCGCTGGTCGCCAGAATCAGACTGAGTATGCGAACATTCATAAAAAGTGTGCTTACGTTGATAGGTGAAATAGGTGCCGTCATCGGTGGTGCGATGGTCACGCTAGGCTAGATCCAAGAGGTGCCACAGTGAGTGACCATTAGTGCATAGAGAGTGACATCATGCCAATCCTGACAGCAGCTTATATGTTTTCCCCCTTGGTTGTCAGTCGGTGCTTTCTGACATCGACTCCCCTAGTTGGCATGTTGATGGACGCCATGGTGTTTTTTTGCCCTCCCGCTACGTGGATACCCCCTGTTGGTTGGGTTTAATTGTGTCCAATTTTGGTGTCGTTTGTTAGGTTCAGTGCTGGCGGTCGGTGCGCTGTCGCGGTGCAGTATGGTGGTCGCTGCGATGGCCTGCAGGTGGGTAAATCCAAGATCTGTGGCGCGCGGTCAATGACGGCAGATTTAAATCGGGTATGATTTGCCGCCTATGAATAGAGTAAAAAATCCAAACATATTTGTTACAACATCGGTCGGGGATGTATGACGTCAACGCACATCAAATTGCTTTTACCGTGTCTGCTAGGCGTGTTTATTAGCTCAGCTCAGGCGCAGTCGCTCAGCTTTAGTGAGGCATGGACCCGAGTCATGCAGCAAGATGATGGCTTGGCTGCTGAGCAAGCAAGCGTAGATCGTGCCACCTTGCTGCGTGAGGCTGCTAAGGCCATGTATTTGCCCGATATCACCTTGTCTGCCGATTATGCGCGGATTGCCAAACCCGACCTAATGGGATTGGATAACCAGCTGGAACATTCTGCCGTGGTGGGAGAGACGCTTGGCTCGATGGGCATCGACTCGAAATGGTTGGCCGCTTCGCTGACCGAACAGAACCGTGTCACCAGCTCTGTAAGAATGCTCTGGCCGCTGTTTGTTGGGGGGCGAATTGATGCCGCGCAACAGGTCCGGGCAGCACAGGTTGAGGAGGCGCGGGAGTTGCTGGCCTTGAAACAGCAGGCGAGTTTTGAAAGCCTCTCCCAGACCTATTTTGGGGTGGTGCTTGCGACGCAACTGGTTCAGACCAAACAAGAGATTGAACAGGGGCTGGCGCGCCATCTTGATCATGCCCGCAAGCTGGAAGCACAGGGGCAGATTGCTCAAGTTGAGCGGCTTTCCGCTGAAGCTGCTTATGATCGGGCTCGGGTTGATACGCAAACTTCTCGCCGTCGTCTCGACATCACCCAGTTAGCCTTAGATCAGATGGTGAAGCTGAAGGGAGCTGTAGCGTTAACACCGCTGTTTATTAATCCACAGATGCCACAACCGCAGGGCTTGATAGATGACACGCTGGCGGTGCATCCGGGGCTCAAGATGTTATTAGCAAAACGTGAGCAAGCGAAGGCGCTGATTCAGGCTGAACGCGGTAAGTATGCCCCTGAGCTGTTCATGTTT
>NZ_PGGC01000073.1 GCF_002795305.1 Aeromonas cavernicola
TTTGGCGGTGAGGGAGGGATTCGAACCCTCGATACGTTGCCGTATACACACTTTCCAGGCGTGCTCCTTCAGCCACTCGGACACCTCACCAAATTTTTACTACGTCTGAAGTGGCTTACGGAGCACGCTACGCGCGCTTAATACCGACTTCGTCGGTGGGCAGCCACTCGGACACCTCACCAAATTTTTTACTACATCTGAAGTGGCTTACGGAGCACGCTATGCGCGCTTAATACCAACTTCGTCGGTGGGCAGCTATGCTACTCGCCTTCTATCTATGGTATGCCGTGCTTATCGCAGCGCGGCATTTGAACGGGGCGTAATGTAAGGGATTGGATACGCTAGGGTCAATGCAATTTTTTGTTTTTACGTCTATTTGCTCACTATGCGAGCCAAGAGCCGAAAACATGGCACTTTCTGTGCCGTAACGTTACTGCCTAGCCACATCCTGTATCGACGCTCCGTTGATCGCCTCTTCCAATGAACCATAAAACTCAAGCTGGCCAGGCTGCGGACGCACTTTGGCTCGGGCCAAGGTTTTCAAGGGCTGAAACGGTAACTCAGCCACGCGCAGTGCCACGCCAGACGTTGCCATTAGCTTGGTAAAGTCAAGAAACGCCGCCAAACCACCAGCATCGAGAATAGGGACTGCCTCCATCTGCAGCACTAGTACACGCTGGTCTTTTACCTGTGCGGCAAGCTCAGTAAATACCCGCTCTGCCGCCGCAAAAAACAGCGGGCCATTGATTTTATAGAGCAAACAGTGCGCGGGAAGTGCGTCAGCGTAGCGAGGGTGTCCTGCCATGTCGCTGAGTTTGGTCATTTTGGCAATCTCTCGCATAAAAAGCACCGAAGCCAAGATAACCCCAAAGGTAATGGCGATGACCATGTCGAAAATAACCGTCAGTAACAGGCACACGATCAGCACTAGCACATCGGATCGGGGCGCTTTGCGTACCAGATCCACCAGTTTGTGCGCCTCACTCATGTTCCACGCGACGATCAGCAACAAGGCGGCCATCGCGGAAAGCGGTAACCACGACAGCCAAGGTGCCAACACCAGAATGGCGGCCAGCACCACCAGTGCATGGATCAGGGCGGAAATAGGCGACGCAGCACCCGCACGCACGTTAGCGGCAGATCGCGCGATTGCCGCTGTCGCGGTAATTCCACCAAAGAAAGGGGCTACCACATTACCAAGCCCCTGCCCCACCAGCTCGGCATTAGAGCTGTGCTTATGGCCCGTCATGCCATCGAGCACCACGGCACAGAGTAGCGACTCGATAGCCCCCAGCATCGCCATAGAGAAGGCAGCAGGGAGCAGGGTTTTAATGGTCGCCAGATCCCACACGACCGGATGCCCCCCTGCACCAGGTAGCGACCACGGCATAACCAAGGTTGGGGCAATCGACGGGATCCCCATCCCGTGCGAGCCATCGGCCAAGGTGTAGCTAAAGGTACTGCCAATCGTAGCGACATCAACCCCTATGCTCTTGAGCCCAACCGCCAGGCTAACGCCAGTCAGTACCGCCGGCAGATGCCCAGGCAGCGGCAAGCGTAACCGTGGCCAGCCCAGTAATACCGCGAGCGTCACTACGCCCACTAGCGTATCTCCCCACTGATAACTGGGTAAGGCGTGGCTAAGTGCCTCGACTTTCCCCAGATAATCTTCCGGCATGTTGGCCACGGTTAAGCCCAAAAAATCCTTGATCTGCAAGGTGGCGATCACGATGGCAATCCCACCGGTAAAGCCCAAGGTCACGGAGGGGGGAATGTACTCAATACATCGGCCAAGGCGGGCCAATCCCATTACGATAAGAAACAAGCCGGAAAGCAGGGTCGCCATTAGCAGCCCCCCCAACCCAAACTGTTGCACCACGGGATAGAGGATCACCACAAACGCAGCAGTTGGACCAGAGATAGAATATCGAGAGCCGCCAGTCAGCGCGATGACGATACCAGCGATAACCGCGGTATAGAGCCCATGCTGGGGGGGGACACCACTGGCAATCGCCAGTGCCATGGCAAGCGGGATCGCAATAATACCGACCGTGATGCCAGCGATCAGGTCTCGCCCCAAGTGCGCCATACCATAATGCTGATCAAGACAGGACTGACGTAACGCAATGGCCAGTTTCACGCTATTTAAGGGAACTTGCTTGTGCATATCCGTTGTAATACCAAAAGAGAGAGATAAAGGCCGAACTACTCCGGCACCCGAGCATCATCAAGGGCCGGCAGTAAGTGTCGACACGGCGATGGTATCCAGCGCCACCTTACGCCAACCTAAGCGACATTTCGATAGACCGGATCAAGGAATCATCATCGCGCGGCTAGATGTTGCCTAGAGGCGGCCGAGGTGTTGACTATGTGCCGCCCCCCTGTTGGCGACCCCGGCCACCGGTCGCGTTATCCACTCATATCATCTCGTTCAGTCGAACATTGGCTCCGCTCGTCAATGGTGTGGTCATCAAAACATGCAGCGGTTTACCCAGCCTATGGCGCCATAAACGCCCCGCCAAACAACCATTTGTGCAGAAAACAGCTCGCAGCGGGTAAGTTTTGGGCAAACGCGGCGAAAATCCGCTTTTCGCTGGGTGATCAGGTTGACACCTGCGTCTCGGCTCATTAATATCCCGCTCGTCTCATTGAGACAGGCAATTCCTCCTTAGTTCAGTCGGTAGAACGGCGGACTGTTAATCCGTATGTCACTGGTTCAAGTCCAGTAGGAGGAGCCAATTCCCCCGTAGTTCAGTCGGTAGAACGGCGGACTGTTAATCCGTATGTCACTGGTTCAAGTCCAGTCGGGGGAGCCAAATTTAATATGAAAAAGCCCAGCCTTTTGGCTGGGCTTTTTCATGTATGTCTTGCAGACTTTGGCATTATCAGTAGAGCCGCTTTGTTTCTGACTTTATGCGCAGCTCTCGCACATTCCTCCGCAGTGAACGATCTACTCTCCCTGTTTTCTCTCAACTCAAATTCGACTAACGATTACTCCAATCCCTATCCGGTCAGCTCAGCTGGTGAATGGGTCACGCTCTCGCTCGTGCCAAGAGCCATCCCCTCCCCTGGCGTCGATTCCCCCAGAAAACCCCTCCGGTCACAGCTTCCGGTCTTTCTGCGGGGAGACCATGGGGATGTTCAGACCGTAGCAGGTGGTTCTGGCGTGGAGATAACACGGATTGAAAGATGGAGACGCTCAGGAGGAACAAGGGACAAGGAATGGTTACTGAGCAAGACCGAGCAGATCTGGAGCATATCCGGTCTTTGGAGGCTGTGGCTGAGTTTGCTAGGAGTTACGAAAAGTCGCGTCGATGCCGACGAGGTGACGGATCGTCACGCCGACGCGACCGTCGGCAACTTTCACGCAAAATTTCCAGTAAAGCCCCCCTAGTTTCCCCCAGCAGTTCAACCTACAAACGCTGTCAGAAATGGCTCCTTGGATACCCCATGTTTTGAATGAAACCCAGAATATGGCAGACTGCCTGCTCACAAAAACCTTTACGTTTAAAAGGAGTTGTTTACATGGCGACCAAGAGTATTGGCGAGCTAACCCAGGATGAGTTCTTGAGAATACTAGGCCCAGACCAAGGTAGTTCTAGAGATGGCAGCCGTGTTGCTGTGGGCCGATCGACCAGAGACAGCTGTGTAAACGTGGTCGATGGAAAGTTACAGGTAAATGGAAGTGACGAGTTCCGTCGCACAGTTGAGGCAGCCTATGAAGCGAAGAAGACTCCCTCAAGTGGTTTCGGTTCGGCACCTCACCGCCCGGAACCGATACCAGAACCCGAGCCGACTCTCAGTAAGTTGATGCCAAAGACTCAAGAACCAGTCATTGAAGAGTTTGACGTTGGCTACTACTGGAACGAACACCACCAGAGCAAAGACGCTATCTACAAAAAGCTGTACGGGCCGGAAGCCAACTTCCAGCAACAGTCTATGTTTGAGCGCAACAACGAACATCTTCAGGATATGGTTTTGCCTGGCGAGCTTGTTATTTTAGCTAATGAGCCAAAGACCTTAGCGGAGAAGGATCGGTTGATTTTGCTCAAAACTCAGGCCAAGGAGGCCAGTGAAGGGATTCAGAAACTAACACCTGCAGAAGCGGAAGTATTAAAAGCGCATATTGATTTATTTGATTATCTCGCAGCACAAGATCTGTCGACACCATCAGCTGCATTTGGTGGGATAAGTACCGCTATAAGTCAGCGACTAACAGATCTACACAACACACTTAATCAGATTAATCTACTATATGTAACTCATGCTGAAGCCTCCAAGGGAAGTCGACTTGCTCCTGAGTTTTATTCCCAGCGACAAGCATTATTCAATAAACTGGATAACATTTTAGAAAAAATGACAATGTCCAGTATCAAAATCCCCCAGTATGACAAACTAAAGCACAGGCTAGGTCTATCGACGAAGTCGGTTACTCATAACTGGCGAACAGTATCTCGTTACGGGGAGGTCCCTGCATTAGGATACAGACTAAAAAGCATTTCAACTTATGTAAAAGGTGTAAATAGATTAGGTTGGGTTAGTGTGGGGCTGGATTCATTTAGTGCTTTGAATACCGCATCTAAGGCATGTACCGATGGCATAGGGCAGCAATGTCTTTCAATCTCCGCCAGAGAAGCAGGACGTGTATATGGTGGCTTTATCGGGGGCTCATGGGGGGCATCTACTGGAGCAAGTCTTGCCGTCACTGGCGCAACCACGATTGCAATAGTGGTTGGTGGAACTTTATCTGCCCCCGTTGTTGCTGTAGTTGCTGTTTCTGGAGCAGTAGTTGGCGGATACTACGGTGGTGATTTCGTTGGTAATGCTGCCGGAAAAATTGCTGAAGCTACAACCAATGGTATATACGAGGTTATCAGAATGGTTGGTAAAAAATAATGACACAAGCCGACGTAATTGCACTTATATTTGTTTCATGGCTAGTCATTTTAATTATAAACTCTTTATTTATTATGAATTTCACACGTAAGATTGACAAATATTGGTCTATAAAACCGGAGCATGAAAGTGAGTTTTTATATCTTCAATATTCTAGATTTCATCGATATGGATATTATTTGATTTTCAAAAGGTGGTCTCTAAAAACAGTACCTTCCACAATCAAAGCATGGGTTATCAGTTCATTTGTAGCCAACGCTATCACTGTCTTCTTTTTTATAGCTCTCGGGGCAATTTTAAAATTGAATGGGAGGTTATGAGACCATTTCAATAAAGAGCCTTTTATGATTAAAGGCTCTTCCTGCACAAGCCAGCAAAAATAATATAAAAGTGGCCAGATTCGCCATCACCCTCTGAGTTATTACCGCATCACATTACGCTGAATATACTCATTAACCAAGGCCTCAGCCCCTTTGTACATAAGCGACTCACTTTTATTGGTAAACCATTTAAAGAGAAAGTCAAATATAGGTGGGATTTTTTCCTGTGTTCAAAAATTTGGTCTTGTAATGCTCTACACTTAGCCTTTATCGACGCTAAATCTTTACCATCTAATGCATCAGACCATATCTTTTCAGAAAACCATTTTAGCTTTTCAAACCTACTCGCTGTATCACCATGCTCTATCATTTGGCGATAACCAAAGATGTACGTAGAGGCAAGTGGTGCGACAACATAGGCTAAAATTAAAACATATCTTTCTTCGTATAAATACCGTATCCCATCACACCCAGTTCAATAAGAACAAGTATCATACGGACAGCTAAACTGTATCGCAGTCGCATTCTAGTATCCCAATATATATTGACTCGTTGGCAAAAAAACACTCCAAAAATACTTGTAACTTTATCTATCACAGTTGGATACCACTCTTTTAGGTTTACAATACGCTCTGCATCTAACCCATATTTTTTAGCTTTTTCATAAGCTAACTCATACTCTGGTTTTTTCCCGACTACGATTTCATTCCACTCCAACTCAAACAGGTTAGTATCAAAGACCTCCTGAATCCTTGCTGCATTATCTCTCCATTTTTTTACCCAAGGGGTAAACACAAATAGATCAAACACAACAACTAAAAGCGACACAAGCGTAAACGTCGCACTTGAAAGCCGCACTCCTGTGTCACGGCTATGGTGGTGCACAGAAAGTTCTGCTGATTTCAATGATTGAAACTGCGCAGATATGCGTTTGTTCAACAACGCCGTTATAGACCATACTCCACCAATCAAACGCAGCTTTGGTGTCACCATTTGCCTCCGTTACTCGGGCTTTATCCACACGAGTAACCGCAGTTCTGAGCTTAGACAAAGCATAATCTTTTAGTTCATCTGAGTTACATGGATTTGTGTAGCCAGCAAAACCCATCGGGTCTTGCATTGAAGCTAAATCACTGTCTAGCAATTGCTTAAGCATATTTCTTACATCAATGTCATAGATAATGACAGATTCGGTGCTTGCATACTTAGCCACTCTAATTTCAAAGGAAGAGGTCACCATCGTAACAGCAGGGTCTTTTGTCTAACCCGACAAAACAATCCAATGCCACTTTTTAGCTCAATATTTCACCTACCAACGCGCCTTCTTTTATCTAGATCATTTTAATCGCTTAAGATAATGATAGACTGTTTTTTTGCAGCCATTATATTACTGAGGTATAAATCGTGAACTGTATTATTTGCTTAGATAAGAATCCGATCACGGCGGATAATCCATTAACAGACGAACATATAGTTCCAGAATTCATTGGTGGGACTCTTACCGCAAAGAATGTTTGTAAAATATGCAATAGTAAATTTGGCCATGGCTTTGAGGGTCGCTTATCTAACAGTTTTATTTTTAAAATTAGCAAACAAGTCTATAATATTTCTGGTAAATCAAAGAAAACGACCTCAGCATTTTCTGGTTTATATGACCATCCATCTTTAGGCAAAATCAGAGTCAATGACGACAACAGAGTTATAACTTTACCTAGTATCGATATTCTTGAAGATGATGATGGGTTAGATATAACCCTAAAAATTGATAAACAGGATCAACATAAAGCCAAAAGCATACTAGCAAAAAAGTTACAGCGTGTTTATGCAGAAAAAGGCAAAAACTACTCCGATGCGCAATGCTCTCATGCAGCGGGAAAAATACTAGAAAATGCTGAAAAAGAGACATTTGTCACACAGCCCACCCTTTCTGGAAGTTTTACTGTTAACAGAAAAGACACCCTGCTTCTTCATTTAAAGATTTCGTATGAGCTACTTGTTTATCATTTTGGCCATAATTACATTTATGATTCAGTTGCATCTAATATAAGCGAGTCGCTTTTTGAACAAGAATTAAAACAGGAACTGTCTTTTAATTTCATAGAGAATAAAGTGCTAGAGCATTTATTAGACAAGGATAATGTTTGGGTTGTAATCAGTGGAAATATCTGCAATGTAATGGTATTTGGTTTTTTATCATCATTAAAATTCACGGAAACGAATAGTTCATTCAATACAGAAGAAATCATTTTATACAAATTTGATGTTAAAACTGGACTTCACTCCATGCAAACACTAGCGTGAATATCGAGTGATACACCTATTTACCTTTGGCGGTTATCCCTAGGCGAGATAACGAATGTTTTTTGAATTGACTTTGCATGAAAAACACACACAAATAAACCAAAAAAGAATCAAGAATATCCCAAAGCACGTCAATGTTATTTGAAAACCACCCATGCCAGTCAGTTAAGCCTGACTGGCATTAAGCCTTTTGACTGGGCTTTTTCATTTGCTGTTTATCCCATAGAGCGCATTGGCCTTCTCGTTAGCGCCTCGCGGCGGCGCCCCGCTGTCTGCACTGCCATCACGCCACCGAATTGACCAACCTAACGCAGCAGACCGGTCTGCTCATCGCACCTCATGGGTCACGTAGGCCTTTGACCCTGTATCACGAATTACCTACAATCGCGCAAACTCATCACACCCTGGAAACACACCATGAGCCACACCACTCACAGCAAATTGCTGATCTTGGGCTCCGGCCCAGCGGGTTATACCGCCGCCGTCTATGCCGCCCGCGCTAACCTCAATCCGCTGCTCATTACCGGGATGCAGCAAGGTGGTCAGCTGACCACCACCACCGAGGTGGAAAACTGGCCAGGTGATCCGGAAGGACTGACCGGTCCTGCACTGATGGAGCGCATGAAAGAGCACGCAGAGAAGTTTGATACCCGCATCTTATTTGATCACATCAACGAGGTGGCCCTGACCGAGCGCCCATTTCGGCTTAAGGGGGATAACGGTGAATACACCTGTGATGCGTTGATCATCGCAACCGGCGCCTCGGCCAAGTATTTGGGCCTGCCTTCTGAGGAGGCATTCAAAGGACGCGGTGTCTCGGCGTGCGCCACCTGTGATGGCTTTTTCTATCGAAATCAAGAAGTAGCGGTAGTTGGCGGCGGCAATACCGCAGTGGAAGAGGCGCTCTACTTGGCCAACATCGCCAAGAAGGTGCACCTGATCCACCGCCGCGATGAATTTCGTGCCGAGAAGATCTTGATCAAGCGTCTGCATGACAAGGTCGCCAGCGGCCACATTGTGCTCCATACCCACCAAACGCTGGAGGAGGTATTAGGGGATCAAATGGGGGTCACCGGGGTACGCCTGCGCAGTACCGTGACCAATACCAGCAGCGATCTGCCACTGATGGGGGTATTTATCGCCATCGGCCATCAGCCCAATACCCAGATTTTTGCCGGCCAGCTTGAGATGCAACATGGCTATCTGAAGGTCCGTGGTGGGCTGGAAGGATTTGCCACCCAAACTAGCATCGAAGGGGTCTTCGCCGCTGGGGATGTGGCCGACCATAACTACCGGCAAGCCATCACCTCAGCAGGCACGGGTTGCATGGCCGCATTGGATGCCGAGCGCTATCTCGACGCCCAATAACCCCTCCCTGATCGGTGGCTAGGCGCTTGCGTTACTCCCTTGCGCTCAAAGAAAAATCCGAAACCCTGCGGTTTCGGATTTTTTATGGCTAGGTCAACCCAAGGGAACAGAGGTAACCGCGACTTGGCCACCCCGCCCTGCTGATCAACAATCCGCAGGGCGGGAGGAGAGAAAACGTTTAACTGCCTTCGTTAAACATTTCCAGATTACTGGTCCCTTCCTGCCACTCTTGCACCGCCTTGCTGTCATCACTGCGCAGCGCGTTAAGGTGATCTAAGTAGCCCTGATCGACATCAGAGGTGATGTAATGACCATTGAATACCGAGGTTTCAAAATGCCGCAAATCCGGGTTGATCTCCCGCACCGCCTCTTCTAAATCTTCCAAATCCTGAAAAATCAGGCCATCGGCGCCAATCAACTGACACACCTCTTCCACCTCACGGCCATGGGCGATCAGCTCGTTGGCGGTCGGCATGTCGATACCGTAAACATTGGGGAAGCGGATCTCAGGCGCAGCCGAGGCAAAATAGACCTTGGCAGCCCCTGCTTCACGGGCCATCTGGATGATCTGCTCGGAGGTAGTGCCACGGACAATAGAGTCATCTACCAGCAGCACTTTCTTGCCCTTGAACTCGGAGCTGATGGCGTTGAGTTTGCGCCGTACCGATTTTTTGCGCTGAGTCTGGCCCGGCATGATGAATGTGCGGCCGATATAGCGGTTTTTAACAAAGCCTTGGCGATAGGGCAAATTGAGGGTATGCGCAATTTCGAGCGCCACGTCGCAGGAGGTTTCGGGGATTGGGATAACCACATCCACATCGAGATCTTCCCACTCACGGGCAATCTTGCGGCCTAACTTGCGCCCCATGTTAAGGCGAGCGGCATAGACGGATACATTGTCGATAAAGGAGTCGGGCCGAGCAAAATAGACATATTCAAAGATGCAAGAGCTCATCTGTGGATACTCCGCACACTGCTCGGAGAAGAGCTGGCCCTGCTCGGTGATGTAGATTGCCTCTCCCGGCGCCACATCGCGCACCGTCTCAAAGCCGATCGCATCAAGCGCTACGCTCTCGGAGGCGAGCATATACTCCACCTGCCCCAGCTCGTCGACTCGGCGCCCCAAGATCAGCGGGCGAATGCCGTTGGGATCACGAAAACCAATAAGACCGTGGCCAATCACCAATGAAACCACGGCGTAAGCCCCTCGGATCTGCTGATGGGTTCTGCGCACCGCCGCGAAAATATCCGTCGGAGCAAGCGCCATCTTATCGCAGCGATCCAACTCATGGGCCAACACGTTCAACAGCACTTCAGAATCGGACGTGGTGTTGATGTGACGACGGGCCACCTTGAATTGCTGCTCTTTCAGCTCCTTGGCATTGGTGAGGTTACCGTTGTGAGCCAGCACCATGCCGTAGGGGGAGTTGACATAGAACGGTTGGGCTTCCGCGGCGCTGGAGCTGCCTGCAGTAGGGTATCTGACATGACCGATGCCGATATGCCCTTTGAGGCGTTGCATGTGACGTACTTCAAACACGTCCTTCACTAGGCCATTGGCCTTGCGTTGCCGGAAGTTTCCACTATCAATGGTCACGATCCCGGCGGCATCCTGCCCCCTGTGCTGCAACACCGTCAAGGCATCGTAGAGGGCCTGGTTGACGGGGGTGGTACCCACTATACCGACAATACCGCACATGTGTTTGCTACCTCGCAGTCGCTATACCTGTTTAAGAAAACTGGACGAGTTCATCATGAACCCAAAGAACCACTGGATCACCGGCTTGAACTCGGGCACCAGCTTAGAGGCCATCCACCAATCACTCTGGGAGAGACCGGTGAAGGTATCCATAAAAAACAGCAGAGCACTGACGATCAGTACCCCACGAATTGCACCAAAACAGACACCCAGCACCCGATCAGTACCGGAGAGGCCGGTCTTTTCCACCAACAGCCCGACCACGTAGTTAACCACGCCGCCTAGGATCAGGGTCGCCACAAACAGCGCGGCAATGGCCAACCCATTGCGCACAAGGGCATCGGAAAACGACGTGAAGTAGACGGCAAGATCGGGGTAAAAACGGCTAGCAATAAAGAAGGCGATGAACCAAGTGACCAGCGACATGGCCTCTTTGACAAAGCCGCGCACCAAGCTGATGAGGGCAGAAAAAGCGACAATGCCGATAATGGCGTAATCAATCCAGACCATAGGAAAAGGTGTCCTGCGAAATTGCGGCGCAGTCTAACAAAAACGATTGCGCAATGCTTGATAAAAATGTGTTAAGTATTGAAATCCAATATAAATCAATAAAATACAGAAGTTACTTGCCCATCTGGCTAGCCCCCTAAATGCACAACGCCATGGCATGCCATGGCGTTGTGCATCGTTACCTACGCAGTTAGCCAATATGGGTCAAACCACCCATATAAGACTGCAGCACGGTCGGGATGGCGATACGGCCATCTTCCTGCTGATAGTTCTCAATCACCGCAACCAAGGTGCGCCCGACCGCAAGGCCTGAGCCATTTAAGGTATGCAATAACTGCGGCTTGCCGTCGATACGTACCCGCGCCTGCA
Source organism: Aeromonas cavernicola (assembly GCF_002795305.1). Taxonomy (GTDB): domain Bacteria; phylum Pseudomonadota; class Gammaproteobacteria; order Enterobacterales; family Aeromonadaceae; genus Aeromonas; species Aeromonas cavernicola. The sequence continues at coordinate 11,464 of NZ_PGGC01000073.1, forward strand.
TGCGACGCGCCTGGAAGTCGGTACAGTTCGACACCGAAGAGATCTCACGGTAGGTATTCTGGGCTGGCAACCACACTTCGAGATCGTAGGTTTTGGCCGCACAAAATCCCATGTCACCGGTACAGAGCGCCATCACCCGATAGGGCAGCTCCAACAGTTGCAGCACTTTCTCGGCATGACCGGCCATCTCTTCTAGTGCATCCCACGATTTTTCTGGGTGAACCAGTTGCACCATCTCGACCTTGTCGAACTGGTGCATCCGGATAAGACCACGGGTATCACGACCATAGGAACCCGCTTCAGAACGGAAACAGGGGCTATGGGCGGTCATCTTGATGGGCAGTTCCTGCTCGTCAAAAATCTCGTCACGGGCCATGTTCGTCAGCGGCACTTCAGAGGTTGGGATCAGCGAGAACTTGCGCACCTTGCCCTCTTCATCCCCTTCGCCGTTAATCCCTGTGTTAAAGAGATCCTCAGAAAACTTCGGCAGCTGGCCGGTGCCGTACAGGCTGTCTGGGTTGACCAAATAAGGGACGTAGCACTCGGTATAGCCGTGCTGCTGGGTGTGCAGATCCAACATGAATTGAGCCAGCGCGCGATGCAGCCGCGCAAGCTGCCCTTTCATCACCACAAAGCGAGCACCCGACAGCTTAACGCCGTTCTTAAAATCCAAGCCCTTGGCCGCTTCGCCCAACTCAATGTGGTCACGCACCGCAAAATCAAATTGGCGGGGCGTGCCCCAGCGACGAACTTCGACGTTGCCATTCTCATCACGGCCCACCGGGGTGGTCGCACTGGGCAGATTGGGAATCGCATCGCCAATTGCCTTTAACTGGGCCAACAGGGCATCCAATTCAACTTTACTGGTGTCCAACTGCTCGTTGATGTCGGTCACGATGGCTTTGAGCGGTGTCACATCTTCGCCACGACGAGCCGCTTCACCGATGGCTTTGGAGCGAGCATTACGCTCAGCCTGCAGCTCCTGGGTGCGAGACTGCAGATCCTTGCGTTTCTCTTCTAGGGCGTTGATCGCCGCTACGTCAAGAACGTAGCCACGTGTCGCCAGACGAGCGGCAGCCTCATCGATTTCGCTGCGCAGATATTTGGGATCCAGCATGGTGTACCTACTTTTTTTAATAATGGGATCTGTGCCTAGGTCAGCATGACGGGCAGGAAAACAGATCCGGAAGTTAACATCGGTTGGCGCGCTTGCTCGTCTGTAGGATGGCAGCGTTGATTTCGGCGGCCTTACATCAGCGCCTTCGCAATCCAGAAAATGGGACAAGACCAAGACTCGCGCGGTCAGTGGGCCAGTGTATCAGACCGAGCCCCCGCCCGAACAGCGGGTTTTGCCGCCCTCACTTGCTCGTCGTCTGCTCGTCACCGGTCGATCGCACTCACGGTTCTAATGGGGCTTGATCCTGCGCAGATAGCCGTTGCTGCTGACTGTGTTGGTCTCGCTCTTTGAGATAGGCCAGTTTTTGCGCAATCTGTTGCTCAAGGCCACGGTCGCTCGGCTGATAATACTGCTTGCCTGCCAGTTCCGGCGGCAAGTACTCCTCACCGGCCGCGTAAGCGCCTGGCTCATCGTGGGCATAGCGGTACTCAGCGCCATAGCCCAGCTCACTCATTAGCTTGGTCGGTGCATTGCGCAGATGCACTGGCACCTCAAAATCTGGCAAATGTTTGGCATCATGCAGCGCCGCCTTCCACGCGGTATAGACCGCATTACTCTTTGGCGCGCAGGCAAGATAGACAATGGCTTGAGCGATAGCCCGCTCCCCTTCAGCAGGCCCCACCCGCTGAAAACAGTCCCACGCCGAGAGCGCCACCTGCATCGCCCGCGGATCCGCATTACCGATATCCTCCGAGGCAATGGCCAATAAGCGACGGGCAATATAGAGCGGATCACAGCCCGCGCTCACCATACGGGCATACCAATAGAGCGCCGCATTGGGTGCCGAGCCGCGAATGGATTTATGCACTGCCGAGATGAGGTCGTAGAAGTGATCGCCCCCCTTGTCGAAGCGGGCCACATGCTCCCCCACCACAGCGGCGAGCAGGGTGCTATCGATCACCCGTCCGCCCGTGCTATCGGTGTCGGCCATGTCGGCCAACAGCTCTAGGTAATTGAGGGACTTGCGACCATCGCCATCCACCGCCTTAGCCAATGCCTCTTTGACCCCGGGGGCAAAGCTGAGCGATGGATCATTGAGCCCACGGGGGTCCTGCATCGCCTGATCGAGCATGGCGAGGATGTCGCTCTCTGCCAGCCGCTTGAGCAGATAGACCCGCGCCCGGGAGAGCAGGGCGTTGTTGAGTTCAAACGAGGGGTTTTCAGTGGTGGCACCGATAAAAATGAGGTTGCCATCTTCGATGTGAGGCAGAAACACATCCTGCTGGCTCTTGTTGAAGCGATGTACTTCATCAACAAACAGAATGGTGCGTACACCACGCCAGCTGTTCTCTTTAGCCTTATCAATGGCGGCGCGGATCTCCTTGATACCGGAGGTCACCGCCGACAGCCGCTCAACTTCCGCCTGGCAATAATGCGCGACCAGTTCGGCGAGGGTGGTCTTGCCGGTGCCAGGTGGTCCCCACAGGATCATCGAGTGACAATGACCCGCGAGGATCGCTTTGCGCAGGGGTTTGTCAGGGCCAAGCAGATGGTGCTGCCCAATATACTGGTCGAGGGTTTGCGGCCGCATTCGCGCCGCTAACGGGCGAAAGTCCGCTGAAAAATCAAGCGATAAATTACTCATCGAGTGTGCCGACCGCATGGGATGCCACCCGTCCTATACCCGCAGGCAACACCCTTCATCAACGCTTATCATCCAGCTCAACCCCCGCCGGCACCTTGAAGACAAACTCATTGCCTGTGAGCACCGGCTTGCGATTGAAGCCACTTAACCTGAACTCACTCCACTGGCCTTGGGCCTCTTTGACGTCAAAACGGTTGATGTTGTTCTGACGATCGAAGGTGATACGAAACGAGGCAATTAACTCCGCTTTATTGCGGCTCGTCACGGTGTAAACATTGTCCTGCTGGGTCACGTCATAGTTCTTCCAGAGCTTGTCATCATTACCGGCGATCAGAATAAACGGGGTGTTGAGCACCGCATCCTTCAACTTGAGGGCGGTAACCTGCTCGATAAACGGGTCATAGAGCCACACATCCCACCCATCAGCCACAATCATACTTTCATCCGGCGAGGTGGTATGCCAGTTGAAACGGTTGGGACGCTGCACCAGTAGATCGCCGCTGGCCTTTTGCAGCTCCTTGCCCTTGCTGTCATAGACGGTTTGGGCAAATTTGGCAGAGAACAGGCTAACATCAGCCAGTTTTTGTTTGAGGCTGCTGGCCGCATCGGCCCATGCTTGGCTACTGATCATCAGCAGCGCAGCACCGATTAACAGCGGTTTATTCATCACGTTCTTCATAAAGACGCTCTCGATAACAGGCCATGCCCAGTGACGGCATGGCCAAGATAATAGGATGAAACTCAGTCCCGTACGGGGGGCGGTGCCAGCACATCGCGCTGCCCATTGCCACCCGGGGCACTGACAATGCCTTGATTCTCCATCTGTTCAATCAAGCGAGCGGCCCGGTTATAACCGATCTTAAATTTTCGCTGGACACTGGAGGTCGAGCCGCGACGTGACTCCACCACAAACGCCACCGCTTCGTCAAACAGCGGGTCGAGCTCTTCATCGGCACCGCCACCGTAATCTCCCCCCCCTCCTTCGCTCTCCTCACCGGAGAGGATTTCGTCAAGATAGTTAGGTTCGCCCCGCTGCTTCCAATCCGCCACCACCTTGTGCACTTCGTGGTCATCGACAAAGGCACCGTGTACCCGCGTTGGATTAGAAGTGCCAGCAGGCATGTAAAGCATGTCTCCCATGCCGAGCAGGGATTCCGCCCCCCCCTGATCGATGATGGTGCGCGAGTCAATTTTGCTCGATACCTGGAACGAAATCCGAGTAGGGATGTTGGCCTTGATAAGACCTGTAATGACATCCACCGATGGCCGCTGAGTGGCCAAGATCAAGTGAATACCCGCCGCTCGCGCCTTCTGGGCAATCCGCGCGATAAGCTCCTCCACCTTCTTGCCGACAATCATCATCATGTCGGCAAACTCATCCACCACCACCACGATATGAGGCAGTTTTTCCAGCTCTGGCGGCATCTGATCCATCGAGTCACCGGGGCGCCATAGCGGGTCAAGTAAGGGATCACCCGACTCCATAGCAGCCAGCACTTTGTCGTTATACCCCTTGAGGTTACGCACCCCAACCGCTGACATCAGCTTATAGCGGCGTTCCATCTCGCCGACACACCAACGCAAGGCATTGGCGGCATCTTTCATGTCAGTCACCACCTCGGTCAGCAGATGCGGTATCCCCTCATACACTGATAATTCCAGCATTTTGGGGTCGATCATGATAAAGCGCAGATCATCTGGGGTCGATTTGTAGAGCATGGAGATGATCATGGTGTTGACCCCCACCGACTTACCTGAGCCGGTAGTGCCCGCGACCAACAGGTGTGGCATTTTGGCCAGATTCACCACCACCGGAGCCCCAGCAATATCTTGCCCCAAGCCCATGGTCAGCGGGTTATGGCTGTCACGAAACGCCTCGCAATCTAGGGTCTCTCGCAGATAGACGGTTTGCCGTACTCGATTAGGCAGTTCGATGCCAACAAAGGTCTTGCCTGGGATCACCTCCACCACGCGCACACTACTGGCAGAGAGCGAGCGAGCCAGATCTCGGGATAAGTTGGTGATCTTGCTTGCCTTCATGCCTGGGGCTAAGTCCAGCTCAAAACGGGTGATGACAGGGCCAGGATAAATACCCACCACCTTGGCCTGTACGTTGTAATCGGCAAGCTTCGCTTCCACTAAGCGCGCCATCCGTTCCAACTCATCCTTGCTCATCATCTGAGTTTTGACGGGAGGCTTATCGAGCAGCTCAAGCGCGGGCAATGGCGCCATGTTGAGCGGGATCACCCGCGGCTTACGCGCAACAGCAGGGACAGGAGCCGACGCCGGCGCGGCGACCTCATCTTTTTGTGTCCAAGGTAGGTCAGACAATCCATCATCGTCATCGTCTACCACCATAGGGATCGGCTGACGTGATGCACGCTCTCGGCTAGCGTGCGTTGGCGTCACCAACGCTGGCTCATCGTCATCGAGCAGGGGATCAAACTCGAACGCATCATCGTCAAGCTCAGGGAACCCTTGCTCATCTAGCGTTTTAGTCACCGGCGTTACGCTGCCATGATGATTGCTGCGACGAAACCAGCCACTGCCTGAAGATCGTGGTTCATCCACCCTATCCAGCGTGGCCGCCCCCCCCTCTAACAGGGCTTCGTCTTGGCGAGTGAGCCGGCCGCGCCCAGCTAGCCAATCCCCCAGCGTGCTTGGCAAGTGATATATCGCACTTATCGTTCCTGTGCAGGTCGCCCCAATCTGCTCGACTATCGTTAGCCAAGACCAGCCAGTGAACAGGGTAACCCCTGTGGCAACAAAGCAGAGCAACATCAAGTTAGCCCCTACCGCGCCAAAAAATGGCACTACCCAGGTCGCAATGACGTCGCCGACAAACCCACCAGCTGAGAAATTTTGCAGGTCATTGAAGTTCATGCTGGCGAGGGCAGACATCCCAAAAATGGTCAGAAAAAAGCCAATGACACGCACGCCGAGGGTGAAATAATCGACTTCCAGCAACCGACTTGGCCGCCAGAATAGGCTCCAGCCTAACAACACACAGAGCGGCGGCACCAAGTAGGAAAACACCCCAAAAGTAAACATGGTGATATCGGCAAGCCACGCCCCTGCGCTACCGGCCAAGTTCTTCACATCACCCTGCCATGAGGTCTGCGACCAACCGGGATCCGCTGGATGGTAAGATAACAAGGCAAGCAGCAGGTAAGCGGACATCAGGGTGATGGCAATCAAGACGGCTTCGAAGATCCGTTGTGTACCTGATAAAGGAGTAAACTGCTTTTTATCGGCCAAACTCCGGCTCCTTTTTGAAAACATGTGATTCGAGGATAAGGTCGCTTAGTCTCTGCGAGACGGCTATGCGCTGTCAGCCGGAGGTGGCTAACCAGCCTGACGCGCAAGAGAGTGACAAGCAGAAACGAGCGGACCGGCCGCTCGTTTCTGCTTGTCTTGGCACACCAGAGCACAATCCCTCGGCATACCTGTAGTTTAGCGGGAGCTTATCACCAAACGGCAGCTCTGTTTGACCTCTTCCATCACCACATAGGTACGGGTGTCATTGACACCGGGTAACCGTAACAGAGTCTCCCCCAGTAAGCGGCGATATGCAGACATATCACTCACTCGGGTCTTCAATAGATAGTCAAAATCACCAGAAACCAAATGACACTCTTGGATCTCTTCTAAGACTTGAACCGCTTTATTAAACTGCTCAAATACATCAGGTGCACCGCGGTTAAGGGTGATTTCAACAAACACCAGCAAAGACGCATCCAGATAATGTGGATTCAAAATAGCGGCATACCCTTCGATATAGCCTTGTCGCTCCAGACGACGAACCCTTTCTAGACACGGTGTCGGACTCAGACCAACGCGTTTGGACAGTTCAACATTCGAGATCCTGCCATCCTTTTGCAGCTCATTAAGAATGTTACGATCAATCCTGTCCAAATCCTTTAGCCGACTCTTAGCTTCCATCATTTTATTCCATCCTTTGGCTATTTTCTGGTAAGAATCACCATGCATTTTATAATTATGGTCACAAATCCTGTCAACACCTGAATATACTGGATGTAAATATTGATTTACATTTTAGCAACATAAACACCCATATGAGAGACGAGGGATAGCATGATTATCGGTGTACCTAAAGAGATAAAAAATCACGAATACCGCGTAGGTATGATCCCGTCCAGTGTACGTGAACTAACAGCACGAAACCATACCGTTTTCGTCCAAAGCGGCGCAGGTAACGGGATTGGCTTTGCTGATACAGATTATCTCGCTGTAGGAGCTGAAATATTGCCCACTGCTGCCGAGCTATTCGCCAAGGCAGAGATGATCGTGAAGGTCAAAGAGCCCCAGCCAGTAGAATGTGCCATGTTGCGCCCAGGACAGACGCTTTTCACCTACCTACACCTAGCGCCGGACTTATCGCAGACTCAAGCCTTGCTCCACAGTGGCGCCATCTGTATTGCTTACGAGACCGTTACCGATAAGCAAGGGGGATTGCCCTTACTGGCGCCAATGTCTGAGGTCGCAGGCCGTATGTCGATCCAAGCTGGCGCCATGGCGCTGGAAAAATCTCGTGGCGGCAGTGGTATCTTACTCGGGGGGGTGCCTGGGGTTGAACCGGCGAAAGTGGTGATCATTGGTGGTGGGGTGGTTGGCTCCAATGCCGCGCGAATGGCCATCGGTCTCCGAGCTGATGTCACTATCCTCGATAATAACATCGACACCTTGCGCCGTTTAGATAATGAGTTTCAAGGCAGCGCCAACCTTGTTTACTCCAACAGCGAAAACCTAGCACGTCATCTGCTCACCGCAGATTTGGTTATCGGTGGTGTATTAGTGCCAGGTGCAACCGCCCCTAAGCTGGTCACTCGCGAGCATATTGCGCGTATGAAGGCAGGATCTGCCATTGTCGATGTAGCGATCGATCAAGGTGGCTGTGTCGCGACATCCCACCCGACCACTCATCAAGACCCAACCTTCATCGTTGATGGAGTAGTGCATTATTGTGTTGCCAACATGCCCGGCGCGGTCGCACGCACAGCTACTGTGGCGCTCAACAACGCCACCCTTCCTTTTATTATCAAACTCGCGCAGCAGGGGTATAGACAGGCGCTATTGACAGACCCGCATCTCTTGCATGGTCTTAACGTGATGGCTGGGCGGCTAACTTGCCAAGAGGTCGCAACAGCGCACCAGCTTCCTTATACCGATCCCCTGAGTCTATTGAACTAACAATGTTATCAGCCCAGCTGCGTCAATAACCCCTTCAAATATGTTGAGTCCCAAACATCGTATAACGATAAGTCGGGACTCAAGTCTCCTTATTTGCCATATCCTCAAGGTCACTTGAGTACGTAGGACGGCTTGAAAAATCGGGACAACGCTTATCTTTAACACGGATTCAGGTTCAGCATCAGTCAACATTATTGAAATAACGTCGTGAACATAGTGAATGTTCACCCGAGGCAGCACCTGCAAATTGGATTAGATACGAGCAATACGCTTGCTTGCGCGCACCATTATATTAGCGTGGCGATGCTCGGCTATTAGTTATTGAACCACCATACTTGGCTGATTTAAGCGCACGATGACACCCTATTAATTGCAAGACACGATGATCTACCTTTCCAATAAGAGGTGTCAGATTGACTCTATGTACACAATATCAGGCACCCAAAGGCTACCTTCACCTGATCATGTAAATACCGTGTTACGACTATATTCACCCTCTCTACCTCAATATAAATAAGTGCCAAGTGCATACACTTTATCTGTTCAAACTGAACAAAAAATTAACGAAGAAAAGATCATTCGTTACTATCTGTAACTATGCCCTTATCTATGATGAAGGCGAGTATCAATACTGCTCTTAGATAAACGATACCATTGATGGTTATCTTGACAACAATGACAGGGTTGTTTTCGACTACTGAGGTGTTGTCCTCTCACCGACTATCAATATCAGATATTTTGTGGCTATTTTGTGGTAGCAAACTATCAGGCGAGTTGGTCATGTTAACCCTGATGACATCAACATCGGTAAACAGTGAAAAAGTAGTAACGGCTTGCTGATAATATGGGGACTATGTGCTTAATAGCACCGTAGCAGAGCCTCCTTGACATAATAACAGCATAGGAGTGGCCTCATTAGCTAAAGGGCTATTACCCGACACGCCAACTCCCCCCCGCGTTAGCAACGCTAGAGTGCGCCTCATCAGGCAGCGCACGGCTACAATCAGTTCGAGCGCAGATAGTTTCGTAATGAGTTATTTGGCAGCCTAAAGCATATTTAACACTTATATCTGCAGGCTCAAGGAATGACACAATAACAGCGAACACCAACACGAGGCGGATCACCTTGCAGCATGTATACCATTACCCCAGAAAGGGCTCATATCTGTCAGCACCATTAATGACACTTACATATGGAGTCAGAAGTTACCCAGCTATCACATAGCCTCTTAAATGCAGCTGAAATATCTCAACGCGCATCGAGATACCTCGCGTTTAATTAAATGTGATTGAGTGAAATCCATTCGACTGCGCGCATTAAATTAAAAAATAAATGCGCCATAAGTAACAAAATAATTATGTTGTTCTGATTCGTCCATGCTAATCTAAAACCGTTATCCCTTGTAACAGCTTTAGTGAGGAAATAATGAACGAGTTTCTTAAAGTTCTACTGAACATTCGTAGCTTGCGCGCCGCAATTCGTGAACTGCCTTTTGAGCAGCTGCAAGAGGCGAAAGAGAAGTTTGACCTAGTTTATCAAGAGCGCGCTGATTCCGTTGAGCAAGAGCGCAGTGAACAGCAAGAACGTCAGCGCATTCTCAGCGAATTTACTGAGATGCTTCAACAAGCAGGTATTGATCCTGCTGAACTGATTAATAATACTGCAGCACCAGTCGCAGGCGCAGTTAAGAACAAGCGCACTCCTCGTCCAGCTAAATATAAATATGAAGAAGATGGTGAAGTAAAAACGTGGACAGGTCAGGGCCGGATGCCAAAAGCGATTGCCGCACAGGTCGCCTTGGGCAAAGAGCTCAATGACTTCTTGATCTAAAGTATCCTCTTTTTTGATAATACAATGCCGCCACGCAGGCGGCATTGTTGTTATTGTCTTTAGCATAAGCTGTTACCTCATCGCGATATACTTAGCGACGAATGAAGTTCCCGCACCATTATTTCCTCATCATCGCCAGCATCCATGTCTCTTTTGGCATGTCGCCCATCATCATGCCCTCACTACGTTATTCTGCGTATTTAACCATCAATAGGTCCTGCTTTTGACAAACCGTTAACGGCAAAAGAGCGCACTCAGCATGCATTGGCAATGCCGTTATTGAGCACTACGCAATAACCCTCATTAATGGGTATCGACAAGGTCAGTGCTAAGCAAATCAGCGGCACTGAACTACTCGCTATCATTTTACCGTGATATCGAATCATGTTCGCTGAAGGCGACTAAACCGAGTGACCATTACATGGTATAGCGTCGCTAACACAGAGCGCGCAGAGAGTCAAAATGTAGCCAACTGCTATCTAACGCGATTTAAGGTAGCGAAGGTGCCCCTCCTTGATATTCGCAGAGGTTAATATCACCATAGGGGCGTTCTTGATAAGGGTAACCAGACACCAGTCTGACACCGGTGCCTGTGATTGATAAGCTGGGGGGATTTCGGTTACGCGACTGTGGCTAATGCCACTGCTTCTCTGGTTAATCGTCCTATCTCATCCCAACGCTGATCACTAATCAGCGTTTTGTCTACCATCCATGAGCCACCACACGCAATCACACCTGATATCGCTAAATAGTCACGCACGTTACTGGGCGTGATGCCCCCAGTCGGCATAAACCTCACCTGGTGATAGGGGGCGAGCAGTGCTTTGATCATCGCCACACCGCCGGAAGCATGGGCCGGAAAAAACTTCAGTGTCGTCAGCCCCATTTCTAGCGCAGACTCAATAGCGCTTGGATTATTCACGCCCGGTATAATCGGTATGTTTAACGCCTGACAAGCACGAACCGTATTTGGGTTAAAACCAGGTGACACAATAAAATCTGCCCCCGCGTCTTTGGCTGCTTTCACTTGCTCACCGTTTAATACCGTGCCTGCACCTATTAACATATCTGGTCGTGCAGTACGCAGCAGCTTAATCGCCTCCACTGCGGCGGCAGATCGGAATGTGATTTCTGCCACCGGCAATCCATTATCTGCTAACGCATTGCCCAGTGGTAAAATCGCTTCTGGCTGCTCAAGCGCAATCACAGGTATGATTTTCAAGGCTGCAATTTTTTCTATCAGATCCACGTGTAACACCCTCATATAAACAACTCGGAATTTAATCGTGATCCCATTAGGTTGGCCATGATGCGCAACAACGTTGCCCTATTCGCACCATAACCAAACAAATGCTCAGTCAACACCTTGACCCACTACAGCACTGTCACATCTCAGGATCATGCTGGCGTTTGTCTTGTTAAATAAAAAATGAATCGACCACTGGGTCAGTGGCTTCTGTTGGCACAATCGCCCCGCGATGCTGGATCACGATAGCGGCTAACTGATGGCCCATCTGGGCACTGGCTAACGCACTCTTTCCTGTTAACCTGCCAGCGAGGAAACCTGCATTAAATGAATCACCCGCAGAGGTCGTATCAACAATCGTTGCTACAGGAACTGCCGGAATATGTAATGGTGGTTCACCTTGCTTTATGTTTTGATATAAACAACCATCGCCCCCCCTCTTTATTACGACCTCTTCCAGACCGAGGGCATGTAATCGGCACAACGTCTCATCTACGCTTTTATCGCCCCATAAGGTCGCCTCATCATCATCGGTCAGTAATCCTAACCAGGTGATGCTTAATAACTGTTGGTAATAATGCTTAGCGATATCTGGGTCATGCCATAACACTGGGCGGTAATTACTGTCGAAGACAATTTTTTTGCCCTGTTGATGAAGTCTGGTTAAATGCTGCAGGAGTGTTCGACGATCATCATCTGGCAAAATCGCGAGGGTGATACCGCTTAAGTAGATAATATCGACGTCGGCTAACGCGGCAATCACGCTTGGAAATTGTTCATGTCGTAGCATATACCGCGCGGCAGACTCATTACGCCAATACAAGAATGTTCGCTCACCCTGCTCATCGAGCTGAATAAGATATAGCCCTGGCTGACGCTGATCATCGGTCAGTACGAGGGAGGTATCTAGGCCAGCTTGGCGCCACTGCGCGACGATCCCCTTACTCAAAGGATCAACCCCCATCGCGGTGAGGTAACTGACCGATATGGGGTGGGGGTAGGCGTTGACGGCGCGTTTGAGATACAGTGCCGTATTGAGTGAGTCACCACCAAATGCTTGATGCATGGCACCAAATGGGCTGCCATTAAGCTCAATCATGCATTCACCCATCATGACAATGCGCATAGTCGTTGCACCTATTAAGATTATCGGACGTCAATCGGTCGGCCAATTTCATCATTAGCCATGAGTATTGAATAATCTATTGGATATATTTAACGGTCACTTACGGTATCAGCATGAGATATATCGCTATATTTCAAACCATTCGCTGTTTTCTTCACCGATGGAACTGACCGTATAGATAATTTCATTCAAATGTTCACCAATCGCACGCTCTGCGGCGACGGCATCACCCTCACAGATAGCGGAATAAATATCATGATGCTGCTGTAATAAACACGATGGCGGTGACACCTTACTCAGCGACATATATCTGACGCGATCCATTGTTGCTTTAATATTCTCGATGGTTTCCCATGCGAGTGGACAATCAGCAATGTCTGCTAACAGTTGATGAAACTGATCGTCAAAGGCCAAAAACTCTGACAACAGGTTGTTTTGTACTGCCAGTGTTTGCCGCTTTAGGTTGTGTTCTAATAACAGCATCTGTGCTGGGGTAACCAACTCAACGGCCTTTAGGACAATACTGCGTTCTATCGCATCACGTATAAATCGACCATCATTGACACGCTTAATTGATATTTTTTTAACAAACGTGCCACGTTGCGGCAGAATTTGTACCAATCCATTTTCCGCTAATTTAATAAAAGTCTCTCTGACCGGTTGCCGAGATACGGCAAAACGAGCTGAAATCTCTTTTTCCGATAAGGCCGTCCCCGGCATGATCATACACTCGACAATTTCACGGCGTAGCTGCTGATATATCTGCTGATTAACCGGTAAGTGATTATTCAACTGGTATTGCTGATCTGGGTACTTGGACATGTGTTAAGGCCTACTCGATGTAACTTTACTGCAATCATCTTAACACAGCTCTGATACCGCTAAGTGCGCTACCTTTCAAGCGGTTAGCCACACTGACAATAGGCTTTGATCGTCTTAGCAGCCCCCTGCTGCTGCAAACTCAAATAGGCACTCAATACCGCATCCCTAAAGCGCCGATTAAGCGGGAGGTCTTGGCCAAAAATGGCCTCTATCGACAATAAGGCATGTACCCGCGCCTCTCCGTCCGCACTGTTTTGTACCGCTGTTTGCAACTGCGTCAGCATCGGATCACGTACATCAATGACCCCGCCTTGCTCATCAAGACCACTGACATAGCGCATCCAAGCGGCGACCGCTAAGCTCTGAAAACGGATATCTCGCACCGCCTTTAAGTTGTGCCGGATCGGCTCAAGCAGACGCTGTGGCAACTTCACGCTGCCATCCATGGCAATCTGCCATGTCCGATGCTTTAACGCCGGATTGGTATAACGCATCAATAAAGAGTCTGCATAGCCAGGGATGTCGACACCAGACACCCGCAGCGTGGGGGCCTGCTCATTGAGCATCAACTGGCGGGCAGCATGGGCAAAATGCGGATCGGCCATACAGTCATTGATGTGCTCATACCCGGCTAAATAGCCCAAATAGGCAAGAAATGAGTGGCTGCCATTGAGCATCCGCAGCTTCATCTCTTCGTAGGGCACCACGTCGCTGACCAGCTCAACCCCGACTCGCTGCCATTCAGGCCTGCCTGCAACAAAATCATCTTCAACCACCCATTGCCGAAACGGCTCACAGACCACCCCAGCCGCATCGGGTACCCCCAGCTGAGCCGCAATCTGTTGCGCAGTCTCAGCACTAACCGCCGGCACAATCCGATCCACCATGGTCGATGGAAAACGACAATGCTGGTCAATCCACTCTGCTAACTCGGGCTCCCATTGCCGCGCAAGGGCTAATACCACCTGCTTGGTCACCTTGCCGTTTTCCGGCATGTTGTCGCAGGACATAATGCTGACCCCTGACAAACCAGCCGCTCTGCGCTGTGCTAGCGCCGCAACCACTATGCCTGGCATGGATGTCGGTGCTGTTGGGTGGGCTACGTCATGACATATTGCAGGATGCGCCATGTCCAACTCGCCGGTTGCCGGCACGTAGCAGTAGCCCTTTTCCGTCACCGTCATGGAGATAATGGCAACATCGGCATCGGATAACGCGGCCAACACCGCGCTGATCCCCTCTTGACCAACATAGAGGGCTCGGCGTACCACGCCGACCACTCGGCTCTGCCAGCCGTGCTGGGACATCTCCGACACACTAAACAGGTGATCTTGCGCCTGGAGATGGGCGATAAGTTCACCACCACTGCGCACATTGATCTCGACATAACCCCAATCACTGCCATGTTCACTGGCCAGTTCATCGGCATATACCGCCTGATGCGCCCGATGAAATGCGCCAACCCCCAGATGGACGATCCGAGGCACTAACCGCTGACGGTCATAAGTAGGCAGCGTTGCATGGGCGGTTAATAAACTGCAGCTCATATATAAATGACTCTCTCTATCTCAGTGACCGGTTATTCTTTTGCTAGTCGTCAAAGTCTGTATCTGTTTTGCAGTGGCCAGCCTGCTGGTTACGTGCCTGCTAGCCACTCGTGGGAATAACAAATTAGTTTAAGGTCATGTCATCTGCGGCATCGTCGAGTCGACTCAAATCTCGATCTTTAACCTCAGGCATCGTCAATGCCGAGAAAAGGCCAATACAGCAATAGACAATAACCATCACTACGACTGGCCACCAAGCATCCGCCATTTTACAGAAGATGCCGGCCAATAACGGGCCAAAACCCACCGCCACTAAACCACCGACCTCTTTCGAAATCGCCATCCGAGTAAAGCGATTACGGGCACCAAACATTTCCGCCATGGTGATATTTTCCAAGGCAAATAACCCCAACACGCCAATATTGTGGATCACGATAATACTGGCCATGATCACACTGACTTGGTTATTTTTATCGAAAATGATCGATAACATCGGATAAGCCAACAGCATCGCGGTGATATTTAAAATAATATAAGGTGTTCTCCGCCCAACTTTATCAGATAACCAACCAAGCAGGGGGATCGTCATAAACCCGATAATAGAACTGATCATCAGCGCATCAGTAGGAATGCTTTTTTCAAATAACAGGGTCTGCACTAAATAGCCCGTTAAAAATGTCTGAATCAATCCTGAATTACCCGCCTGACCAAACCGTAATCCGGTGGCAAGCCAGAAGGATTTACTCCGGAACATATCAAAAAAGGAGCCATCGTCTGAGTTATTTGCTGACTTGTGTGGCTTAGGCTGATCCTCTGCATTGACCGCTGAGAACACCGGACTCTCTTTCAAATTAAGCCGCAGCCAAATCGCAAACCCCATCACCACAACACTCGACAGGAAAGGAATACGCCAGCCCCAATCAATGAGCTGCTCACGGTCTAATAAGAAAAACATCAGTGCCCAAATGGCAGTCGCACTCAAGGTACCGCAGTTGGTCCCCATCGCCACCAGCGATGAGACGATGCCACGCTTTCCTTTCGGCGCATACTCCGCCAGCATGGTGCCCGCCCCCGAAATTTCAGCACCGGCACCCAAGCCTTGTACTATCCGTAATGTCACCAGTAATACCGGTGCCATTATGCCTATCTGGGCGTAGGTCGGTAATACTCCGATGAGGGTGGTACAAATTCCCATCATGGTAATCGTGATAAACAGCACTCGTTTACGACCGACCCGATCGCCCATTCGGCCAAAAATAAATGCCCCAACAATCCGGGCCACATAACCAGCACCATAAGTACCCATCGCTAAAATCAGCGCCATTGCGGCAGATTGCTCAGGAAAAAATATTTCATGAAAAACTAATGCCGCTCCTAATGAATAGAGCTGAAAGTCCATAAACTCTAAGGCAGTACCAAGCCAACCTGATACCGCGGCTTTAAACAAGTCAGAGGTATTTCGCTCTGTTTTATTATGAGTGACTGCTGCGTGTGTTCTCATTTTATATTTTTCTCTATGAGTGGTCTTTAATATACTTAAAGATGGAAATTAAATATCAACCACGAGAAATGAACATAGCCAGCCACAATATCAGCAGCGACAACAGGCTATTTCATATTTCTTAATATCGTCCCATCCACGGTGACTCGTGCTATTAAAAGGTCAGCACCACCTTACAACAGCTTTTTTGATCTTTTTCAAACAACGCCATCGCCTGTTCAACTTGTTGATATGAATAGGTATGGGTAATTAACTTGCGGGGCTGTATTTTTTTATCTTGGCACCACTGAATGACCTGAGGAAAGCGGCGCCGATTCAACCGAGAGCTCACGATGGTAATTTCTTTACTGGTAATCAGTTGCTGATTAATCACGCACTCATCACTGGAAAAACCCATGATCCCAATACGAGCTGCGGGAGAAGCCAGCGCGATGGCTTGCGGTAAAATCGTCGGGTGGCAGGCGGCATCGACAATTAATGTCGGACTGATCCCTTGTTCTGCCAGATAAGTCGGCAAATCGATCACGCTATTATCAACCAGCAAATCGGCGCCATTCTCCTGCGCCATTTGCAAACGCTCGGGAATCCGATCTGTCACGACGATTTTCTCTACCCCGTAGACACCCCGTAGCGCTTGCACCACCGTCAGCCCCATTGGACCTGCGCCGTACACCAGCGCCACATCAAGGGGCGTCGGTTGAAGTTGTTCGCAGATATTCGCCGCGATGGTAAACGGCTCAATCAGGGCTGCCTCTTCATCAGGGATCTCGGCTGGGAGCTCGTAAGCATTGCCCTCTGGCACACAGCTATATTGGCTAAAACCGCCATCACGGTGCACCCCGATGACCTGCAATGTCTTACAGACATTTGGCCGCCCGACCGAGCAGGGGTAGCAGTGACCACAGCTGACCACCGGATCAACCACCACTCGTTGACCAAGACGGGTAGCCAAGACCCCCTCCCCGACCGCATCGATCACCCCAAAAAACTCATGGCCGATAACCCTTGGGTACTTTGCAAATGGGTTGCTGCCGTGAAATATATGGATGTCTGAGCCACAAATACCGGCTCGTAGCACCTTGATCCGCACTTCCCCTTGCGCAGGCTCCGGCATTGGCCGCGCCACTAATGCAAGCTGTTGAGGTTGCTGTACGACCACACTGTTCATGATTGCTCCTTGGCTTACCAGTTCCATAATGTGCCATCTTCCAAGCGGGCGACGGGGAGATAGGCCGGTTCGTAGGGATATTTTGCCGCTAGTTTCTCGTCAAACTCGATGCCTAAACCTGGTTTATCCCCTGGGTGCATGTACCCATCGGCAAAACGCCAACTATGAGGGAATACCTCCAGCATTTGCTCGGAGTAACCCATGTACTCCTGAACCCCGAAATTGGGCACCCACAGATCAAAATGCAACGCTGCCGCCATACAGACGGGCGATAGATCAGAAGGACCATGGGAACCGGTACGGACCTGATAAAGCGAGGCAAAATCGGCAATCCGCCGCATCCCACTGATGCCACCGGCATGGGTAATGGTGGTGCGGATATAATCGATCAGCTGCTCTTCGATCAGCTGCTTGCAATCCCAAATACTGTTGAAGACCTCGCCAACCGCTATTGGAGTGACCGTGTGCTGGCGGATCAAACGAAAACACTCCTGATTTTCAGCAGGGGTCGGATCTTCCATCCAAAACAGTCGGTAATCCTCAACGCTCTTGCCAAAACGGGCCGCTTCGATTGGCGTGAGTCGATGATGAATGTCGTGCAGCAAATGCTCATTAAAGCCGAACTGATTACGCACAGCGTCAAACAAACGCGGGGTGAAATCGAGATACTTTTCCGTCGACCACAGCTGCTCTTGCGGCCATGCGCCCTTGGTGGCCGGTTCATAAGCCATCCCTTTTCCTTTGGCTAAGCCGTAGGTGGTCTCCATGCCCGGCACCCCGCATTGCACGCGGATGGCTTTAAAACCCAGCTCTTGATGACGGGCATAATCTTCTAGCACCTCATCAATCGTACGGCCAGTGGTATGGCAATAGACCATCACCCCATCTCTGGAAGCACCACCGAGCAGCTGGTAAAGCGGCATATTGGCCGCTTTGGCCTTGATATCCCACAGTGCCGTGTCGACCGCAGAAATGGCCGACATGGTGACTGGGCCTCGGCGCCAATAAGCGCCCTTGTAGAAAAATTGCCAAATATCTTCGATGCGATGGGCATCACGCCCAATCAACTGCGGGCAAACATGATCACGAAGATAGGAGGCCACCGGTAATTCGCGGCCATTGAGCGTGGCATCACCTAGCCCAGTCAATCCATCTTCTGTGGTGATCTTCAGGGTCACAAAATTGCGTCCCGGGCACGTCACAAACACCTCGGCCTTCACTATCTTCATCGCGCAATCCTCAATGAACGCTAAAAACCAGACTACCATACAAGAATGGTTAAAACGGTGATATGACCACGGTCACGCTTTCATAATTTTTTACTCACGAAACGCCATTACCTGCCACCGAGCATGGTAATAGGGACAAAAGAGGGCTGATCGCGAAGTAGGAACGGGGAGCATCTTGGCGGCACACAAACGATAAGGTCACTCAGAGGCGCAATGCTGTTCAGATAAGCATTTTTTTGACTGATTATTCATAAATACGACTTGAGTTGGGCAAGCAAAGCGGTCTCCAGCCGTTATCAAGCGTGGCTTACAAGAGAAAGAGGGAGGCATCATGCCTCCCTCACTTTTTAGCCCTGATACTACGTGGACTGAAACTCACATTCTCTTAGGTGAACAGCATTGCCCCCAAAGGCGGCCTTATCGTTTTTAACATCAACGATTTAAGGCTAGCGCGCTGCAACCACGCGCTTGATCTGCTTTACCCAGTCAGAGAGCCGTCCCTGCTGTGGCAACTGCTGCCATATCTGCGCCCACTGCGTTGGGCTCAAGGGACGATCTAGTCGCCGTGCCAGCCCAGCATAGAGGTAGTCATGGGCGGTTTTTCTGGCTTGCGGAGAGGTAAGAAATTTGCTCACCGGATCGGTCAGGCGCACATCCCGCATGCCAAGTAATGGATAGTCAATGTGCACCGCAGCCAGCATGGTTTCACGCATCGCCGATTCAATATAACCACGGGCAAACAGGGCAGTAACTGACTCCAACGACCCCTGGTCAGGGCCATGATACTGCTCATCAAATATTGGGCTGGGCTCCACCGTAGCACTTTGTACCACCGCATCAGGATCTGGCTGTGGCGCCAAGACGATAGCCTTAGGGACTGCCGGCTTGACCGCAACAACCGCCTTAGGGGAGTTGCTCTGGCTGCAAGCCCCCAGAGCAACCGCCAGCACAACACCCGCACACCGACGGGAATGAGACTGTATCCGCATGATTCTTAGTCACTCCTTTTACATATCATGAGCAGGTTTATCGGCGCTGATCGGTTCAACTCGGGTCACCAGCAGTTGATCAATCTTGTAACTGTCGATATCCACTACCTCGAACTTATAACCTGCATATTTAACCGAGTCGGTACGCTTGGGGATCTTGCGCAGCATATACATGATAAAACCCGCGATAGTCTCGTAGTTTTGATCATCTGGGAACTCTTCGATATCGAAGGCCCGCATCACGTCGGAGATGGGGGTCACCCCATCCACCAACCAGGAGTTTTCATCCCGCTGGACAATCTGCTCCTCAACCACGTGGGTAGCCCACTCGCCCATGACGGTACTCATCAGATCGTTCATGGTGACGATCCCTACCACTAGAGCATACTCATTCATCACCACGGCAAAATCGCCTCGGTGGTTCTTAAAGTACTCCATCGCCTCGTAGAGGTTGAGGGTATCGGGAATGATGATGACATTTTGCACCAGTGAGCCACTGTTGAGATCGATACTCTGGCCACGGATGACACGGATCAATAGCTCCTTGGCATCCACGAACCCCTTGATACTGTCAAGGTTGTGATCGCACACCAGAAACTTGTTATGGGGATGCTCGGCAATTTTAGCTTTGATACTCTCCTCGCCCTCTTGCAAGGTGAAGTAGATGAGGTTCTCCCGCGCCGTCATGGCCGAGGTAACTCCCAGAGATTGCAACTCGAATACATTCTCGATCAGCTGGTGCTCTTCCCGCTGAATCACCCCTGCCTCAGCGCCGGCATCCATCACCGCGTAGATATCATCCGAGGTGATTTCATCGTTACGCACCATGGACACTCGTAACAAACGAAATAGGGCATTAGCTAACCCATTAAAAAACCACACCAGCGGCATCAACAATGTCACGCACAGCAGCATAGGGCGAACAACGATCACTGCGATCCGCTCTGGCATGGTCATCGCCAGCCGCTTGGGCATCAAATCAGCAATCAGGATAAACATCCCGGTGACAAACACGAAAGAGGCGGCGGAGCTTATCTGGCTAAGCCAAGGCCCCTGATAAAAACCAGAGATAAACGCTTTGATAGCAGGATTGAGGGCCGACTCACCCAAAATACCGCCCAAAATAGCCACGGTATTAAGGCCTATCTGCACCACAGTAAAGAAGTTACCCGGCTGGGCCTGCAGGGCCAGCACCTTATCGGCATGGCGATTGCCCTCATCCGCCATCACCTGCAACTTGATTTTGCGGGAGGCGGCCAACGAGATCTCGGAGAGGGAGAAGAACACGCTGCCTGCGACCAGCAGCATTAAAAAGAACAAACTATCAGCAAAACTCATGATTAACCTATTGCTACACCCGCCTTAGCACAAGACGGCAAACTGGGCCTAGGAGACTAGGCCGTGAGTCGATCCGAGACTCACACAGGGGGCACATTCTAGCAGAAAAGTGCCATCTGGGTGGCGATATCTTGCTCGAATGCTCAGCACCATCAAAAAAGGCGCTCAACGCGCCTCGTCTACATCTCCTGATCACTCTTTACCCAGCAGAATCGTCAGCTCATCAGCCTTGGTATGACGGACATCCTTGCCTTTGACGTAGTAGACAATGTACTCGCAGATATGTTGGCAGCGATCGCCGACCCGCTCGATAGCCCGCGCTGCCCACAGCACATTAAGCACCTGAGGAATGGTGCGGGGATCTTCCATCATGTAGGTCATCAGCTCGCGGATAATGGACTCATATTCCTTATCCACCTTGTCATCTTCTTTGTAAACCGCCAACGCCGCATCCAGATCCATCCGCGCAAAGGCATCGAGCACATCGTGCAGCATCTTGATGGTGCGACGGCCCATGTTCTCCAGCGACACCAGCGGCGGCTGCGGCTTGTTGGCGTTTTTGGTCAACATCCGGGCAATCTTGTCAGCGACGTCGCCAATCCGTTCCAGATCAGTGATGGTCTTGATGATAGCCATCACCAAGCGCAAATCAGAGGCTGTCGGCTGGCGCTTGGCGATAATACGGGTGCACTCCTCGTCGATCGCCACTTCCATCGCATTGACCTTGTGGTCGTTGGCCACAATCTTACGGGCCGCTTCCAAATCCTGATCGTGGATGGCGGCAATCGCATCGGTGAGCTGCTGCTCCACCATGCCGCCCATCACCAGTACCTGATTGCGTACACTTTCGAGCTCGGTATTGAACTGACCGGAGATATGCTTATTGAGGTTCATATTGTCCATACAAATAATCCTTACGTTATCTCGATTATGCGTGAATCGTGGCGTTCTTCGCTAATGCGTGTGCTGCTGTTCATCCCTTGTCACAGCACAACTGACGCCACGAGCCTCTTAGCCGTAGCGACCGGTGATGTAATCTTCGGTCTTTTTCTTGGCCGGGGTGGTGAAGATGGTGTTGGTATCCGAGTACTCGATAAGCTCGCCCATATACATGAAGGCAGTCTGATCTGAGACCCGCGCTGCTTGCTGCATGTTGTGGGTCACGATCACCACGGTGAACTGGCTCTTGAGCTCGTTGATCAGCTCCTCGATGGTAAGGGTGGAGATGGGGTCGAGCGCCGAGGTCGGCTCATCGAGCAACAGCACTTCAGGCTCGATGGCGATGGCGCGGGCAATCACCAGACGCTGCTGCTGACCACCGGAGAGACCGAAGGCGTTGTCATGCAAACGATCCTTCACTTCATCCCACAGTGCGGCGCCGCGCAAGGAGCGTTCGGCGGCTTCATCCAGAGTGCGACGATCGTTGATGCCCTGTAAGCGCAGGCCATAAACCACGTTCTCATAAATCGACTTGGGGAAGGGATTCGGGCGCTGGAACACCATGCCCACCTGACGGCGTAGCGCCGACACATCGACACTCTTGTCATAGATGTTGTGGCCATGGAGCTGGATCTCCCCCTCGATACGGCAGATTTCCACCAGATCGTTCATCCGGTTGATGCAGCGCAGCAAGGTTGATTTGCCACAACCGGACGGGCCGATAAAGGCGGTGACCTGCCCTTTGGGGATCTTCATATTGACGTTAAACAGTGCCTGCTTGTTGCCGTAGTACAGGTTCAGATCCTTCACTTCCAGCGCGGTCTGCGCAGGACTTAGGTTAAGCAGATCCAGCGCCGTGTGCTGATTGGATGGGGTCGTTACGTTAATCATCTATTACCTCAACATCTCTCTAGGATGGCCGGACTTTTGCCAGCGACCGTCATATATGGCTACAGACAGCTGGCGGCACGCACGCGACCGCCCCTCTGTTATCTCACTCTGGTATCACTCAAGCGGCGCTGGATTAATGCTCCAGCGACCGGAATTTCTCACGCAGGTGGTTACGAATCCCAATGGCAGTCAGGTTCAGGCCCACGATCACCGTCACCAACAGGAAGGAGGTGGCATAGACCAGCGGGCGGGCCGCCTCGACGTTGGGGCTCTGGAAACCGACGTCATAGATGTGGAAACCCAAGTGCATGAACTTGCGCTCCACGTGCAGATACGGGAAGTTGCCATCCATCGGCAGAGTGGGTGCCAGTTTCACCACCCCCACCAGCATCAGCGGCGCCACTTCACCAGCAGCACGGGCAATCGCTAGGATCAGGCCAGTCATGATGGCTGGGCTCGCCATCGGCAGCACGATACGCCATAACGTCTCAGCTTGGGTCGCCCCCAGTGCCAGCGAGCCCTGACGGATGGTGCTCGGGATCCGCGCCAGCCCCTCTTCGGTGGAGACAATCACCACCGGCAGGGTCAAAATGGCCAAGGTCAGGGCCGACCAGATCACGCCAGGAGAGCCAAAGGTCGGGCTTGGCAGCGCTTCGGGATAAAAGAGCGCATCAATGGAGCCACCCAAGGTGTAGACAAAAAAGCCCAGACCAAACACGCCGTAAACGATGGAGGGCACCCCCGCCAAGTTGATCACCGCGATCCGGATGATCTTGGTCAAGCTGTTTTTCCCCGCATACTCGTGCAGATACACCGCTGCCACCACTCCCAGCGGGGTGACGATGATCGCCATCAGGAACACCATGAAGACGGTGCCGAAGATGGCGGGGAACACCCCACCCTCGGTGTTAGCCTCACGGGGATCGCCGGTGATAAATTTGCCAATTTGGTGGAACCAATGACCCAGCTTAGCCAGCAAACTCATGTCATTAGGCCATACCACATCCAATACCTTGGACATCGGCATGGTCACCAACTCACCACGCATATCCTTGACCGTGATGACGTCACGATCGGCCTGACTGCGCAGGGAGAACAGCTCTTTTTCCAGCACCTGATAGCGATCGTTGAGGGCCTGACGCTCGCTCGCCAGTTCGGCTTTGAGCTGATCGGTCAGCTTGTCATCCAGCTCAGCCTTGCGCTCTTTGAGACGCAGCCGCTCCAGTTGATAGTTGATGCTGCCTATCTCACCTTTTTGCAGATCGTTCGCCTGCTCGGAGAGCAAGTTAGCCCTTGCTAACACGCGCTGTAAGGCAGTGCGCAGATCTTGGCTGTGGATCTTGCCATCTTCCTTGACGGCGGTGATGTAGCCATAAAAGTTACCGTTGGTCGCCCGCTCGATCATGGCCAGCTCTGCGGGTAAGTGCTGTGACTGAATATCAGTCTCTAATACCCAGCGAAAATCAAGGTCGACGAACTCACGGTTACCGGTTTTGACCAGATAACGGGTCAGCTCTTCACGCTCCTCCCCCGCCAGCGCCAGCCCTGTGGCACGCAAACGCTCCACCGGCACCACTTCACGATCGTTAATTTCGCCAATCAGCACGCTCTTATTACCGCTGGCATCCGTCAACTGCCACTCATAGATGGGATGCGGCCAGAAGTAGATGAGGCCACGCCAGCCGATCAGCAGTAACAGCCCCAGCACAGCAACCAGACTCAGGCTGACGGCGCCGCCGGTCATCCAGATCCAGGGGGCCCCTGATTTAAACCACTTACCCATTATTGATTCCTCGATCCTGACAGAGCCGCCCTTTACAGGGAGCTGTATTTCTCACGCAACCGCTGACGAATAAACTCGGCCAGGGTATTGAACAAAAAGGTGAACACGAACAGGACAAACGCCGCGAGGAACAGGACCCGGTAGTGAGAGCTACCCACTTCCGATTCAGGCATCTCCACGGCGATGTTGGCTGCAAGGGTACGTAATCCCTGGAACATGGAGAAATCCATGATGGGGGTATTACCGGTCGCCATCAGGACGATCATGGTCTCACCGACGGCGCGGCCAAGGCCCATCATCACCGCCGAGAAGATGCCAGGACTGGCGGTGAGGATCACCACGCGGCTTAAGGTCTGCCATGGGGTTGCCCCGAGAGCCAGTGAACCCTGGGTGAGGTGTTTTGGCACCGAGAAGACCGCATCTTCGGCGATGGAGAAGATGGTGGGGATCACCGCAAAGCCCATGGCGATGCCGACCACCAGCGAGTTGCGCTGATCAAACTTGATACCCATTTCGTGGGTCAGCCAGATGCGCGAGTCGCCGTGCATAAAGGCATTCTCGATAAGTGGGCTTAAGGCAAACGCGCCCCAGCCAATGCACAGCAACACTGGGATCAGCAAGATGGCGTGCCACCCTTCCGGCAACCAGGACTTGCCCCGCTCCGGCAGGTAGTGCCAGAGCAGCGCGGTCAGCAACATGCCCATCGGCAATAAGATAAGCAGCAACACGATGCCAGGCAGCGCTCCTTCGATGATCGGCGCCAACCACAAACCGGCTAAAAAGCCGAGGATCACCGTTGGCAGCGCCGCCATGATCTCCACCGTCGGTTTGACGTATTTACGCAGCCCCGCCGACATGAAATAGGCGGTATAGACGGCGCCAGCGACCCCAAGCGGCACCGCAAACACCATGGCATAAAAGGCGGCTTTGAGGGTACCAAACACCAGCGGCACCAGACTCAGCTTGGCTTCAAAATCATTGCTGGCTGACGTGGATTGCCACACATACTGGGGCTCGGGATACCCTTCGTACCATACCTGCTGCCACAGCGCAGACCACGTCACCTCGGGGTGATCGTTCTCTACCGTAAACAGGGTGAAACGCTCCCCCTGCTGCATCAGCAGTACATTGTGACGCGGGGAGATAGCAAGGGCTGAGAGTGCGCCCCCTGCCACCGTCTCGGTCAGCAGCTTGGTCTCGCCGGTAGCGTGGAAAAAGCTGATGGTGCCCGCTTTATCTGCACTGATAAATCCCTTGCGATAGTGCTCAGGAGTGAGCAAATCCACCGCTCCATCCCCTTTAAAATCACGGATCTGGGTGAATTGGCGCTTACCCTCTTTCGCCACTTCAAACCACTGCGAAATGACACCATTATCATTGCCCACTAACAACGAGGAAGCGCCTGCCAGCAACTCAACTCGGGTGACATTGGCGTTCGGGGCGTTGATCTCCAGCACATTACGCAGCGCAATCTCGCTTAAGTTATGGATGTCATAGACCGACAGGCGGTTGCCCTCACGGACAAACAGAATGCGCAGATTAGGGGTAAGTAACAGCTGGTCGACATGACGCGGCAGAGCGGGAATGGTGTAGTTCTGGGCGCTCCACTCAATCTCGCCGGAGAGGAAGTTCTCCTCGCCGCTCATCACCATCAACACGCCACGGCCATCCTCGGTCACTGCCGCGGTCGCCATTTTGTCTTTGGTGGCTTCAAACACCATGGTCTTCAGTGCCTTACCTGCGGAGTCAATCACCATCGGCTGTTCACCGAAAGGGGACTGCAAGCTGGGCTCGATGACGCGCACATCATTGGGATAGGAGACTTTGAAGGTGGGCTGCACCACTTGCGCTGTGCCGTCAGCAAAGCCATAGGCAATCAACTTCTGCCCAGGTGCAGGGGCTGCAACGGCAGTTACCTCACCGGCAACCTGACTCTGACCGAGCACGTCTCCCACGTTCATCTTGCCATCGTCTTTTAACGCAAAGAAGGTGACTTTCCCTTGGTCAGTAAAGCGATAGCCAATTTCATTTTGCTCCTCGACGCCAAGCCACGCCGTTTTCCCTGCCGTTGGCAACGAGAACGACGCGCGCTGTTCCATCGTGGCACCATTAAAAATGGGTTTCACCACATAGAGCAGATAGAAGAAGATAAGCAGCAGCGCCACCAGTACCAGAGCACCCCCGGTAGTGACTCCGAACTTGGCTAATTTGTCCTTGATCCGGCGTTTTTTACTGCCCGCCATGACCAAATTTAACGATTCCGATGACATGCAAGACCTCAATGTGAGCTAGGCTGGGCGGCATTATATGGCGGTTGCATGACAGTTTTGTTACATGATGACAGCAAGCAAGGCGGTATTTTGCGAGGCGATCAACCGTGCTAAACCGCCCAAGCGAAGGGGCATTAATCAACAAACAATTATTTGATTTATATGACTTTATTGCTAAACCCTAGGGCCATCTCTTTGGTTTAACAAGATCCGATGTCACTGGGTAGGGTTTAACACGAGGCACCATCCGCCCCGATCTGTTGGGCTAGCTTGGCGGCTTTCTTTTCTGCACGTCGGCGTTTGAAAAACGCCGATAATTGGGCGGAACAGGCCTGCGCCAGTACGCCCCCTGTCAGCTCAATGTGGTGGTTGTGACGGGGGTCTTGCAAGATTTGAAACACTGACCCTGCCGCGCCGGTTTTAAGATCAGTGGCACCGAAGACCACCCGCTTAACCCGACTGTGAATCAAGGCGCCTGCACACATGCAACAAGGCTCTAAGGTCACATAGAGCACCGTATCGAGCAGACGATAGTTTTGTAGCCGCTCACCCGCCGCTCTGATCGCCATCACCTCGGCATGGCCACAGGCATCGTGACCACTGATCGAGCGGTTCCAACCTTCTCCGACTACCTCATCCCCTAGCACCAACACCGCCCCCACGGGAATTTCACCTATCCCTTCGGCTTTACTCGCTAATGCCATGGCATAACGCATCCACCGTTCATCTTGCGCTGCCTGATCCACTGCCTGCATGATGTGTAAGGGATTCACTGTTGGGCCTCTCTGTGTCATCCATCGATGTACGCTGCGGGGATAGATCTGTCGGCCTTGAGCAATCGATCCCGTGGCCATGGTCAGCCACCATTATGCCAAATCCCCCCTCACAGCCCAAGTTGCATCATGGCTGAACAATAAAAATACAATCCGCATCTCACTGATAAAAAAGGAGTTGCGCCAACGAGTGCATCTCATTAGACTGCCCACCGTCAGCTCAGACTGACCTCGTCGGCGTGTAGCGCAGCCAGGTAGCGCATCTGCATGGGGTGTAGAGGGTCGGAGGTTCGAATCCTCTCACGCCGACCATTTAATCAGTGTTTACCTCAGTGATATTCCCCAGCAAAACGCCCGAATCACAGATCTCAGTCATCAAGACCCACCTCATCGCTCGAAAAGAGATGGCTCAGGTCGTCACCCACTCTGTTATTTGCTCTGCTTGACCACTCGCGCTTTACCGCTAAGTAAATAGCTGCGGTGAATAAGGCGTGGCACTTGCCGCGTGCGCAGCTAGCCTGAGCAGCTTTCAGTAACGACGTTAAATCGAGATACCGCAGCCCATTTCATCTCAGCCATAAATACAACAAAACACCATATAATTAATAAATTTCAGCATAATAAACTAACAAGTTTCCCCTCTTTTTTGTCATTGTTATCAAGTGTCGCCAAGCTAAATCGGCGTTATCACTCTTCATTTTCACCCCAAACCACCTGCCCCCTGTTCTACCGTCCCATCGCAAAATTGAGTTTAAAACAACCGTTCATCTTTATTTGTTATCAAAGGCTAAGCCCTGTCAGGCTTGCCCATCTGCAATTCATACTGCTGTTTTTTGCAAGCTTGGAGTAAGGTCGGGATTCATTTTTGCATTTGTAATTTTATTACGTAATAAGAAACAAATAGCCTTATTTAAAACAGGGCAAAAACATACCTTGTCATCACCTTGAAAATAACCCCATAACCCTATTTACCGACGATCTTACAAAAACAACTAATGTGATTTAAAACAATGAGATGTGATTTTAAAAAATGAAAACAGGATGAAAAAAATATTGACTAACAAGACAATATTTCGCACTTTACTCGCTATCGCTTCCTGTTATCACCAGCGTTTCTCGCTAGGCCAATCGACTTTAGTCGTAGTTAATTAGTTCAAAATGTAATTTTCAATGGAGTGAATCTTATGTCGATACCCGTGCAAACCCACTGCCCCCCCCGACTTCATATTCAGGGAGCAATCGGGCCGGAATATGCGCACATTTTGACGCCGGAGGCGGTCGCATTGGTCTGCGAACTGGTAGAACGTTTTGCTCCTCAAAGAGGGGAATTACTGAAACAACGTGTGGCGCGCCAAGCTCGCATTGATGGTGGCGATCTGCCTGACTTTTTGCCAGAAACTGCCCACATCCGCGAAAGCACTTGGACTATTCGCGGTATTCCCGCCGATCTGCAAGACCGCCGTGTGGAGATCACCGGCCCAGTCGAACGCAAGATGGTGATCAACGCCCTCAACGCCAACGTTAAGGTGTTCATGGCAGACTTCGAAGATTCACTGGCTCCCGCTTGGAACAAGGTGATCGAGGGGCAAATTAACCTACGTGATGCCGTCAACGGCACCATTGCTTACCAGAGCCCAGAGGGGAAAGCCTATACCCTCAACCCCAACCCAGCAGTGCTCATTTGCCGAGTGCGAGGTCTGCACCTGCCGGAAAAACACGTCACCTTTGATGGCGAGCCCATTCCTGGTGGCCTGTTCGATTTTGCCCTCTATTTTCAACACAACTATCAGGCGCTGCTGGCCAAGGGATCAGGCCCCTACTTCTATATCCCCAAGCTACAAAGTCATTTAGAGGGGCGTTGGTGGAGCGAAGTGTTTGCGTGGACCGAGGACAAGTTCGGCCTGCCCCGTGGCACCATCAAAGCCACCGTGCTGATCGAAACCCTGCCGGCGGTATTCGAGATGGACGAGCTGCTTTATCAGATGAAAGATCACATCGTGGCGCTGAACTGCGGCCGCTGGGATTACATCTTCAGCTACATCAAAACCTTGAAAAACCACCCAGACCGAGTGCTACCTGACCGCCAAGTGGTGACCATGGACAAACCATTCCTCAATGCCTACTCGCGGCTGCTGATCAAAACCTGCCACCAGCGTGGGGCGCTGGCGATGGGGGGCATGGCCGCCTTTATTCCGGCCAAAGATGCCACCGCCAACGAGCAGGTGTTTGCCAAGGTCAAGGCGGATAAACAGCGCGAAGCCAGCAACGGTCATGATGGCACGTGGGTCGCTCACCCCGGTCTTGCTGATACCGCCATGGCGGTGTTCAACGCCACGATTGCGGCTGGCGCCAGCAACCAGATTGGCGTGCTACGCGAGCAGGACGCCCCCATCACCGCCGCCGACCTGCTAGCCCCCTGTGAAGGCGAGCGCACCGAGGCAGGGATGCGCACCAATATTCGGGTCGCCCTGCAATATCTGGAGGCATGGATCAACGGCAATGGCTGCGTGCCTATTTATGGTCTGATGGAAGATGCCGCCACCGCCGAGATCTCCCGCACCTCCATTTGGCAATGGATCCGCCACGGCAAGCGCTTGTCGAATGACAAGGTGGTGACCAAAACGCTATTTCGCCAGATGCTAGCCGAGGAGCTGGAGGTGGTTAAAACCGAAGTGGGCGCTGCCCGCTGGCAAGCAGGACGCTTTACCGAGGCGGCCGCGCTGATGGAAGAGATCACCTGCGCCGATACCCTGATCGATTTTCTGACGCTGCCCGGTTACGAGCGGCTCTGAATAGTGAGCCCCAGGAAGGGCTCACCCATAACAAGTCAATGGAAACGAGCAATCAATGAAAGAGGGAACTGATATGGCATTGACCCGTGAGCAACAGATCCAAGCTATCGAACAAGATTGGGCCGAAAATCCCCGCTGGAAAGGGATCAAGCGCGGCTACAGCGCGGCAGATGTAGTGAACCTGCGCGGCAGCTTGCAGCCTGTGCATACGCTGGCCCAGCGTGGAGCCGACAAACTGTGGCAGCTGATCCACGGTGGCGCCAAAAAAGGCTACGTCAACTGCCTCGGTGCCCTGACTGGCGGTCAGGCAGTGCAGCAGGCCAAGGCGGGGATCGAAGCGATTTATCTCTCCGGCTGGCAAGTCGCGGCGGATAACAACCTCTCCGCCACTATGTATCCAGATCAATCCCTCTATCCGGCCAACTCGGTACCGTCGGTGGTGGAGCGGATCAACAACTCCTTCGCCCGTGCCGACCAGATCCAGTGGGCTAATCAAGTAGGGCCGCAGGATAAAGGCTTTATCGACTACTTCCTGCCGATCGTGGCTGACGCAGAAGCTGGGTTTGGCGGCGTGCTCAATGCGTTCGAACTGATGAAGGGGATGATTGAAGCAGGCGCCGCCGGCGTGCACTTCGAAGATCAGCTGGCATCAGTGAAAAAATGCGGCCATATGGGGGGTAAGGTGCTGGTGCCGACCCAAGAAGCGGTCCAAAAACTGATCGCGGCACGGCTGGCGGCAGATGTGTGTGGCACCACCACCCTCGTCATCGCCCGCACCGACGCCAACGCGGCGGATCTATTGACCACCGATGCCGACCCTTACGATGCCGGTTTCCTGACCGGAGAGCGGACCGCCGAGGGCTTTTACAAAGTACAGGCCGGTATCGAGCAGGCGATCTCCCGTGGTTTAGCCTACGCCCCCTATGCCGACATGATATGGTGTGAGACCGCTAAACCAGACTTAGATGAAGCACGCCAATTTGCGGATGCCATCAAAGCAAAATACCCAGACAAAATCTTGGCTTACAACTGCTCACCCAGCTTTAACTGGAAGAAGAATCTCGACGATGCCACCATCGCCCGCTTCCAGCAGGCACTGTCAGACATGGGTTACAAGTACCAGTTCATTACCCTAGCGGGCATTCATAACATGTGGTTCCACATGTACGAACTGGCCTACCAGTACGCCCAAGGGGAAGGCATGAAACACTACGTTGAGATGGTGCAGCAGCCGGAATTTGCCGCCGCAGAGCGCGGTTATACCTTCGTCGCTCATCAACAAGAGGTGGGCACCGGTTACTTTGACAAAGTCACCACGGTGATCCAAGGCGGTCAATCTTCGGTCACTGCGTTGACAGGCTCCACCGAAGAGGAGCAGTTTCACTGATCGGCCAGCGCGCAATATGCTCCCTGCGCGCTAACGGGTCGGGCACGACATCCTGATGCCGTGCCCGACCCAACGTGATGCCACCGTAGGTGTGTAATAGTAAAAGCCGGAATCGAGAGGTTCCGGCTTTTGTGATCCTGCCCCCACAGCTCACCACGAACAAGCAGATTGTTCCCCACCAAAGAGCACGCCCTCACTTGGCGATGAGCAGTGGGCCCAAAGGTCAGCTGACCACGCCCAGCTGAGCGACCTGCCGCTCAATGCTGCTTTTGAGGTTATCATCGAGCTTGAGGGCTCGTGCTAGCTCATCGAGGTAGCCGCGCTCCATAAAATGATCTACTTCGATGGCGAGCAGGGAGGCCAAATACACCTCGGTGGCCAGCTCCATGTCCGTCACTTCCCGCGCCAGTGCATGAGGATCGAGTGGGCGCGCCAACTCGGCGTCAATCCAACGCGCTGCATCACTTTGTCCCTGCTCGGTCAGATACTGCTGGATCTTCTGGCGCTCGGCGCCGTCGATATGACCGTCGGCCCGGGCCGCAGCCACCATGGCGCGCACCAACAACGCGGCGCGGGCGTCCAGCGCATTGCCTTCCAGTGCGCTGATGGGATGGGTAGGTTGAGCCGGTGCCGCCTGCTGGGCTTGCCAATCCTGATAGAGCTTGTAGGCCAACCCACCAAGGGCTGCTGCCCCACCGACTGCGGCTGCCTGACTGCCATACTTGCGCATCTTTTTGTTGCCAAGTAGTAACCCCAGCGCGCTACCAGCCAACGCTCCTTGCACTTGTCCTTTGCGCTTATCACCGCCCTCGTTGAGCCAACCTTTGCCTGCGCCCAGCAACTGCTCCAGCATCTGTTTCATCTTGTCACTCCTGCGGTTATCTGCGAGTAAGCACCTAGCTCAGTAGGCACCATTGACCAGCCAGATCGGTCACGGAGCACCAGCACCTACCACAACGCACACTCAATGCGCAAGGATATCGAGCACAGCCCCAGACCAAGATGGCAGGTGATATTAGGCCTGATCGCATTGGCCTGCTTCACCTTACATTAAGTCAGCTCACATAGTGGTCGCTATCCCCTGAATCGGGGATGAATTGTTAGTCGCACTGCCGATGCCCCCTTCTTATTACGTCCCTTACACCAAAGCCAGCGCCAACACATGAATGCAACCTCTCCATCCTTGCGGCCATGGTGTTAACCCATGAGTCACCGCAAGGTCGGTGCCCCATTGGGAAGCGGCGAGCGCCTCGGTATACTGCTGGAGCAATGCTCACCATAGGATGGCTGTCATGTCGCTAGAAAATGCCCCGGCGGAAATCAAACTCGCGGTCGACCTGATCGCGCTGCTGGAAACCAATCAGATCGCACCAGCGCTCGCCTTAGCGGCGCTCGCTATCGTGGTCGAAGATTACCAACACAAATTGGCACAAGGACAATCTCAGTAAAGGGCAGGCTTATGGTGATGATGTAGCCATGACCCGGTCACAAAACTGGATCAAGGCTTCACTTAATCGCGTCAATGGCTCGCCGCGCTCGGCACCCACATGCAGGGCCAGCTCGACAGGCGTCACCTCCGGCAATTGGGTCAAGATCCGCTGATCCGCCTGCACCAAACGTTTGGGCAACAAACTAATGCCGATCCCCGCACTGACCGCCCCCTGCAAACTGGCAAGGCTGGCACTGACATAGGTGATCCGCCAACGTCGCCCAAGGCCATCCAAGGCCGCCATCATCTGCTGGCGATAGAGGCCACCATTAGGAAATACGGCCAAAGGGAGGGGATCGCCCTCGCTGGCAGGCCACTCACGGCTATCGACCCACGCCAAGGGTTCACACCAGCTGGCCTGCGGCGCACCCTGCCCGCGCGGCTGTTTGACCAACGCCAGATCCAGCTCACCGGATTCAAAACGTTGCCAAATGTCAGGGCTAAGACCACTGTGTACCTCCAGCCTGACTCGGGGATATTGGCGAGCAAAGGTCGCCAGCACTGGCGCAATCGCCCCCGCCGCAAAGTCCTCGGGCACCCCGAGACTAAGCTGCAAACTGGCCTCAGTGACCTGCTCTTGGGCCTGAGCTAACAGTGAGAGAATACGGCGGGCAACGCCAAATAACTGTTCACCTTCTGGGGTCGCTACCACCTGACGGCCACAGCGGTCGAGCAGTCGACAGCCCAGTTGCTGCTCAAGTCGGCGCATCTGTTGACTGATGGTGGACTGGGTCAAATGCACCCGCTCTCCTGCGCGGGTAAAACTACCGGTATCGATAATGGCGACAAAGCTGCGCAGCAACAGAGGGTCCAGCATGAAAGTACTCCATTAACAAATCCACTATCAGCTATTCTACCATTTAATTTCCACATACTTGATACCCTAGATAGGCTGTTTTTCTTTTTGTTTCACCAGAATAGTTATATGGAAAGTAAACATCATTCAATATATAGAACTGATAAGAACCCACCTGAGCGACATATAAAACTATTAAAGATATTATTCACGACATCTAACCATCTTGCACAACATAAGGCCCACCATCATGACTAGTGCTCGGCTGACTGACGAGCCAGCACAGGGTGAACGTGCCACATTTTTGGTTCTAGTAATCCTAATAAGTCTGAATCTACGCCCTTTTCTGACTGCCATTGGCCCGCTGAGCAAAGAGATCGAGCTACACCTCGCCATGAGCCTCGACACTCTTGCGTGGCTCACCCTGTTACCCCTGTGGCTGATTGGGATCGGCGGGCTGCTGACCCCGAGTTTGCGCAACCGCTATCGCCCCCATCAACTATTGACCGTTGCGTTACTGTTGTTAGCGCTCGGGAACGGGATGCGATTTGATAGTCAATACGCTGACCTCTTGATCGTCAGTGCGGCCTTATGTGGCCTTGGTTCAGCCTTGATTCAAGGGGTCTTACCTGGCCTGATCAAGCAGATGTTTGCCCACAAGGTGCCCTTGGTGATGGGGATATTTTCTGCCTGCATGATGGGCGGTGGCGCATTGGGGGCGAGTCTTACCCCCCAGTTGGCCACCTGGGTCGATTGGTCACGCGCGCTGGCGATCTGGTGCTTGCCGGTATTGTTGGCCCTGCTGTGGCTAGGCTGGCGAGTGCGGTTGACAGCCAGTCCGCCCCCCGTGGCCGTACTCGGCCAGCAGCGCCTGATCACCTTGCCCCGCACCTGGCTGCTGATCACCTGTTTTGGCATCATCAATAGTGGATATGGCATTGTGATCGCTTGGCTCGCCCCAGCCTATCTCGCCCAAGGCTGGAGCGCCCAGCAAGCGGGGAGCCTTGTCGCGTGGCTGGCATTAGCGCAGACCTTGGCAGGGCTTGGTTTACCGCTATTGTCTGCCCGCTCCCTAGACCGCCGCCGCTGGATGGCGCTCGCGATTATCTGCCAAGCCGTCGGCTTTGCCGGTCTCTGGCTTGCCCCTACCGCCGCTCCCGTGCTGTGGTCCATGTTCTGTGGGGCAGGCCTCGGTGGCAGTTTCGCCTTGGTGATGGTGATCGCACTTGACCACCATCCGGATCCGCACCGCGCCGGAACCTTAAACGCCCTGATGCAGGGTGTCGGCTTTATGCTGGCCGCCACCGGCCCTTGGGTGGCGGCGCGGCTCTATCACCTGAGTGGCGATTTTTCCGCTGCTTGGCAGTGGCAGCTGGGGGGCCTGCTGCTGATGAGCTTGCTGGTAGTGCGGCTCGACCCGCGCCACTACCCCAGCGCCATGGGGCTACCTGCGGTCATGTCAGCTGCGGCACAACGCAATACACCGGCTTAAGGCCGGTGTATTGGGGATAACAAGCTAACGCTTGGGTAGATCGGCGGGCAACTTAACGCCCCTTTTTCTGCCGTCCGGGGTTAGCGGGGCGCGGCTTGCCTGCGGCCGGTTTGCCACCCTTGGGGGCCCCTTTACCTGCTCCGCCCTTGTTAGCCGCACCTTTGCCCGCCCCCCCTTTGCCCACCGGCAGCTTCCTCTCAAAGGCGTCTGGGCCGGGCACATTGGGGCGACCACCAATCTCGTGATCGTCATCGCGGCGCGGCTTCTTGCCTTGGCCAGGTTTGGCGGTTTGCGCCGCAGGAGCCTTGGCTACCTTCGGTTTTTCACCCTTCGCCGGTTTCACCTCGGAAGAGGAATCTTCAATCAGCTTGAACAGATCGATCAGCTCGTCGTCGGTCAGATCGCGCCACTCGCCCACCGGCAGTCCCTTGAGGCTGACATTCATGATGCGAATACGCTCGAGCTTGGTCACGGCAAAACCGAAGTGCTCACACATGCGGCGGATCTGGCGGTTCAGCCCCTGCACTAGGGTGATGCGAAAGACGAACGGCGCCTCTCTCTTCACCTTGCACTTCTTGGTAACGGCGCCAAGGATCGGCACCCCAGCTGCCATGGCGCGCACAAACTCGTCGGTCACCGGCTTGTCGACGGTGACCAGGTACTCTTTCTCGTGATCGTTGCCCGCCCGCAGGATCTTGTTGACCAGATCGCCGTGGTTGGTGAGGAAAATCAGCCCCTGCGAGTCTTTGTCGAGCCGCCCAATGGGGAAGACCCGGGTGCTGTGGTTGACGAAATCGACGATGTTGTCCTTCTCGCCCGCCTCGGTGGTACTGACGATGCCCACTGGCTTGTTAAGGGCGATAAAGACCAGACTGTCTGCCTCGCGCGGCTCAATCACCTGACCGTTCACCTTGACTAGATCGCCGACCTGTACCTGATCGCCAATCCCTGCCCGCTTGCCGTTGATAAAGACGTGGCCCTGCTCGATAAAACGGTCGGCCTCGCGGCGCGAGCAGATGCCACTCTCGCTGATGTATTTGTTCAGGCGCATCGATTCATTCGCTAGCATGAGTCACCTGCCATGGGCGTAACGCCGCTGAAAATAACCACGTCTGGTGGGCGGCCACCGCACAGGCGGCCGGTAAGCTGTGCCAGTTCAAGTCGTCAAGGTGCTGCATACTGCTCCATCTTCAAAGCTGCCTATGGGTCAAATTGGCCGACACGGTAGCACATCTGCTCGCGGGGCCCTATCCCGCCTCTTCCCCCCATCCGCCACCAGCACATGAGCGGCCTCCCCTCGCGTCCTTGGCTCTCCTGCACTGATCCACTCCATAACGTAGGAAATATCCTAAATGCACGTTTCCCTCTGCCATCTTGTTGCTTACGGATTTATGCTGCAGCCATCGGCCATCAATGCACACATTATGCATTTCCATCCTCGCTAAGTAGCAATAGACCAATAAAAGCTTGCTATTTATTGACCTTAAATGCATAAAAAGATGGAGCATCACGTACATAGTCTCGCTACTTGACTGCGATTTAGCAGTATTTTTTGTGGGCGCTCCGCAAAAAAGCGGTAAAGAATGCGATAAATCATGCATTTCGCCACATTCATCACTGGGACTCGATTTGGGTCTATGTACGGGGTGTTACCTCTTTTCTCTGGCAAGAGGCCCATCTTTTCATTCACTACAGGAGTTACAAATGAGCCATTCTTTATCCCAGGCTGAGTTCCTCGCCAATGTGGCTAAGCGCAACCCGCATCAGCCGGAGTTTATTCAAGCGGTGAGCGAGGTGGTTGCCTCTATTTGGCCTTACCTCTCCCGTCACCCACGTTATCTGCAACATGGGCTGCTGGAGCGCTTGGTTGAGCCAGAGCGCTTGGTGCAATTTCGGGTCAGCTGGGTCGATGACAAGGGGCAAGTACAGGTCAACCGGGGCTATCGCGTGCAGCACAGCTCGGCAATCGGTCCTTTCAAGGGCGGTATGCGTTTTCACCCCTCGGTCGATCTGTCTGTGTTGAAGTTCCTCGCCTTTGAGCAGACCTTCAAAAACGCCCTCACCACCCTGCCCATGGGCGGCGGCAAAGGCGGCAGTGACTTTGATCCCAAAGGCAAGAGCGAAGGAGAAGTCATGCGCTTTTGCCAAGCGCTGATGCTTGAGCTCTATCGTCACTTGGGGGCTAACACTGACGTGCCTGCCGGTGATATCGGGGTGGGTGGACGGGAAGTCAGCTACATGGCCGGCATGATGAAGAAGCTCACCAACAGCGCCGAATGCGTATTCACTGGCAAAGGGCTCTCGTTTGGCGGCAGCTTGATCCGCCCAGAAGCCACCGGCTATGGACTGCTCTACTTCGTTGAAGCCATGCTGGCAAACCGCGGTCAATCTCTGTCTGGGATGACCGTCTCTGTCTCTGGTTCCGGTAACGTCGCGCAATATGCCATTGAGAAAGCCATGGAGCTCGGTGCCTGCGTCATCAGCGCCTCCGATTCTGGCGGTACTGTCTATGACCCCGCAGGATTTACCCCAGCGAAGCTGGCCAGATTGATGGAGCTTAAAAACGAGCAGCGCAAGCGGATCGCCGATTACGCTTACGAGCAGGGACTGGAGTTTTTCAGCGGTCAAACCCCTTGGCACTTACCTGCCCAAGTTGCCCTACCTTGCGCCACCCAAAACGAGCTGGTGGAAGAAGATGCCCAGCGTCTCATCGCCAATGGCGTGCAGCTAGTGGCCGAGGGTGCCAACATGCCAAGCAGTGCAGCTGCTATCAGCGCGTTCCATCAGGCTAAAGTGCTATTTGCACCTGGCAAAGCCGCAAACGCAGGAGGCGTTGCTACCTCTGGCCTTGAGATGAGTCAGAATGCCCAGCGCCTCTCTTGGAGTCGTGAAGAGGTGGATGCTCGCCTCAAGGGGATCATGACCAGCATCCATGCCACCTGTGTCCGTTACGGCCAAGATGAGCAGGGCCATGTGAACTACGAGAGCGGCGCCAATATCGCCGGCTTTGTGAAAGTCGCTGATGCCATGCTGGCGCAAGGGGTCTGCTGATCCTGTGCCAGTGTGAGAAGAGGTTGTATCTCCCCTCTTGCCCTCATCAAGACGGTGCCTATCAGGCGCCGTTTTGCTTAAAGGTCAGCAGGTCAATACATCATCGTGCCACTTGTCCCACCCTGTTTAACGGACCATCAATGACAGCGCAAAAATAGGATCACGAGGGTGACCATGAATAACGTTCCTGAGGTCGTGATTGTTTACGACAAGCAGTGCCCCGCTTGTGATTACTATTGTCAGTTAGTGCGGATTAAAGAGAGTGTTGGCCGATTAGTGCTGCACGACGCGCGTAGCGGTGGGGAGATCATCGAGCGCATTACCGCCCATGGTTGGGATATTGATCAAGGCATGGTGATCCAGCTAGGGGATTCGCTTTATTATGGTGCCGATGCGATTCATCTTTTATCACTGCTCAGCAGTCAGCACGACATGTTTAATAAAGTGACCTATTGGCTATTTCGCTATAAATGGGTGTCACGCTGTCTCTATCCATTGCTTAAAACATTGCGAAATTTATTACTGAAAATACTCAAAAAAACCAAGATCAATAATTTAAAGAAAACCCGAAATAGCCATTTTTGATACGAATGTCCTAGCTAAGTTTAAGTTAATGCTATGACACGCAACCCGCCGATATACGTCAGGTATCTCTGGTCGCTGAATAAGCAGATAGGCCTAATAGATAACCCTCACCCGTGAATTCAGTTCATTAAGTGCAATACTTCTGGTGAATTAACGGATCGGTTAATGATGCAGCAAATCGCTCATTGCGTGGTCATTTTTACGGTAGTAAAACACATCAGAGCACCTAATCGCGGCAAGATAAGGTATCTTATGCCCCGATTCCATCCATTTAACGGATCTGAGACCTTATGATTATTAAACCCAAGATTCGCGGCTTTATTTGTACCACCACTCATCCAGTGGGGTGTGAAGCCAATGTTCGTCGCCAAATCGCCTATACCAAGGCCAAAGGCGTGCTCGAAAATGGCCCTAAGAAGGTCCTCGTGATCGGGGCTTCTACGGGTTATGGTCTGGCCTCTCGCATTGCCACCGCGTTCGGTTCTGGTGCGGCGACTATCGGTGTTTTTTTTGAAAAGGCCGGCAGTGAAACCAAAACAGCCTCTGCTGGTTGGTATAACTCTGCCGCCTTTGATAAAGCCGCCAAAGAGGCAGGCTTGTACGCAAAAAGTGTGAATGGGGATGCCTTCTCTAATGAGTGCCGTGCCAAGGTGATTGACCTTATCAAAGCAGATTTAGGCCAAATTGACTTGGTGATCTACTCACTGGCCTCCCCCGTACGGAAGTTGCCAGAGACCGGTGAAGTGGTCCGTTCTGCTCTCAAGCCCATCGGCGAGACCTATACCTCCACTGCGATTGATACCAACAAAGATCAAATTATCACCGCCACCGTGGAGCCTGCCAACGAGGAAGAAATTGCCAACACCATCACCGTGATGGGTGGACAAGATTGGGAACTGTGGATGGCGGCCCTGCGTGATGCGGGTGTGTTGGCTGACGGCGCAAAATCAGTGGCTTACTCCTATATCGGTACCGATCTGACGTGGCCTATTTACTGGCATGGCACCTTGGGACGCGCCAAGGAAGACTTGGATCGGGCGGCGAGCGCCATTCGTGGCGACTTGGCCAGCAAAGGTGGCACGGCCCATGTTGCAGTGCTGAAATCCGTGGTAACGCAAGCCTCGAGTGCAATACCGGTCATGCCACTGTATATCTCAATGGCATTTAAGATCATGAAAGAGAAGGGTATTCACGAAGGTTGCATGGAGCAAGTCGATCGCATGATGCGCACTCGGCTATACGCTGCGGATCTGGCCCTGGATGAGCAGGCACGCATTCGTATGGATGATTGGGAGCTGCGCGACGATGTGCAACAAACTTGCCGCGATTTGTGGCCTGCCATCACCACTGAAAATCTCGCTGAGTTGACGGATTACATCGGTTACAAGCAAGAGTTTTTGCAGCTATTTGGCTTTGGCCTAAATGACGTCGATTATGATGCAGAGGTGAACCCTGACGTATCATTTGACGTGATCGAGCTCTCAGCCTAGGTGAGGTAACACGCGGCTTGGTTTGACTAACGCGTGCTTTCTTATCTATTAAAAGGCCAGTCAGGTTTCACTGACTGGCCTTTTTCACTGAGTCAAGTAGGGCAACCCCGCTCGATCACTGCTCCACGTTTTGGCTCCCAGAAATACGGACTTCCACTCGGCGATCTGGAGCCAAACAAGCCGCCAACTGAGCCTTATCCTTGATGTTGTCGCATTGCGAGCCAGTCACAGAGTCCGCTTCGCCACGGCTTTCAATCATTACGCCACTGGCTGGGAGCCCTTTGTTGATCAAGAAGTCTGCCACGATACGGGCGCGAGTTTCCGATACCTTGAGGTTATAGTCGTCAGGACCGAGACGGTCGCTATAACCGATGACCACGGTTGTGCTCTCTTTAGGATTAAGATCAATGATTTGCTGATAGAGGGTATTGAGTGCAGCGCTACCTTCTGGCTTGAGGGTTGTTTGACCAAAATCAAACAATACGTCTGCACTCAAGGCGAAATTTTTCTCGGCAACTGCAGACTCTTCTGCTTCGAACACCGCCGCGGGCGCTGCTGCAGCCGGTGCAGATTGTGGTGCAGTCTCACTGCGACGATAGGGGTGCATCACTAGCTCAAAAGTCGTGGTGAGCAGGTCACGCCCTGCTGTTTGATCATCACCTACTTTCCACATATAACGAGAACGGGCTTGCACATCAAATAAGTCGCTTAACTTGATCGCCAAGCCTATTCCTACTAACGGGGCAACACCGTTACCACTATGGCTAGTGGCGTTAGCATTGACATTAACGTGATGCAAATAGGCGCCACCCTCGGCATACACGGAGAAAAATTTATCCAATGGTAAGCGAGCAATACCAGATAAAACGGCCCCCTGCGCTTTAAAATCGCTACCGTTTTCTCCTCCCTGACCCGCATAAAGATAACCCAGTTCAAGTGCATAATGGTCCGTGAAACGATAACCACCAAATAGATCAAGTGCGATAGTCTCTTTATCAAAAGTGACTCCTTGCACATCATTGACATTATTAGCATATACCCAACCGCCCCCCAACCCCGTATACCAGTCATCGACGGCAAGCACCGAACTACTCGTCGCTGCGATTATCAATGATATTAGGGCTGGAGTGATCTTAAAGTTCATTTTTTATCCTCGGGCATTAACCCTGTTAGAGTATCTGGTACATAATTGTTATTACTGTAAGTATAGATAACAAGCTATTTTGATGATATGTATCATCAATAGTCGCCACATATGGCATAGTCTGAAAAAACACATTCAGCCCCGCAATCAAGCAACGTGCTGGCCTTACTACTTTATTACGTTGGATGACACCGTTCAAGGTTACTGTTCTTGGCTGTGAGTTGTACATCGCTTTAATTTATTAACAAAAAAATCCATTATGGGTGATTAAATATAAAGTCATATGCATCACAATCACTCATCACAACTAAAAACGCATATAAAGTTGACCTAAGTAATATAAACCTACTGTATTCAATACAGAAATTTTTGAAATGGATACGCTTGTTACCTGGGGGAATATATTATTAGGCCACACCAGCCAGCTCAAATAAAACACCATTAATAATCAAAAAAAACAATACGGATTCTCATTAGCGGTTAACAAAAAATGGAGCCATTGCTTGCTAAGCATAACTCCCCTCACGGAGAAGACGTCGCAAACGGGTTGCTAATCATGCTGAAATACCCGCTATTCTCTTTACAGAAATTAAGCGATAGAGATCTAGTTATCACTGACTCATAATAAATCGCACTTCCCTTGATATGGAAGTGTTCATCCAGCAAAGTCGATGTAGCAGCTCGATAGAACCATTACCTTGGGGCCTGCGACCTTGGTGATCAGCTATTCGATCCCCTCCAGTTGTAGGAACGGCTCATAGGGATGATGGTCAGGATGCCCACAGGACCCGCGCCTGAGGCTTCAAAGAATGACAGCATCCGCAGCAAATCTTGAGTCTGTCTGGCGAGGGAGTCATTGAGGATGGCTTGTTCAATCTCGGTAGCACCCCAGTTTGAGATTAGTCTCTTTACAACCGAGCAATTGGTCGAGCAAGCCCTCGACGCCATAGGCCGGAGATTACGGCTGGTTTCGTAGAACTCTGACCAATGAGCTTGCG
The DNA here is from genome assembly GCF_002795305.1 of Aeromonas cavernicola. Taxonomy (GTDB): domain Bacteria; phylum Pseudomonadota; class Gammaproteobacteria; order Enterobacterales; family Aeromonadaceae; genus Aeromonas; species Aeromonas cavernicola. The sequence goes on from NZ_PGGC01000073.1 coordinate 54,114, forward strand.
GGTTTTGCTGATGTTATCAAGCTCTTTAGAGAGCGCTAGCCTGACGTTCTTACCCTAGGTTAGCCCTCCACGTTTTGGAGCCCAGAAACACGGACTTCCACTCGGCGATCTGGAGCCAAACAAACCGCTAATTGTGCCTTGTCTTTAATGCTGTCGCATTGTGAGCCTGTGATAGGGTTCGCTTCGCCACGACCTTCAATCTTCACACTACTGGCTGGCAACCCTTTGTTTATCAAAAAGTCTGCCACGATGCGAGCACGAGTGTCCGATATGTTGAGGTTATACCCATCATGACCGATACGGTCGCTATAACCGATGACCACGGTACTGCTCTCTTTAGGATTAAGATCAATGATCTGCTGATAGAGGGTATTGAGTGCAGCACTACCTTTTGGCTTAAGTGTTGCTTGACCAAAATCAAACAACACGTCTGCACTCAAGGCAAAATTTTTCTCGGTAGGTGTAGGCTCTTTGGCTTCGAACACTGCGGCAGGGGCTGCGGGAGTTAGCGCCGGTTGCGGTGCAACATCACTGCGACGATAGGGGTGCATCACTAGCTCAAAGGTTGTGGCGAACAGGTCGCTTTGCCACGTTTTTTGCTCATCACCTAGCTTCCACAAATAACGAGAACGGGCTTGTAAATCAAGCAAGTCGGTTAACTTTATTGTCAGGCCGATCCCAACCAACGGTACAACACTATTATCGCTATTGCTGTTACCGTTTACATGATTAAAGTAGGCCCCACCTTCGGCATAGACAGCAAACATCTTATCTAGGGGTAAACGAGCAAGACCTGATAAAGTGGCCCCTTGCGCTTTGAAGTCAATGCCATCAACGCCTCCCTTACCCGCATAAAGATAACCCAGCTCAACCGCATAATGGTCAGTAAAACGATAACCGCCAAATAGATTTAGTGCCGTCGTCTCTTTATCAAACGAGAGCCCGTCTACATTATCGAGCTTATTAGCATATGCCCACCCCATGCCCATCCCAGTATACCAATTATCGGCCGCAAGCACCGAGCTACTGGTAGCAGCAATCATCAATGAAATCAGGGTAGGAGCGATTTTCAGGTTCATTTTTTATCCTCGAGCATCAACCCAGTCAGGGCATCCTGTGTATGTTTGTTATTACTATAGATGGCAACCTATTTTATGATAATCGAGCTCATTTGGAGCTTTTTAGGTAGTCTGCAAAATACGTTCGACCACCAAAATGCATTGTAGGTATAGATACTTGATTATGTTGAGCAGCGCCAATCAAGGCCATGGAATCTAACATGTGCACCATGCACACACTCTATTTCACCTAATAAATAATAACTGCTATCGTCATATAGATATGTAGGCCACATTATCATCCTCATTTATACACACTTAAAAGTCGCCTCATCTTGCTCTAAAAATATGTACCTATTCAATTTTTAGTTAATTTAATTAACTAAAATCAGTCAATAAAACATATATTCCAGCCATACTAATAAGAGCCTATTGGTATTTGTGCTAAAAAATAAATAACTAAAAATTAAATGTTTTAGCTAGATATCATTAAGTTGGTATCTAGGCGATGCATGAATCAGCAACAAGGAATTTATTCAATAAACACTCAAACTCGACCTGACCAATATTGAACTTGCTTATTTTGTGAATCAAGCCCGTTTGTTTTTAGTTCTATTCCAGTTTAAGGGTATTCACGCTCTCGCCTTGGGTTAGTATCAGGTTGGTATAACAAAAAGTTATTAGCTCAGTTGAGCAACCCATTGACTTAAGTTTATTACAAACACATTTTTTCGTTTTTATCAAAAATTCAGAATATCCCCACGCTAATGACCAAACAATCATAAACAGACTCGCCAGCCCAGCACGATCACTACAATCAATAATATCATTTAGTTACGTGCTATTTTGATAAGTTAAATAATTAGTATTAGAGCAATTTGTTATTTACCATCAAAAAAAAGTGACTTTTATTTTTCGATCCGTATATTTGGCCGCGGAAATCACACATAAACTACATAGAGGCGTATCACATGCAAACTAAATTCATTATGTTGGCACTTTCAGCAGCCCTTTTTTCTGCTGGTGCTTCAGCAACTTACCGTGTAGATGTTAAGTGTCTCGATGAAGTGACCCTGACTGACATCCATGCTGGCTATATTACCACCGCTAAAAGTGGCCCTGATCTAGGAAATGCTGTTGTTATTTCATGGGAAAAGAATGGTCAGGTTGGTGAAACCAGCTTCAACATATTCAAGAACCTGAACGACTACCCTGGCATGGGTTTTTTTGATATGGCCATGCTGGCATTAGATCGTGGCTCACCAGTCAGTGCATGGGGCAATGATGCAACCTGCTCTACTGGTATTCATCAGTTTAAAATTGGCCGTCCTAAATTTGGTAACGGCGGCGCAGCATAATACATTGGGCCACCTGAATTGAGGTGAGACACTCATCTCATGATCCGATTGGTGGCATCATGACATCACTAAGCGGCACCCACCAAGGCTCGAATGTGGAAATTTTTAGCGCGATCAGTGATTCTTTTTCGTGCTACCAGCGAACTAATGGGATAGATGGCGTTGCAGCCAAATCATCGCAACAACACATTTAACGGGTATACCGCTAACTAGTTATCAACTGACGCCGGTCCCACAGGCGTCAGTTGATGTTTATCTGTGAACAGCATCAATCACAGTGGTAATGGCTTACCATTTCATTTCACCCGTATTGACCTTAGCACTAATGGCTAGCCCATCGTCTGCCGTTAACGCAGGGTACGCCCGCTTCATCCCTTCAATCAATTGGCTGGAATTGTTGGCCTTTGCCAACTCTTGTTCAAAACGCTGCACATAGTCACGGGTAAACGTCACGCCCTTATCCCCTGTAGGCTCTGCACCTAAGAAGTGGCCCGGAATAACACGCTTCGGCTGTAACGCTAACAGATCATCCAGGGCGTTTACCCACTTAGCGCGCGCCTCCTTAGTTTGGCTATCGGCCATCCACACGTGCACACCATTAAAGACCGCCACGCCCCCCAAAGCAGTTTTCAGAGCAGGCACCCATAAATAAGCGCTCGGGGTGTTCATCTCTTTGATCTCGATCTGTTGCCCTTCTAGGGTGAGATGCGTGGCGGTCATGACCTCCGGCACTGTCAGGCTTTTGGGAGCGCCTTTACCTAAGATCGGTCCCCAGTAACTTAATTTGGCATCTTTGGTCTGCTTGATATGGTCAACCACATGTTGATCGGCCAGTACCTTTACGTTCGGGAATACGGCCTTAATCGGCTCTAAACCAAAGTAAAAGTCAGGATCTCCTGCACTGATATAGATGGCCGTCAACGTCTTACCACTCTGTTTGATCAAGTCAACCAAGGCCTGACCATTTTGCACATCGAACTGAGCATCGACGAGAATGGCCTCTTTATCACCACTTATCAGTGATGAAGAGACGGGGAAGATCGCTTTGTCGCCTGGGTTAAAGAGCGTCACGTTCAGGGGCGCGGCCAAGGCAGTGCCACTTAACAGGGCGGTGGCTAAGGTCAAATGACGGATCAGGGTATTATTCATGGTGTTTTCCTTATGAGTATTGATGTAAGAGGTTATTCGATGGACAGAGTCTATTCGAACGACTAACGTGCAAATACAGCATATTAAGGACATCACTGTTGCACTAATCGAACATATAAAGGGGGGGTTTATGGATCGGCTCACCGCATTGCGGGTTTTCGTCACGGTCGTCGAACAAGGCAGCCTAAGTGGCGCTGGCGAAAAATTAGCGATGTCGCGGGCGATGGTGTCACGCTATTTGGCAGAGCTGGAACAGTGGATGGGGGCACGCCTGCTACACCGTACTACTCGGCGCCTAAGTCTAACGGGCCCAGGGGAAGAGGCGCTCGACCGAGCTCGCGCCATGCTCATATTGGGTGAAGAGATGGAGCAAATCGCAGCCCGTGATGACGACGCGCCAAGAGGGCAACTGCGCATCACCTGCTGTTATTCGCTCTCCAAAACCTTGTTGGTCACCACCGCCAACGCCTATTTAGCACGTTATCCCGGCACCGCTATCGACATTTTGCCGCAGGATAAAACCGTGAATCTGGTAGAAGAGCGCATCGATTTAGCACTGCGTATCACCAATGATCTCGATCCCAATCTAGTGGCTCGCCGTCTTGGCACCTGCCATTCCGTCGTGTGTGCCAGTCCAGCTTATTTAGCTCGCCAACCGCCCTTGCACACTGCGCAGGATCTGGCTGTTCATAACTGCCTGACTTACAACTATTTTGGCAAAAGTCTCTGGGAGTTTAACGGGCCAAACGGGCCTGAGACTGTGCCGGTGAGCGGTAACCTCAGCGCCACTATCTCTAACTTGCTGCTGGAGGCCACCCTTGGTGGGGCAGGTATCAGCCTGCAACCCCGCTATTCGGTCAATCACCATTTAGCGCGAGGCGAGCTCATTTCGCTACTGCCAGCGTGGCAACCTAAACGCCTCGGGATCTACGGTGTCTATGGCACTCGCAAGCAAATGACCCCTTTGTTGCGCAGCTTCCTTGATATGTTGCTGGACCAAATGGCCAACGACCCTATGTGGCAAAAGTAAGCAAGGCGCTAACAAAATGGGGCCACTCAACGGGCCCCATTTACAGCGAATTCAGATCATTTACGCCTCAAAACCACTCGGATTAGCGAGAGGTTCGGTGGCCACTTGCTCATCCAAAAAGATGTCGCGATAGGCCGCATACAGGGAGTATTGCAGCGCAGGTAACACCACCAGCAACCCCACTAGCAGTAATGCGGTCCCCAACAATATGAAGAGTAAGCCCACCAACCCCCACCAACATAGCGGCCACGCGTTACGCACACACCCTTGAAAACTAAGGCGAGCAGCCTGCATCACGCCAACACCGTGGAAATAGATCAATACAGGAGCAAACATCATTGCCATCACGACCGGCAGCACCAACACTAATCCGAGCAGCAGGGCTAACAGCAGTTGTTGTATCTGCGCAGCTCCCACCGTTAATGTTGCGGGGTCCTGCTGCAGTAACTCGATAAGGCCCGACTTGTACACCAGTCCCACACAAAGTAGTGCGATCCCCGTCAATAGGGATAAACCAAACAGGCCGCCCAATATCAGTGGGGTGAGGCGGTGACGAAAACCAGCCAAAAAATCGCTAAATTGCAAGGTTGCGCCACCATAACCTCGCGCAGCCACGGCTGCCCAGCCAGCCCCCCAGACCATATAAAGCAGCTGTGATATGAGACTACCTGCCGGCAGCTGCTCTAGCACCAGTCCCACACCGAGCCATAGCAACAACATCAACACACTCGCCCCCATGCCTAGATTGAAAATATCAAAGCCACGGCGAGTCCAGTCCCATCCTGCACGCCATGGGCGCCGGATGGGCTGAGGTCGAAGGGGCGGATAACCGTTCATATCATCTCCTAAAGCAAGCTAACGCGGGGCGCCAAGGGCGCCGATTCTAGGGGCGGGCTCTCATCGACTCAAGGCCAGCTCACATTGGGTGTAGTAAAGAGGACAGTGCGACCACCTGATCACGCTTTACCATACCCTATTTTCACTCTCCCCCTCTGGTTGTCTGGCTCATGACAAGGCACAATCTGTGCCCCTTCGAGCCTGATGACTCGGTTTAGTCGGGGTCATCGGCTCATGCCACACGCTACGCCAAGTACCCACCGGTAATCGGTGCCCTTCGCGTATATAAAAAACCAAGTTAGCCAATAACTTAGACCTTATGGGATAAGTGTTAAGGCCAGCCCCCATGCCCAATGGGGTATTGATGAGTGAATAGAACTGCCATGAGAGTGATCGGTTATCTGTTGTTATTGCTGGCTAGCCAGCTAGCCTTTGCCGATGGTGTGATCAGCCGCCATCTTCATCATCCAGTACCTGGCGGCATCGCCGTCGTGCCACTCGGAACTCAGTCCTCCGCCCCGCGCGCTCATTATCAGGGTAAGCCGGTGCTGATCGTGCGTGAGGCTCAGCAATGGCTCGCCATTGTCGGGCTAGCGCAAAAAAGTCCATCAGGCACCCATCAATTGATCACCACAGATGGCCGGCAATTCGATTTTCAAGTAGGTCGTAAACACTACCGAAAGCAGCACATCAAGCTGGCCAACCGCCGCCAAGTCAACCCACTGGCTGACGACTTAACTCGAATTAACCGGGAATTAGCCGAACAAAATATCGCTTATCAGACGTTTAGCGCGAATCAACCCAGCAATTTGCTGTTCGATAAGCCGGTTAACGGGCCGCTATCCAGCCCATTTGGGCTGCGTCGTTTTTTCAACGGGGAGGAACGTAACCCTCATTCAGGTCTCGATTTCGCGGTCGGCACCGGCACCCCCGTCAAGGCTCCAGCGGCAGGTAAGGTGATCTTGCTTGGCGATTACTTTTTCAATGGCAAAACGGTATTTGTCGATCATGGCCAAGGCCTGATCAGCATGTTCTGTCACCTCGCTAAGATTGAGGTGCAAGTGGGTCAACCGCTGCCTCGTGGTGCGGTGCTCGGCCGAGTGGGGGCAACGGGCCGGGCTACTGGGCCCCATCTCCACTGGAATGTCAGTCTCAATGACGCCCGCGTCGACCCCGCTATCTTTATCGGCGCCTTCACCCCTTGATGGCCGCAATGACACAACCACCTCAGATGCGCTTTTTTTGATGTCACTCAGGCTATCGCGGACAAATGTCCTGCCCACGCCGCAAGAGTGTCCCTAACATAGCGCCCATTTTGATTACCCCGCTCTCGCTGATGCGGTAAGGAAATACCTATGGATTTATTGGAGTTATTCAGTATTCACCACACGTTAGTCACCATCCCGCTCGGCGATGGCTATGCCATGTCGTGGATTGAAGCCATCGGCACCCTGTTCGGACTGGCGTGTATCTGGTTAGCCAGTCAAGAGAAGACCATCAACTACCTGTTTGGCCTGATCAACGTCAGCCTGTTTGCCATTATTTTCTTCCAGATCCAACTCTACGGCCTGCTGATGCTGCAACTGTTCTTCTTCTGCGCCAATCTTTACGGCTGGTATGCTTGGACTCGTCCAGCCAATGATCAGGGGGAAACCTTGCAGATCCGCTGGCTGAGCAAATCCAAGCTGATGCTAACCGCAGCCCTGAGCGCCCTGGCCATCGCCCTGTTGACCCGCTACATCGACCCAGTATTTGCCGCCCTGGCGCGCACCTCGGTCACTCTGCTTAACCTCTTTGGGGCTGAGTTAGCCATGCCGGATCCCTCACCCGATGCGTTCCCGTTCTGGGATGCCACCATGACCGTGCTTTCGGTCGTGGCCCAGATCCTGATGACCCGCAAATATGTAGAAAATTGGGTCCTTTGGGTGATCATCAACATCATCAGCATCGGTGTCTATGCGGCGCAAGGGGTCTATGCCATGTCGCTCGAATACTTAATCTTGCTATTTATCGCCGCCAACGGCACCCGCCTCTGGGTACTTGCCGCTAAGCGTTCACAACAAGGTCTCTAAGCCATGTATTTGTTACCCCATCTCCAATGCAAAGCTGGCCAAATTGCCGAACGAGTCGTGCTGTGCGGCGATCCTGCCCGCGTTGACCGCATTGCTCAGCAACTCGAACAGGCGGAAGTATTGGGCCAACACCGTGAGTTTCGCCTCATCAACGGCCACTATCAGGGGCACCCCATTACGGTGTGCAGCACTGGCATCGGCGGTGCATCGACCGTGATCGCGTTAGAAGAGCTGGTGCAAGCTGGCGCACGATCCCTGATCAGGGTCGGCTCAGCGGGCGCCCTCCAGCAGGAGATTGGACTCGGCGATCTGATTGTGGTGGAAGGCGCGGTGCGCAACGAAGGGGCATCTCAAGCCTATCTACCCACCGAGTATCCCGCCTGTGCCGATATCTGGCTGCAGGCGGCACTGCTTAACCATATCGCGACCAGTGGCCAGGTTTATTGGCATGGGCTGGTACGCTCCCACGACAGCTTCTACCGTGATGATGAGCAGGAGGTGTGCCGCTACTGGCATGCTCGTGGCGTGCTCGGCGCCGATATGGAGAGTGCTTCGCTGCTAGCGGTGGGCCGTCTGCGCAAGGTGCGGGTCGCGGCCGTACTGTGTAACGTGGTCCCGTTCGAGCAAGATGTGCAACAGGGGGTCGCGGACTACGCCAGCGCCGAGCAAGCCATGATGGCTGGCGAATGCAGCGCTATTGCAGCCGCCCTGCACGCCCTCGTGTCATAAACCCTAAGGTGCATCGTTAGCCACAACACATCTTACTGTGTGCGGGCTAGTATCAGGCCCGCGCGCTTGCTAGCCTCACTATCTCATCAACCGATGTAATAAGTGAGTTATGCAGCAACAGCCCTACCCTCTTGGCCGTTTTCACACAACACTCCAGCAACTTGAACCCCGCTTCGCAGCGGCGCTCGACGCCTCAACCCTGTTTCTACGCCGCTACCTACCCGGTGAATCCATCATGCAACAAGGGGAGCTGAGCGAGCAGCTCTATCTGGTCAAGCGCGGCAGGGTCTCCCTCAACAGCACGGTTCACTCGGGACGCAGCTTTCAGCTCGGTGATATCGAGTGTCATGACCAAATTTTTGGTGAAATGGAGTTTTTCAGCACGACCCCAGTGCAGTGGAACGTAGTGGCCGAAACAGAACTCGATGCCCACGTCATCTGCGCCCACAAATTGGCTAAACGATTACTGGCTGAGCCTGAGCTAGCGCTGTTCTTTGCCACGGCACTCGCCTGCGACTATCTCGATACCTTGGAGATCACCACCAGTCGCCTACTGCACCCAATCTGTTACAACATTGCCTTGGAATTGTGGCGCGAACGCCAGCGCACGCCGATGTTAGGATCGCGTAAACGCGCTCGCGAAGCCGCCCGCTTTGGTACCACTGAGCGAGTCTATCGGCGTGCTCTCAAAGAATTAGTCGAACAGGGCATTATTTACGAAGGGGATAGCGGCCCCGCCATCGCTGACTTGACCAGGTTACGTGCCTACCTTGACCTGTGATTAACCTGCATATTGAATGGCTACCCGCCTTCATTAGCCATTGGCTCACCCCGTATCGCACTATCACACGCGAGGGGCAGTGTCGCATCTAGTGGCAACACCTTGCTGGATCTTGATTGGGTTAGCCCTAATGCACCCCGTCCGCCGATATTAACGAACAGTGGCATCAAGTAACCGTATTTTAACAGGCTAATCCGCTGGGTTATAAGGCGCTAATAACACGACTTAAATACGTTTAATGACTAACGTAACAACATAAATCCTATCAATTCAATGTATTAAAAAATACATTTGCAATATTAAACCTCATCGTCTACAAATCGGAACGAGACCACATTCATGCCTATTACGGCAGGTTAGTTTGGCGTCACGCGCATCATCAAATGATACTAAGAAGGTGCTATTGCATGTTCCCTGAGCACAAAGGTCGCATCTCGAACAAGAAGAACCAAACGCTTCATTGCCGAGATAGTGTTGGCTGCCCTCCCCACATCGATAGCAGCCGTGAACAGAGTGCGATCGCCCCTGCCAACCCGCCACGCCTCGTTCTGGATTATCAGCAAGCCCAACCCCAAGCAAGAACACAACAGACAGCCCATAGCCCGTTGCTCGCGCTTAACGCGGCGCTAAATTTACGCTCGGGTGGTGATTTTTTGCCCATATCACCATCATTCCCATCGATATGTCGGCCCTTACCATTTTATCTAAACAGCGGCAGCACAAGCGTTGGCGGGGTATTTCCCTCCTCACAGGTTGCCACCTTGGTCAAGAGGTATGCAGATACTGAAATTTGGTGGCACACTTCATATCATCAACCTGTAGCGCGTCGATCCCGAAAGATGTTGATATCGGATAAAGAACCAGAGAAAAAGTTCCCTGCCAAACCTAAGCGCGTGCTCATGGTCAACGAGCAGCGCTCGTTTCAAGTGATGATGAAAGCGATCTTGATCAATCTCGGCATCAGCAACATTACGTCTGCAAACAACGCAGAAGAGGCGCGGCGCCGTTGCCAGAAAGGGACCTTCGATATTTATCTGATAGATTACGATCTCGGGGTGGGTGAAAATGGTCGCCAGCTATTAGAAAGCCTAAAAAATCAAAATCTGATCCCCCCCCAGAGCGTGGTGATCATGGTCAGTGGCGACAGCTCGCGGGCCATGGTGCTCAGTGCGTTAGAAGCTGAGCCTGACGAATATCTGATGAAGCCATTCTCGCAGGAGCAGTTCGCGTTTCGGCTAAAACGCGCTCTCGCCCGTCGCCAAGCACTGACGCCGATTTTTACTGCTCTGGCAGACAGCAACTGGCCTGCACTCATCACGGTTTCAGCCGCGTTAGCACAGACCCATCCCCGCTTTGCCAACTACTGCCGCTGCATCCAAGCAGAAACCTACTTAAAACTGGAACAAGCCCAAGATGCCCGTGACCTGATGCGCCAATTACTCGCTGGGCAAGAGAACAGCTGGGCTAGGTTGATACTGGGTAAGGCGTGCAACTCCCTGGGGCTTCACGAAGAAGCCGTTGGGCATCTGCAGACCACCCTCAAAAATACGCCATTGATGGTCGAAGCCCATCGCTGGTTGGCGGAGTCCATGCTTGCACTGGGTAATACGGAGCGAGCCCAACAAGAGTTGAAAAGAGCGGTCGACATTTCTCCACAATCGGTACTACTTGCTCGCAGGCTGGCAGAGGTGTGTCTCATTCGTCATGACTACGCGCAAGCAAAGGAGGTCTTACTCTCTCTCATTGAGCTATCGCGTAATTCCATCCACTGCACGCCGCACTATCTTGGCGCTTATATTCAAGCCTTGACCCTTTACAGCCTCAATAGTAACGACAGCCATCAGATCCCTCACTTACAAAAACAGGTCAATGCCGCCCTGTCCCGCCTACGCGATTCTCTGATGATGTCAGAGTTCAATTACCCAGCGTTTGAACAGATATGCCAAGCACGAGTGCAAATCGCGCTGGGTGAACCGCTAAAAGGTAAGCGAATGCTTTACCGAGCCAACCAACACTGGCTCGATGACCAAGCTAATCCGTCGCCTGCTTTACTGGGGGAAACCGCCCTCGCACTCTATCAACTCGGTGAATTTGAATATGCCGATAGCTTGCAAAGTTTACTGGCAGCAAACCCAGACACGCTGTTAACCATCTGCATTCAAACGGCCCTTGATGATCGTTCAGCACAGGAGCAACGCCAACGTTATGAAGAGCTCAACAACTTAGGTACCAACGCATATCAAGCTGGCGAGCTAGAACAGGCGCTTACCCATTTTCGCGAAGCCCTGCGCCGAGTACCCGCCAATACTGTGGCGGCCTTAAACAAGATCCAAGTGCTATTACTGTTGATGCCAAATAGTCAAAAAAGCCTGCAGCTAAGAGCAGAATGTAAGGCCACGGTGGAAGAATTAGACGGTATTCCCCTAAATCCAACACAACAAGAGCGCTTTCACGCTCTGCGCCAAGAGTTCGATAAGCTTAATTAAGTTCCTCTCACGCCCCCTTAAACTTGCATCCATAGCCGATTCCTCGTCCAATAGCGGCCTATCACAATGACATGAGCATCTCAGAAATGAAGATTATCTCTTTTAATATCAATGGCCTAAGAGCTCGACTGCATCAGCTGCAAGCCATCATCGACAAGCACCAGCCCGATGTGATCGGCCTGCAGGAGATCAAGGTGCACGATGAAGCCTTCCCGCTCGCCGATGTGGAGGCCATGGGCTATCACGTGGCGTTTCACGGCCAGAAGGCCCACTACGGGGTCGCCATCATGAGCAAGCAGAAGCCAGTCAAGGTGGAGAAAGGTTTCCCCACCGATGATGAAGAGGCCCAGCGCCGGATGATCATGGCCACCTTCGAGCGCGAGGACGGCGCCCTCATCAAGGTGATGAACGGCTACTTCCCACAGGGGGAAAGCCAAGATCACAAGACCAAGTTCCCAGCCAAGCAGAAGTTCTACGAGGATCTGCAGCACTACCTCGACACCCACCACACCCCAGATGACCAGCTGGTGCTGATCGGGGATATGAATATCTCCCCCACCGATCTCGACATCGGCATCGGCGAAGCGAACCGCAAGCGCTGGCTGCGGGATGGCAAGTGCTCCTTCCTGCCCATCGAGCGCGAATGGATGGAACGCCTGAAAGGGTTCGGCCTCACCGACACCTTCCGTGCCGCCAACCCCACCGAGTGCGAGCGCTTCTCTTGGTTTGATTACCGCTCTAAGGGTTTTGATGAGAACCGCGGCCTGCGCATCGACCTCATCATGGCCTCCGACGCACTTAAAGATCATGTGACCGAGACCGGCATCGACTACGAGCTACGTGGTATCGACAAACCCTCCGATCACGCCCCTATCTGGGCTTGCTTTCGTTGATCGCCGCGGGGGAGAGCCATCGGCTCTCCCCCCTGCTCCGACTGGTAATTAGTGCCATTTTTATCTGTAAAAACACCGTTTTAACCTCTTTTCACCATCTCCACCTTGGGCAGTTCCCAAGGTGTTTTCGTATGGTACTATCGAGCCTCTAACACAGGTGCGGCCCAGACCTCGTTCTAGCCAGCCACGACATAACTTATACAGCTAAGCAGCTTAGGTTCAACGTTCGTACTCTATGATTAAAAAACGTCTGTAATCCAATGAGTTGAATTTATAACCATGAAGTTAACCGTGTCTGTCGAAACAAAAGGTGAGCGCAATGGCCGTAATCGATCTAACAGGAGTGAGATGATGAAAGTGCCAAACGCAAAAAAAACACGGGTCAAACAGGGACTGATTGCCCTGGCATTGACCAGCACATTGACAGCCTGTGGCGATGAGCAAGCCAAGGCCCCCCCAGCCATGCCTGTCGTACCTGTGGTGGTCAATGAAGCCACCTTGACTGACGTCCCCATGACCACCGAGATGGTGGGGGAGACCGCCGGCTTTCGGGAGATTGAAGTGCGATCTCGCGTCAGCGGGATTTTGCTCAAGCGTACCTACGTCGAAGGGCAGAGCGTCACTTCTGGCCAGGCCCTATTTGAGATCGATCCAGAACCCTACAAGGTCGCGTTGGAGCAGACCAAAGGCACCTTGGCACAAGAGCAGGCTCGACTGAACAAGGCAACCGCCGATCGGGATCGCATTATCCCGCTGTTCAAACGCCAAGTGGTGAGTCGTAAAGATTACGATGACACCATCGCCAACTACGAAGCCGCCGTTGCTAGCATGCAAGCCGTACAAGCCAAGGTGAAAGAGGCTGAATTGAATCTCAGCTACACCAAGGTGACCGCCCCCATTGACGGGATGGCCAGCAAAAGCTCGCAATCGGAAGGTAGCCTGATCTCTACCAGCGGTGACAGCAGCCTGCTCACCACCATTACCCAATACAACCCGCTCTATGTGAATTTTTCATACTCAGAGCAAGATCGCCTCAACTTTGAAAAATCGGTCAAAAGCGGGCTCATTGAGGCCAAAGATGCCACCAATTGGCGCACCCATATCCGCTTGGCTGATGGCTCTGTTTACCCTGAAGCAGGCAGACTGAACTTCTCGGATAGCAGAGTCGACCCACAAACCGGCACCATCCGAGCACGAGCCATCTTTGACAATAAAGCAGGCACCCTACTGCCGGGCCAGTTTGTCCGGATAACCATCGATCTGGGCACCCGCAAAAATGCCATCGTGATACCGCCACGGGCCATTATCCAATCCCAAGCAGATCGGATGGTGATGGTGGTGGATGCTGAAAATAAAGTCGTGCCGCGTCCAGTCACACTAGGCGCCGTCGTCGATGCGGGCGTCTTGCTCGAAAGTGGCTTAGCAGCCGGTGAGCGTTACATCGTCGAAGGGCTGATGAAGGCCCGCCCCGGTACGGTGGTCAAGCCAGTCACTGCTGATGAGATGAAAACGATCAGCGCTGGCATGGTTAAGCAAGCATCGGCCAAGTAAGGAGACACCATGTTTTCCAAGTTCTTCATCGAACGCCCCATCTTCGCCAGCGTGATTTCGATCATTATCGTGCTGGGCGGCTTGGCGGCCATGCGATCGCTGCCCATTGAGCAGTATCCGCAAATTACCCCACCGGTCGTCTCAGTGACGGCGTTCTATCCAGGCGCCACCCCTGAGGTGATTTCACAAACGGTGGCTGCCCCCCTTGAGCAGCAGATCAACGGCGTTGAGCAGATGCTCTATATGCAATCCGGATCTGCCTCAAATGGGCAAATGAGCCTCAACGTCTATTTCGAAATAGGAACTGACCCCGATCAGGCGACCATCAACGTTAACAACCGAGTCTCAGCTGCCATGGCTCAGCTGCCAGAGGAGGTCAAAAAGCAAGGGGTCACGGTCAAGAAGAAATCGACCTCCATTTTGCAGGTGGTGACCCTGCAGTCGCCCAATGGCGCGTTTGATACCACCTACCTCTCTAACTATGCCCTGCTCAACATCATTGATGAGCTAAAACGGATTCCGGGGATCGGTGATACCACCCTGTTTGGTGGCACCGACTACGCCATGCGGATCTGGCTACGCCCCGATCGGCTGGCCCAGTTACAACTCACCCCAAGCGATGTGATCGGCGCGATCCGGGAACAAAATACCCAGTTTGCGGCAGGTAAGATTGGCGCCCAACCCACCACCGCCCCCATCGACTTTACCTACACGGTGCAGACTAAAGGCCGGCTTGAGGCCGTTGGTGAGTTTCAAAACATCATCATCCGTTCTATGCCAGATGGATCCAAAATCCGACTCAAAGATGTGGCACGGGTCGAGCTGGGCGGCAAAGATTACGACCTAGTGGCTCGCGCCAACGGCAAGCCCGCGATTGGTATCGCCACCTATCTGCAACCGGGGGCGAATGCCGTGGCGGTGGCCAATACCGTTCACGCCACCATGGAGAGCCTCAAAGAGCGCTTCCCCCAAGATATCGAATACCAGATCCCCTACGACACCACTGAGTTCGTCAAAATCTCCATTGAAGAGGTGGTCTACACCTTGTTCGAGGCGATTGTGCTGGTGTTCGTGGTGGTTTACCTGTTTTTGCAGAACTTCCGCGCCACCCTGATCCCCTGTATCGCGGTGCCAGTCTCGCTGATCGGCACCTTTGCTGGGATGCTGATGCTCGGTTTCTCCATCAATTTGCTCACCTTGTTTGGCATGGTGCTCGCCATCGGTATCGTGGTGGATGACGCCATCGTGGTGCTGGAGAACGTCGAGCGGATCATGAGCGAGAAGAAGTGCTCGCCCAAAGAGGCGGCCATCCTCGCCATGCAGGAGGTCTCGGGCCCGGTGGTCGCCATCGTGTTGGTGCTGTGCGCGGTGTTCTTGCCTGTGGCCTTTATGGGTGGCATGACGGGGGTGATGTACAAGCAGTTCGCCATCACGGTCGCGGTCTCGGTAGCCATCTCCGGTTTGGTGGCATTGACCCTCTCCCCTGCCCTGTGTGCGGTACTGCTCAAAGAGGGGCACCACCAACCCGCCCGTTTCTTCGTCTGGTTCAACGCTAAATTTGATCAACTGACCCATGGCTATGTCAGCGGTGTGGCCTTCCTCAACCGCCGAGTAGGGGTTGCTTTTGCCATCATCGCCCTGTTGCTCGGCTCTATTTATGGCCTTTACCTGAAAGTGCCAGGAGAGCTAGTCCCGAACGAAGATCAGGGCTACCTCATCTCGGCGGTGATGCTGCCAGATGCCGCGGCCATGACCCGTACCCAAGCGGTAGCAGATCAATTCGACCAAATCGCTATGGCGAACCCCAACGTCAAGGATGTCATCACCTTCTCTGGCTTTGACATTCTCTCCAACGCCATCATCAGCAACAGCGGCCTCACCTTTATCACCCTCAAAGATTGGAGAGAGCGCAAAGAGGCGGGACAGGACTCCTTCTCGCTGGCCAAGAGCCTGCAAGGGATGAGCTTGATGGGATTGGCTGATGGCTTTGTTGCCTCGTTCAACCCACCGCCTATCCAAGGCATGTCAACCACCGGTGGCTTGGAAGGCTATTTGCAAAACCGAGGAACCGGCAGTGCGCAAGCCTTCGCGGCCGAAGTGGATCGCTTCTTGGCGGCAGCCAAAGAGCGGCCGGAATTTGCCAGCGTCACCTCTACCTATCGGGCCAACGTGCCACAGGTCTATCTCGATTTAGATCGTGAGAAAGCCAAAGCACTGGGGCTGCCCATCAATGCGGTGTTTGACACCATGCAAGCCACCTTTGGTCAGGTCTACGTCAATGACTTTAACCAGTTTGGCCGCACCTATCGGGTACAGCTGCAATCTGAGGCGGATTACCGCGCCAAAAAGAGCGACATTCGTAACGTCTATGTCCGCTCGGGCAATGGCGAGATGATCCCGTTAAGCAGCTTGGTCACCGTGCGTGATGCCAGTGGTCCTGAGCTGGTGGAGCGCTTCAACGTGTTCCAAGCGGCCAAGATCATGGCGCAACCTGCCCCCGGTTACAGCTCAGGGCAGGCCATCACCGCGCTGGAAGAGGTGGCAAACAACAGCCTCGGTAACGACGCCAAACTGGAGTGGATCGGTTCTGCCTATCAAGAGAAAGCCTCGGCGGGCAGCGCAGGGATGGCATTTGGTTTTGGTATCGTGATGATCTTCCTCATTCTGGCTGCCCAGTATGAGCGCTGGAGCCTGCCATTTGCAGTGATCACCGCCGTGCCGTTCGCCCTGTTCGGCGCCCTGCTGGCGACCTGGCTAGTGGGGCTGACCAACAACGTCTACTTCCAGATCGGATTGGTGACCCTGGTCGGCCTCGCCGCCAAGAACGCTATTCTGATCGTGGAGTTTGCGGTGATGAAGCACGAAGAGGGCATGGGCCTGCTCGATTCCGCACTGGAAGCAGCTCGCTTACGCTTTCGTCCGATCGTCATGACCTCGCTCGCCTTCATCCTCGGCTGTGTGCCACTGGTGACGTCAAGCGGGGCTGGGGCTGCCAGCCGTCACGCCCTGGGCTGGCCAGTGATTGGCGGCATGTTGGCCGCCACCTTCATTGCCATCTTCTTCATCCCGCTGTTTTTCCGCCTCATCATGAGGGGCTCAGAGAAATAGCCAATCGGATACACTGATCCCCCTCCCCATGGAGGGGGATCAGTATCCAACATCCAACGCCTTGACTTTCTCCTTAAGGTAAGGTTTACAGTGCTATTCTCTCGTGTTCTGAGGATGCCCTGTTTGTCTCTCATCCAGCTTGCTGCAAGATTGCCCTCTGCTAGCTTGGCCCGACTACTGCTGGCGCTCCTCCTTATCTGTAATTTAACCCTCTGTATCAATTGGCACGGCAGCACTCAGCCATCGCCTGAGCAGCAAACCAGCGCCTTGACAGACGCGGTCGTCCCCATGTCGATGTCGGCAGAGCACTCATCACACACCTCGGCTATTTCTGCCGCAATGGCCGACGGCGCCCAGCACAGCGTCACAGTACCGAGTTGCCATTCACCACAAGGGGATGCGCTCACCAGCACCGACGACGGCTGCCCGATGCAAACTGGGGTGAATGTTCTCGCCAGCCCCCTGACATGGGTGGCAGTGTTGCTGATGCTGATCATCCTCCCATTACTGTTTTTGCCTACAGGAATGGCCAGCTCGCGGCTCGATCTCTGGCTACGCGACCCCTTTTTGCGATCCCGTGGTACTCACCCCCCCTCTTGGCCGCGCCGACACTTGATGCTGTCGGTGCTGCGTCACTAGCGCGATCTTCTCTGGCGGCAACCAAGCGTTAGCTTGTCCATGTGCTGCCGTTTTTGCCTGACCCTGTGACCACTGGCCCCGCCAGCAACAGGGAGCGTGCGTCTGCTGACTCGTCAGCTGCGCCCCGTTTGCCGCCTTCCCTTTGGTTGATGCTTGGTTCATCTCCTATCCGGCGGCCTGACAGAAGAGAAGAAGTATCATGTCATTTGCCCTGATTGCCGGCTGTGGCGCCGTCAATGTTGCTGCCCATGTTGCTGCTCACGTTGCGGCCAACCTTGCGGCCCCTATCGTCGCCGTCCAATGCGCCGCCCCTCAGCTACTGAGTGGAGGTGAACGATGAGTCAACCACTGCTGATTGGTGCCCTGCTGCTGGCCCTTGGCGCCGGTGGCGGCTACTGGGCCGCCAAACAAACCTCCGATGGCGCCAGCGCCAAAGAGAAGACGCCGCTCTACTGGGTCAACCCGATGGACCCCCGCGACAAGCGTGATAGCCCCGCTAAAGACAACATGGGGATGGACTTTATCCCCGTCTATGAGGAGCAGAAGAACGGCTCGCCGGGCACCGTCACTATCAGCCCAGAGATCCAGCAAAACCTAGGGGTACGCCTTGCCAAGGTGGAGCAGCTGCCCATCCACCCGCAGATCGAGACGGTGGGTTACGTCGGCTATGACGAAGATCGGCTGGAGGCGGTCAACGCCCGCATGGCGGGCTGGGTTCGCACCCTCGCCATCAAGAGCGAAGGGCAGCAGGTGGCAAAAGGCTCTCTGCTCTACGAGATCTACGCCCCGGATCTGGTCAATGCCCAGCACGAATACCTGCTCGCCCTCAACACCAGCAACCCGCTGCTGCTGCGCGCCGCCGAGGGCAAGCTCAAATCCCTGCAAGTTCCTGCGGATCAAATTGCCGCCCTCAAGCGCAGCCGTCAGGTGCGCGAAACCATCGCCATCTATGCCCCCACTAGCGGCTATGTCTCAGCGCTCACCGTGCGCGAGGGGCAGTATGTGGAGCCCGCCGCCGCCCTGTTCAACATCAGCACCCTCCAGCAGGTGTGGGTCAGTGCCGAGGTGTTTGAGCGTCAGGCCACCCAGCTGAAGGTGGGCGATCCGGTCACCATGACCCTCGACTATGCCCCCGGCCGCAGTTGGCAAGGTAAGGTGGATTACCTCTACCCGACGCTGGACGCCACCACCCGTACCCTTAAGGTACGGCTGCGCTTTGCCAACCCAGATGAGTTCTTGAAACCCAATATGTTCGCCAAGGTGACCATTCGTACCGGCAAGGGGGAACCGCAATCGGTAGTGCCAAGCGAAGCGGTGATCCGCACCGGCAGTCAGGATCGGCTGGTGCTGGCGCTGGGAGATGGCAACTTCAAGTCGGTTGCCGTCACCCTCGGCCCGCAGTTTGGCGACAAGGTGGTCATCAAGGCAGGGGTGGAGGCTGGGGATAGCATCGTCAGCTCGGCCCAGTTCCTGCTCGATTCGGAATCGGCTATCGAGTCGGACTTCCAGCGCATGACGGCGGTGCGCCCGACCCAGGTGTGGACCCAAGGGACAGTACAGAGCATCGATCTGGCCAACCGCACCCTGATGGTTTCCCACCAGCCCATCCCCGAGTGGCAGTGGCCCGCCATGGAGATGGAGTTCACCGTGGCGGATGGTGTGGACATCACTCCGCTCGCCGCAGGGCAACCCCTCCAGCTGCAGGTGATGCAGGAGGGAGATGAGTACCGCATCACCACTATCCAGCAGGAGAAGGCACCAGCGAGTGGCAACACAGCCCAGCCCGCAACAGATGAGATGGGCAAGATGGAAGGCATGGACCCTAGCCAGCACGACATGGGAGCCAAGCCATGATCCCGTCGATTATTCGCTGGTCGGTGGGCAACCGCTTTCTGGTGCTGCTGTTGACCGCCATGCTCACCGCTTGGGGACTCTGGTCGGTTAAACAGACGCCGGTGGATGCGCTGCCGGATCTCTCCGACGTGCAGGTGATCATCAAGACCACCTATCCGGGCCAAGCGCCTCAGGTGGTGGAAGATCAGGTCACCTACCCGCTCACCACTGCCATGCTGGCGGTGCCGGGGGCCACCACGGTGCGCGGCTACTCCTTCTTCGGCGACTCCTTCGTCTATGTGTTGTTTGACGACAACACCGACCTCTACTGGGCCCGTGCCCGGGTGCTGGAGTATTTAAGCCAGGTCGCGCCCAACCTCCCCGCCTCCGCCCGCCCCCAGCTCGGCCCCGATGCCACTGGGGTGGGCTGGGTTTATCAGTACGCGCTAGTGGACAGAACCGGTAAGCATGACTTGAGCGAGCTCACCTCGCTGCAGAACTGGTTCCTCAAGTACGAGCTGCAAACCGTCAATGGCGTCTCCGAGGTCGCCACCGTCGGCGGTATGGTGCGCCAGTATCAGGTACGGGTCGATCCGGACAAGCTGCGCGCCTACGGCATTCCGCTCTCCCTTATCGAGACCGCCATCGCGCAGGGCAATCAGGAGACTGGTGCCTCCGTCATCGAGATGGCGGAAGCCGAATACATGGTGCGCGCAAGCGGCTACCTCAAGAGCGTGGAAGACCTCAAGCAGATCCCGCTCGGCACCACGGTGCGCGGTGCCCCGCTGCTGCTGGGTGACGTGGCCGATGTGATCACCGGCCCCCAAATGCGGCGCGGCATTGCCGAACTCAACGGCGAGGGGGAAGTGGTCGGCGGCATCATCGTCATGCGCTATGGCGAGAATGCCCAGCACACCATCGATGGCGTCAAGGCGCGGCTGGATGAGCTGAAAAGCAGCCTGCCACAGGGGGTGGAGATCGTCACCGTCTATGACCGATCTGATCTTATCGCCCGCGCCATCGACAACCTCTCCGGCAAGTTGGTGGAAGAGTTCGCGGTAGTGGTGCTGGTCTGCCTCGCGTTCCTGTTCCACCTGCGCTCATCCTTGGTGGTGGTCATCACCCTGCCCATCGCCATTTTGGTGGCCTTTATCGTCATGCACCTGCAGGGGATCAACGCCAACATCATGTCGCTGGGGGGCATCGCCATCGCCATCGGTGCCATGGTGGATGGCGCCATCGTGATGATTGAGAACGTCCACAAACACATGGAGCGGGAGGCACTGACCGACCAGAACCGCTGGCGCATCATCACCGAGGCGAGCATCGAGGTGGGGCCCGCCATCTTCTTCTCCCTGCTGATCATCACCATTAGCTTCCTGCCGGTGTTTGCGCTGGAGGCGCAGGAGGGGCGGATGTTCCACCCGCTCGCCTACACCAAGACCTACGCCATGGCCGCCGCTGCGGCGCTCGCCATCACGCTGGTGCCGGTGATCATGGGTTACTTTATCCGTGGCAAGGTGTTGGCGGAACAGGCGAACCCGCTCAACCGTGGTTTAAGTGAGGCCTATGTGCCACTGCTGAAGGCCGTCTTGGCCCGTCCGAAAACCACCCTGGCCATCGCCGCCATGGTGACGGTGGCGGGCTTCTGGCCGCTTAAATATCTGGGCTCAGAGTTTATTCCACCGCTCGATGAGGGGGACATCATGTACATGCCCACCACCGCGGCCAATATCTCGGTGGGCAAGGCGCGGGAGATCTTGCAGCAGACCGACAAGCTCATTCGCACCGTGCCCGAGGTGCAGAACGTGTTCGGCAAGGCGGGGCGCGCCGAGACCGCCACCGATCCGGCCGATCTGGTGATGATGGAGACCAGCATCCAGCTCAAACCCCGCGACCAATGGCGCCCCGGCATGACCCCGGAGAAGCTCAAAGAAGAGCTCGACTCCCTGATCCGCTTCCCCGGCCTTACCAACGCTTGGGTGCCCCCCATCAAGACCCGCATCGACATGCTGGCGACCGGTATCAAGACCCCGGTCGGCATCAAGATTGCGGGGCCAGATCTCAATGTCATTGAGCAGCTAGGCCAGCAGCTTGAGCAGATCGTCGGCAAGGTGGACGGCGCTGCGTCCGTCTACGCCGAACGGGTGGCCGGTGGCCGCTACGTCAAGGTGGATATCGACCGGCTGAAGGCGGCGCGCTACGGCCTCAACATCGCCGACGTGCAGGCGGTGCTCGCCACCGCGGTGGGCGGCATGGAGGTGGGCCAGACCATCGAAGGGCGCGAGCGCTACCCCATCAACCTGCGCTACCCCCAGAGCTATCGCGACTCGGTGGCGAGCCTCGAGCTGTTGCCGCTGGTGACCCCGAGCGGGGCGCGCATCGCGCTGGCGGACGTGGCACGGGTCTACATCAGTGACGAGGCCCCCATGCTGCGCAGCGAGAACGCACGGCTCAACGGCTGGGTCTACGTCGATATTCGCGGCCGCGACATCGGCTCTTTTGTGGCAGAGGCCAAGGCTGAGGTGGACAAGCAGCTGGTGCTGCCGGCGGGTTATGCCCTCACCTGGTCGGGTCAGTACGAATACATGGAGCGGGCCAAGGCGCGCCTCGCCTATGTGGTGCCGCTCACGGTCGCCATTATCGTGCTGCTGCTCTATCTGGCGTTTCGCCGCGTTCAGGAGGTGCTGCTCATTCTCACCACCTTGCCGCTGGCGGTAGTGGGCGGGATCTGGACCCTCTGGCTGCTCGATTTCAAC
>NZ_PGGC01000074.1 GCF_002795305.1 Aeromonas cavernicola
AACCCCTGCAAAGGGCGCACGTAATTGGGATTTCTCCTGCTTGACTCGGTTCGCTTCGAGGGCAGCAGCAAGTTGGTTCGCGCTCGCTGCTAGCATCTGGGTTTTGCTCTGCTGTTCGTCCAGCGTTTGCCGGGAACTGAACTGCTGCTGGCGCAGGGCGGTGAGCCGTTCGAGTGTTTGCCGTGCCAAGGTGAGCTCGGCTTGGTTCTGGGCCACCCGAGCGGCCAGCTCTTTGGCCTCAACGATGAGCAGGCGGGTATCCAAGGTGGCCAGCAATTCGCCTGCGGCCACCGATTCACCTCGGCCTTTGTGCAGGGTGGCGATCCGCCCTGCTAGTTCGAATCCGATTTGACTGTGTTCAGGGGCAATCACCCGACCATTGAAGCGATAGAGGACCGGATAGTGATCACTGGCTTGCAGTGGCTGGGCCATAACTTGAGTCAGGGGAGCGGTGTCTGTCGGCACGGTAGCGGGGCTGCATCCACTCAACAGCAGGGCAAGCAGGATTAAGTAAAGTGCCATGACATCGTCCTCTGGTTGGCATAACATCAAATCATACCGCCCAGTCTAGTTTTCAAAAACTAGACTGTCCAGTTTGATTTAGGAGGAAGAATGAACAGGTCACCTCGTAGCCAACAAAAACGGGCGGCGATTCTCGATGCTGCCGGGCGACTCTTCTGTCAACATGGTTTGCATCTGGTCAGCATGGACATGGTGGCAAGCGAGGCAGGGGTCTCTAAGCAGACCGTCTACAGCCATTTTGCTAACAAAGAAGCATTATTTGTCGAAGCGGTGGGCAGCAAGTGTGTCAGCAATGAGTTGATGCCAGAGGTATTATTGCGTGGTCACAATGTGCGAGATAGCCTGATTGCCTTTGGCCACAGCTTTCGCAAGTTGATCCTGAGCGATGATGCCGTCAATATCTTCCGCACCTGCATCAGTTGTAACGATCCCCAGCTGGCCACCCTGTTTTTCGAAGCGGGCCCGCTCTATGTGACAGGGATGCTGTCAACCTGGCTGGAGCAGCAAAAACAGCAAGGATTGTTGTGTCACCCAGACAGCGAGCAGGCCGCTTTGCAGCTCTTACTGATGTGGCAAGGCAAGGAGCGGATGCAGCGTGAGCTGGGCCTGCCGTTTTCTCACAACGATGCCGAGCAAGCGGCTTGGAACCTGAGCTGTGTCGATCTCTTTTTGGCCGCAGCTACCCCCCCAAAAATCTAATGGAGATGGCAATGAGTCACACCGTGACAGATGCCCAGCGCACATGGCTACCTTGGCTGGCAGCAGTCGGTTTTTTTATGCAGTCACTGGATGGCACCATCCTCAATACCGCACTGCCCAGTATGGCCAAAGCGTTGGGAGAGAGCCCACTGCAAATGCAGTCGGTGATCATCGCCTACATGTTGACGGTTGCCTTGCTTATCCCTGCGTCTGGTTGGTTGGCTGATCGCTTTGGTACGCGGCCCGTCTATTTGGTTGCCATCTCACTGTTTACCTTAGGGTCGTTAGCCTGTGCAGCGGCCAACACCCTACCTATGCTGGTAGCAGCACGGGTGTTACAGGGGGTGGGAGGCGCCTTGCTGATGCCGATTGGCCGGCTAGCGGTGCTGCGGGTCTATGACAAACGTGAGCTGTTACGGGTGATGTCATTCGTCACCATTCCTGGTCTGCTTGGCCCCTTGCTCGGGCCTGCGCTAGGAGGCTGGTTGGTGGAAGTGGCAAGCTGGCATTGGGTGTTTCTGATCAATCTACCAGTGGGGTTGCTCGGCTTTATCGCTAGCTGGCACTTTATGCCAGACCTGCGACAAGCCACCGCTCGCTTCGATTGGCAGGGATTTGTGCTGTTTAGCCTCGGTATGGTGCTGGTGTCAGTGGGGCTACAGGGGCTGGGGGAGCACAGTCTTTCGACCGGTTGGGCGCTATTCGCCTTGATCGTTGGGCTGGCAGCAATGGCGAGTTACTGGCTCTATGCCGCCCACGCCGAGCAGCCCCTGTTTAGCTTGGCATTATTCAAAACCACCAGTTTTGCTATCGGGGTCTGGGGTAATCTGTTCGCCCGCCTCGGTAGTGGGGCCATGCCCTTTCTTACTCCGCTGTTTTTACAACTAGGGCTGGGGTTTTCGCCCAGTAAGGCGGGGATGGCGATGATCCCCACTGTGCTGGGCGCGATGCTGACCAAAACCTTGGTCAATAAGCTCATCCCACGTATCGGTTATCGCCGTATTCTGATCGGCAACACCTTGGCACTGGGCGCCGTGATCGCTAGCTTCTACATGATCGACAACCAGCTGTCTTATCCGTTGTTATTGGGTTGGCTGGCGCTTTTTGGTGCCATTAACTCGTTGCAATTTTCTGCCATGAACACCCTGACCCTGCAGGATCTCAGTCCAGAACATGCGAGCAGTGGCAACGGTCTGCTCTCGGTGGTGATGCAACTTGCCATGAGCTTAGGGGTAGCGATTGCCGCTAGCCTGCTAGGGCTGTTCTCGGCAGGAACGGTAGCCAACCAAAGCCAGTGGCTGACGGGCTTTCACCTCACCTACCTCTGTGTTGGCTTGCTGTCGATGCTCGCCGCACTCATATTCGCGCAGCTGCCAAAAGATAGGGCACCCAGCGCGAATTAACCTAGACCCAGAGAGACAGCAATCGCTAACTCGGCACCACGGAGGTGCCGAATCTGTTTTTGGCAACGGATGAAAGTCAGGATTGATCGAGTTGGCAGTGAGTCGTCCCCATCGTTAAGGGAATAACGTTGAGGCTAATCCTGCAACGTGCCCGAGTGTGAAGGGAAGATAATGCGGTTTTTCCCCTCACGCTTCGCTTGATATACCGCACTGTCTGCCTGCTCTACCAACACTCGAGCATTCAGATGTTCAGAACCTAATGCCACCCCCCCACTGACGGTGATCCTAAGATTGGGCTCGCGCCACTCTAACTGCTCAACACCATGGCGAAACGCTTCTAACAAAGAAGTGAGCATATCGGTGCTTTGTGCGTCATGGTGGAAGATCAGCACTAACTCCTCCCCGCCATAGCGACAAAACCAGCCCCACTCGTGAAATAAGGTAAGACCGAGTTTACTGACTCGCTTCAATACGATATCTCCGCTCTGATGGCCGTAGTTGTCATTAATTTGTTTAAAATCATCCAGATCAAACATGGCGAGGCCAATCGGATTCCCAGCGCTGATCTGTTGTTGCAAGCATTCATCAAAAAAGCGCCGATTATACAAGCCAGTTAATTTATCTTGGTTGGCTTGCTGACGTATCTGGGCAAAATCGTGGCTGGCGGCTGCGATTTCATCATATAGATTGGATAGCTCTAACATTCGACGATTTGGATGTGAGAGTTCACCCGCTCGACTCGCACGGATTAGCCCAATTATCTCCGCCAACATGCGCTGGAAATAGCGTGACCAGATAACGGCTAGTAGCAAATAGAGCAAACACGCAACACCGATCATCAATTCAACATTGAGTGAAACTCGCTCGATAATTTGCTGCAAACTCGCCGTAGGGATCACACTCAGCAATATCCAGCGCTGCTCAGATACTTGATGATAAGCGACCATCATGTTGCTCTTTTCATCAATGAAGAATCCTTGTGGTCCCTGCATTCTTGCTAGCCAGCTAGGGTGAGTAAGTGGCTGAAACAATCGCTGACGGTCGGGGTGAGCTAGCACTAATCCATCTTGAGTGATCAGCATCTGATAATCTTGGCGACCATGCTCTGCTTGTTGATGGGTATGATTCAACCAATTGGCAAGAGGGGTAAGCTGAGTATCTATGGAGAGCACCCCGACCCTCTTACCTGCGGGGTCTTCAATGACCCTTGCTAAGGAGATAGCTAATGTATGTAGGGCGTAATCGTAGTAAGGGTTAGTCCAAACCACTAAACCTGGATGGCTAGCCGCCAGCAGATACCAAGGCCGAGTTCTAGGATCAAATTTATCGTTCGCTTGCCAAGCAGGATAGATCAGGATTTGGCGTTGTTCGGTCGCAGCGTAGATGTAATCAAACTCCATCACCTTATGATAGGCTTGCCACTCCTGCAGATACCGACTGCTATTTGCGATGCTTTTTTCGCTAAAGTCACGATAGTCAATTTGCTGATAAATCACTCTAAATTGCCGTTCGAGACTTTCTATGTAGGGCTCGACAAGAGTATGGAAAAACTGGGTATTACGAGATATCAGATTGTTTTCTTGCTCTTGCCGTAAAGTTTGCTCCATATGTAAGTAATAAACGGCACCGAGCAGTAATACAGGGAGAAAAAGCAAGAGTAAGCCCTGCCTCATTCTGGCGATCAAAGACCACGTATTCTTGGGCTTGCCGGAATACATCATGCTGTCCTTTTCGTCTCTGGTCATTCCAGCATATACGATGGCATCTTGCCCGTCTAAAGGCGCAAGGCGAGAATAATCTTCCATGCATGCTACCCAAAAACGTTTTTATCCCACTGCGGTAGGTGCTGATAGGCATGCGCCTTATCAAATACTGTTAAGGCAATGCAACGGGGTAAAAAAACTTATTAGTACACCGGTCCCTCGGAATGGGGATAAGGAAAAACACTATGCGCTCTAACATCATGTTACTCCTCGCGGCAGCTATTTGGGGAATGGGGTTCGTTGCCCAGCGTCTCGGAATGGAACACATGGGGCCATATACATTTAATGGTTTGCGTTTCTTGCTTGGCGCGTTATCACTATTGCCCTTGCTGATATGGCTTAAAGCTCGGCAACCCATCGCTAACAACGGCACAATAAAAGAATTAATAGCTGGAGGGGTCATTTCTGGCTGCATACTATTCTGCGCAGCCTCGTTACAGCAGGTGGGATTGCTCTATACAACCGCAGCCAAAGCAGGCTTTATAACTGGGCTCTACATCATTCTTGTTCCTGTACTAGGACTCCTCTTACACCACAAAACCGGCATAAATACTTGGGTAGGTGCTTTTATCGCAGTAGCAGGCCTTTATATGCTAAGTGTCACAGATGATTTCAACATAGGCTATGGGGATTTATTGCAGGTACTCGGGGCCTTATTTTGGGCAATTCACCTGCTATTGCTTGATTACTACTCCAACCGAGTAGCACCCATTCGCTTAGCAGGAGTCCAATTTATTGTATGTGGGGTACTTAGCATAACAATAGCGTTTATCATCGAAATGCCGAGCTGGGGCAAAGCCATTTTAGGTTGGCAGGCATTACTCTATGCTGGGTTAGTCTCTGTTGGCATTGGCTATACACTGCAAGTGTTAGGACAAAGAGGCGCTCATCCAGCACATGCCGCGATTATCCTTAGTCTTGAAACTGTGTTCGCCGCTATAGGCGGGATTCTATTTCTTGGTGAAACACTTGATAATCGAGCCATCTTTGGTTGCAGTCTGATGCTTGCGGGAATGCTGATATCACAAGTGCGTATACGCTGGTGGTGGAAATCTCGTGGCAACCATGGAAAATGAGCACAACCGTTATCTGCCAGATGGCGCTCACCAGCCATCTATCCACACACCGTTCGGTAAAATAACAAAAGCCCAACTGAATAAATCAGTTGGGCTTTGTAATTTTCACTATCTTATAACTGGCGGAGCGGACGGGACTCGAACCCGCGACCCCCGGCGTGACAGGCCGGTATTCTAACCGACTGAACTACCGCTCCGCATTCGGCTAGCTTATTGCTAATTAGGTGCCTGGCAGTGTCCTACTCTCGCATGGCGAATGCCACACTACCATCGGCGCTACCGCGTTTCACTTCTGCGTGCGGCATGGGGTCAGGCGGTTCCACCGCGCTATTGCCGCCAGGCAAAAATCTTCATCCAGAAAGCTGCCG
>NZ_PGGC01000075.1 GCF_002795305.1 Aeromonas cavernicola
GAATCGTAAGGAACAACGAGAGCACGACAGGGAGCTTTATCGGGCAAGGCATTTAGTTGAAAACGCCTTCCTTCATCTGAAGCAATGGCGAGGTATTGCCACAAGATACGCGAAAAACACGAGCTCGTTTGTAGCCGCAGTACAGCTCCGCTGCGCGTATTTATGGGCCTCTATCTTATGACGACAGCCCCTAGGGAATAGCACATTGCGAACGGTATGCTTGCTTCTGGCTTGCTCTGTTATCTAGCCACCCGTCATTGGGTAGATCGTCCCTTACCATCACCATATTGCGCTCAACGAGCTAATCCGTTGAGGAAGGTTTCCAGCTCGAGTGACAACGGAGCTTCAATTTTTATCTCTCTGCCATCGACAGGGTGGGCAAAGGTCAACATCCAAGCATGCAGAAAGAGCCGTTTTAGTCCTTGGCTGCGCATTCTCTCGTCAAACACCGCTTCACCGTACTTATCGTCACAGGCGATCGGGTGACCGGTATGAAGAGTGTGCACCCGGATCTGGTGGGTACGGCCGGTGATAGGGCTGCATTCGACCAGGGTCGCTTCGGCAAATTGACGCACGATCCGAAATCGCGTTTCCGAGGGCTTGCCATCAGCGCTGACCCGCACTACCCGCTCACCAGATTGCAGATCGTTTTTCCGCAGCGGTGCATTGACAACCTTAACGTGGGCCTGCCATTTGCCGCGCACTAGCGCCAGATATTGTTTGCGCATGGTCTTCACTCGCAACTGCTCATGCAGGCTACGCAGGGCACTCCGCTTTTTGGCTACCAGCAGCACGCCGGAAGTGTCGCGATCCAGTCGATGAACCAGTTCAAGGAAACGGGCTTCTGGACGCAAGGCCCGCAGCCCCTCGATAACACCAAAACTCAAGCCACTGCCGCCATGCACGGCCATACCAGAGGGTTTGTTGAGCACGATCATGGCATCATCTTCGAACAGGATCTGGCTCTCCAGACGCTGAATAACGCTGAGGTTAGCCGAAGGCAGCTCATTCCTCTCGGCAACGCGTACGGGGGGCACCCGCACCGCGTCACCTGCGCAGAGTTTGTACTCCGGTTTGATGCGCTTTTTGTTTACCCGCACTTCCCCTTTGCGAATAATGCGATAGATCAGGCTCTTGGGGACACCCTTTAACTGAGTCTTAAGAAAGTTATCGATGCGCTGCCCGTCATGCTCAGCTTCGATGGTGAGCAGCTGCACTTGTTGATGTATCTGTGTCATGCCGCGGATTTTACCACTGCCAGCGCCCCTTGGCTGCTGCTTTGTTGAAAAATGGCTCCTTGCTATAAAAGAGGTTTAAATGGGATAATCAACAAGGTTTTGTCATTGTGTTCAAACCTTGTACTAAGTGGCCAAAGAGTATGCCACCCAATCCCGAAATACCGTATTTATAACAACTTACCGGTGCATGGGTGCGAGGTACAACGCATGGAAAACACGACATCACCATTTATTTGTCTCCGTTTCGGTATCCTTTTACCCTTTCTCGAGAAGGGGTGACCAGAAAGCCCTTAGTTTGCGCCTCATGCATACCCCAACCGGGAGGTTGCTCCAGTATGCTGAAGACCCGAGGCCGGCGCTGGCTGGACCCAGACGGAGGAAATCAAAATGACACAATAATGAGAACTCAATGAAAAGAATGCTGATCAACGCAACTCAAGAAGAGGAGTTGCGCGTAGCGCTGGTTGATGGACAACAGCTCTACGATTTAGATATCGAAAGTCCGGGACACGAGCAGAAAAAAGCGAACATTTACAAGGGTAAGATCACCCGCGTAGAGCCCAGCCTAGAAGCTGCTTTTGTCGACTACGGCGCCGAGCGCCACGGTTTCCTGCCGTTGAAGGAGATCGCCCGCAATTACTTCCCATCCGGTTACTCCTATCAGGGTCGTCCCAACATCAAAGAAGTGGTCCGCGAAGGTCAGGAAGTGATCGTCCAGATCGACAAAGAAGAGCGTGGTACCAAGGGGGCTGCCCTCACCACCTTTATCAGTCTAGCTGGTAGCTACTTGGTTCTGATGCCCAACAATCCTCGTGCAGGGGGTATTTCTCGCCGCATTGAGGGTGATGAGCGGACTGAGCTCAAAGAAGCCCTGAACGGATTGACCGTGCCGGAAGGCATGGGCCTGATCGTGCGTACCGCCGGTGTGGGCAAGTCTCCGGAAGAGCTGGAGTGGGATCTGAACGTGCTACTCAACCATTGGGATTCCATCCACAAAGCCTCCCAGGAGCGCGCTGCACCGGTACTGATCCACCAAGAAAGCAACGTGATCGTCCGTGCCATTCGGGACTATCTGCGTCGAGATGTGGGCGAGATTCTAATCGACAACCCAGTGATTTTCGAACGCGCCAAGGCGCATATCGAGCTGGTACGTCCCGATTTCCTCAACCGAGTGAAGCTGTACAAGGGTGAAGTTGCCCTGTTCAACCACTTCCAGATTGAGAGCCAGATTGAATCAGCCTTCCAGCGTGAAGTGCGTCTCCCCTCCGGCGGCAGCATCGTTATCGATCCGACCGAAGCCCTGACCTCTATCGACATTAACTCCTCCCGCGCCACCAAGGGCGGCGATATCGAAGAGACAGCGCTGCAAACTAACTTGGAAGCGGCCGACGAAATTGCCCGTCAATTACGTCTGCGCGACTTGGGTGGTCTGATTGTTATCGACTTCATCGACATGACGCCGGTGCGCCATCAGCGTGAGGTGGAAAACCGTCTGCGTGAAGCGGTTCATCAGGATCGCGCCCGTATCCAACTGGGTCGGATCTCCCGTTTCGGTCTGCTGGAGATGTCTCGCCAGCGTCTGCGTCCCTCCCTCAACGAGTCCAGCAGCCATATCTGCCCCCGTTGCCAAGGTCAAGGGGTGATCCGTGACAACGAATCCCTCGCCCTGTCCATCCTGCGTCTCATCGAAGAAGAGGCCATGAAGGACAATACCGAGCAGGTTCACGGTCAGGTGCCGGTGGATGTTGCCGCCTATTTGCTTAACGAGAAGCGTGCCGCCATCGCCAGTCTGGAACAACGCAATGATGTGCGTGTTTACATCATTCCGAACCAACACCTGGAAACCCCGCACTACGAAG
The DNA here is from genome assembly GCF_002795305.1 of Aeromonas cavernicola. Taxonomy (GTDB): domain Bacteria; phylum Pseudomonadota; class Gammaproteobacteria; order Enterobacterales; family Aeromonadaceae; genus Aeromonas; species Aeromonas cavernicola. The sequence continues at coordinate 3,098 of NZ_PGGC01000075.1, forward strand.
TGACTCGCATTCGTCAGAACGAGATCCCAGAGGCGGCGAGTTACGAGCTGAAAACCGAGATCACCAAACCGGTCTACCAGCCGAAACCGACTCAAATCACCGAACGTGAACAGCCATTACTGCAAGGCTTTGTCCAGCCCGTACAACCCGCGCCCGTTGCATTACAGCGACCTGCGGCGGTTGGAGAAAACACCGGCTTCATCAGTAAAATGCTCAAGGGTATCTCACGTTTCTTTAGCAGTGAAGCTAACCCCGACAGCGTGAATGCGGCTACCGAGAAGCACGTTTTAGCCTCTTCTACCCGCAAAGATGAGAGTCATAACCAACAGCGTCATGACAATCGTGCTCAGCGTTCTAACCGTGACGATAGTCGTAACAACCGTCATCGTTCCGCAGTAGAGCGTTCAGAGAAGCGCGAAAGTAACGAGCGAGATAACGTAGAAAGCCGTAGTCGTCGTCCACGTAAAGAGCGCGAGCAACGACCAGAACGTGACACCACCACGGAACGTAATGAGCAGAGAGCGGAACGTCAGCCCCGGGTACCTCGTCCATCGCGTGAAGTGCGTTCTGAGACAAAAGTTGATATCGAGAATATTGACACCTCCGCTCATGTACATCATGAAAAGGAGCAAAAAGTCGCCGAACGCCGTGAGCGTCGCCAGCTACGTAAACAGGTTCGAGTCGATGTAGTCGCATCGGATACACCTGACTTACCTATTGATGTTGCTGCTGTCAGTACAGGTGAAGCTGCAGATAAGCAGCGAGATGAGCAAGAGTCAAATCTGCGTCGTTCACGTCGCACTCCTCGTACCCAACGTATCGAAGGACAACGCCGCAAACGCCACAGTGACGACGTTAACCAACATAATGAGAGCGAGCAACCTGTAGCACCATCTCGGTTCACAACCCTCGAGGAGGCAAGTACCGAGATAAGCATAGAAAGCTCTGCTGAAACTGTGATCACAATGCCAAGTGCGGATGCGATTGCTGCAGCAGTACAAGCTTCCGCTGCGCTCACAGAGCACACCGTGTCTGACTTTGCTGTCGACGATGTAGCCTGTGAACAACAAGCTGCGATCGCTATCGTTCCTAGTGAGGTGATAGATCAGGTAGAGGTCACGTCGGTGACGACATTAGTCGACAATACTTCTGTTATTGAGCCTGTTGCACCAGTTGTTGAAACCATTGAAGCAGTAGCCCAAACAGTAGTAACCCCCTCTGACGCAGCCCCAGTGACTAAGCAGGTTAAACATGGTGCAGGCTTGCTAGCTAGAGCACGTAAAGCTTCTGCACCAATGGCCACTCCGGCGCAAGCGCCAGAGTACACAGCCCGCGAACAAGTTAATCATCCACCACTTGTCCGCGGTACGGTGCTTAGCTCAGGCCGTCATGCTGGTAGCACTGCAGCCATTAGCGCAGCTACCTGCCCACCTGGCCGCCCTTGAGTATTATCTCCAATGATGGATAAAGACTATCCATCCTTGATTTAGTACGAAAATCCGGAATCTGTTATGGATTCCGGATTTTTTTATATTTAGACCTAGGTGTATGGTCCCGGAATGAGGTGGTGCGGTTGAAGCTTGAAACGATCCGGTGTTTTAATCCAGGCATCGCAGATAGTTTTAAACGGGGTTCTCCATCTCAGGGCTTTTAGATGCTTCGCGAAGTTGTAAGCAGTGATAAAGGCCCGCACATGGGCCTTCAATGCATCGAAGTCTGGATAGTGAAAAGACTTTATTGTGGCGTCTTTCACCGTTCGGTTCATTCGTTCGGCCTGCCCATTGGTCCATGGATGATATGGCTTGGTCAGTTTGTGCTTTATGCCATGTTGACGGCAAACCCGATCAAAAACGTGCCCAACGAGACGGTTGGTTGGGCCATTCCTGTATCTTGCCTGCTCTGTGAAGGCGATACCGTTGTCTGTGAGGACGGTATGAATGGTGTATGGGTAGACCGCCACAACTTCCTCAAGAAATGCAGCTCCATTTTGCTTGGTCGGCGCGTCAAAAAACGCCACGTGGGTAAATTTGGTGACACGATCAATGGCCAAAAACATGTGTTGCTTGCCTTCCTCCAGACGTAACTCGCAACTGTCGATATGCAAGTAACCCATTTCTGTCGGTTCAAACTGTCCACGTTGGTTTTTGTTCTGTTGCTGATTGGGTCGCTTGCTAATGCCATGTCGTATAAGACAGCGATGAAGGGCACTGCGAGTTAGTTGTGGGAGGGCTTCGCGCAAATGCCCCAACAAGTCGTCCAGAGGCAGAAGGGTTCGTCGCCTGAACTCCACGACCATTTCCTCTTCCTCCTTTGACAGATGAGCACATCTGGGGTTGGTCGGCCCCATCGGCTTGTCCGTGGTGGTGGTTCGAGAGCGCCATTTAGCGACGGTCTTGACGTTCAATCCGTATCGAGCGGCAAGTTTGCGCGTCGACTCTTTCGACGCTTGGAGCTCGGCTCGAATTCTCGGTGTTGTGCGGGCTGAGCCATGAAGACCTGCTGCCAAAGTGCATCCTCCTGATAAGAGTCCAATAATGCACCATGACTCTCTGGGACTGAACACCTAGGGGATGTCGTCATAAGATTGAAGCCCAAGTAGGTATGCGCAGCGGATCTGCACATCGGTTACAAATGAGCTCGTATTTTGGCGTATCTTGTGGCAATGCCTCGCCATTGCTTCAGATGAAGAAAGGCGTTTTCCACCAAATGCTCTGCTCGATAAAGCTCCCTGTCGTTCCTTATGATTCCGTTTGGAAGGAATAACCGGCTCCATCCCCAGGGCGCGGGCGGTATCTATCAACCCATTGGTATCATACCCCCTGTCCGCCAAGAGATACGCGGCTTCCAAGCCGTCAATCAAGGCCGCAGCTTGCGTACAATCTGCGGTCGTACCCGATGTAATGAGGCATTTTATCGGCATGCCATGTCCGTCGACTATCAAATGGAGCTTGCTGTTTGACCCCCTTGGTGACCCCCATATCCTGATTACCAAGGACCCCTGTGCGCAAAATCCAGAAAACAGCGTTGATAAACGAGCCACACGGCCCCATTGACCTTTTTGTCCCAAGAGATGAGGTTCGAGTAAGGCCCAGACACGGTCTGACATATCGTGGCGGCGGTGAGCGGGTGTTGACATGGTGCGATGATTTTTACGTTAAAGGGGCGGGTATTGTACCGAAATTAATCAGCTCAAGACGACACCCACTAACCCGACAATATCGCTTTGATATCGCCCATGATAATGATCAAGTCATCATATCAAGACGCAAGAAGGCAAAGCAGCGTGAGCAATGAGCTTTCGTTACGATAAGAGGATGTATATCGAGATGACTGCGTATTAGTTAGGATGAGAACAGATAGAGTCAGAGCAGTTCTGAGTTTCTATTAATAGCTATCCGCTTAGATAGGTCACAATCAAATATGAAACAAAATAAAAGTCCGAGATATGACTCAATATCTCGGACTTTTAGTCGTAAAATTCATTTTCCTAGAAAAAACTGATCACTTCGGCCTTATGAGATTGGCCATATCAGCAGTGATATTGGCTGCCTCAGATAAATACTCATCAGGTGCTTCAAAATCGTTTGGTAGATCATCAAGACTCTTGATTGGGGACTTACCGAGACGAACCAAACGCTCATTTGTTCGCTTGAGCGTCTTTTCATCCTGCTGAGCCTGTTCTGCAACACGTTCAGCTTCATTGAGGGAAACTGACTTTTTATCCTTGTCAGCTTGATAGTCAGCAATATCTTGCCGTACATAGGCAAATTCAGGATCTTTCGCTATGCGCGCATCGTGCGCTGCCTTTAACTTAGGCAATAAACCTGAAAAGTCACCAAGCTTATCATACTGAGCTGATGCTATCTTATCCCATGGTAATGCATTGAACTCACGGCTCTCGCCTGTCTCTTCCGGTGAAACCGGTGTTGGGAAATTGATATCTGGTGCAACACCTTTGTTCTGAGTACTGCCACCATCGATCCGGTAGAACTTGGCGATGGTATACTGCACATGGCCCAGAGGTTGCTCGTAAAAGTCATAGACCTTGGCAAGGCTACGATGCTGCTGCACAGTTCCCTTGCCGAACGAGTTTTCACCCAATATCAAAGCACGCCCATAATCCTGCATAGCGGCAGCAAAAATCTCGGAGGCCGAAGCACTATAGCGATCAATCATCACCGACATAGGACCGTCGTAGTAGACATTGCCATCATCGTCGCCATTGACCGTAATACGCCCCATGTGATCACGAATTTGCACCACCGGGCCACTGTCGAAGAAGAGACCGCTCAATGCAGAAGCTTCCGTCAGGGCACCACCGCCATTACCGCGCAGATCAATGATCAATCCGTCAATGTTCTTTTTGTTGAGGCTAGAGAGTTCTTTAATCACATCATCGTGCAGATTAACGTAAAAACTAGGGATCTCGATGACACCAATTTTTTTACCTTCAGTACTGATCACCTTGGACTTGGCGGCGCGATCTTCAAGGCGAACCTTGTCACGAGTCAGCTCAATCTGCTCGCTCTTGGCTGCGGCCCCCTTGCCACGCTGGATTTCCAGCTTAACCTTACTTCCTTTGGGTCCCTTAATGAGTTCAACAACATCATCAAGACGCCAGCCAATCACATCGACAATTTTGCCGTCTTCCTGCGCTACCCCCGTAATTTTGTCGTCTGGCTTGAGGCTATTAGATTTAGCGGCAGGTCCACCCGGCACTAAAGAGCGGATCACAGTAAAGTCATCTTCGCCTTGTAATACAGCCCCTATGCCTTCAAGTGATAGGTTCATTTCTGTATTGAAGCGATCGGCATTGCGTGGAGAAAGGTAGCTAGTATGGGGCTCAATGGCACGGGCGAAAGAGTTCATAAAAAGCTGAAATACATCTTCGCTCTCGGTTTGAGACATTCGCTTAATGACATTGTTGTAGCGTTTACCGAGCAGTTCCTTTATTTCAGGCCATTCTTTCCCACTCAGCTTAAGGCTTAACGCATCAAACTTAACACGCTGGCGCCATAGCTCGTTGAGCTCAGCTTCATCGCGCGGCCACGCTGCCCCCTCTCGCTCAAAGAGATAATTATCTGGTTGAGTAAAGTCAAAAGGCGTTTCGAGCAGTGCAAGAGCAAATTTAAAGCGTTCATAACGACGTTGTTGACTGAGATTGAACATTTCGTACGCAGGGGCCAAGCGCCCGCGTTCTATATCGGAATCAAAGCTCTTACGATACTTTTCAAAACGACTAATGTCTGAAGCAAGCAGTAAGTGACGGCTAAAATCTAGATTTTCTAGATATTTATCGTAAATAACTGAGGAAAAAGAGTCATCAAGCTTAAATTGCTTGTAGTGGGAGCGGGTAAACAGGTTAGCAATTCGCTTGCTAGCAGTAGCATGTTGGCTCTCTTGAGCCAACACAGGCAAATCAGTTTCCTTGAGCACCGGCTCGATAGCCTGAACGAGCCCAGCAAACGCTAAGCCATAAGCAACGAGAGAAAAACGAATTACACCATGCTTCAACATGTCTCTCCTTAGAGAACCAAGTGATCTGATTTTACCCTTAACGTCATGCCAGTTTGCAGCTGTACCTGAACGTCATCTCTTGTCACTTCTTTGATGGTTCCGGCAACAGGGGATTTACCCATTACAACACGAACACCTTGACCGACCTTAAGAGTGGTTATGTCTACTTTCACCAGAGAAGTATCAGCGCTAGGAGCCTTGTTTTGCTCTTTAGGCTGAGTCGCTGCATTAGGAACTGACACTATATTACGTGAAGTAATACGATGATTTTTTTTAGCCTTATCACCTTGCTCACCCTTTTCTTTAGCTTCTTTAGCATTGACTCGACGATTCGCAAACACTCGCTCTTTGCTTTCTTTTAGTGCTTGCCGGGCATGCTCAATATGCTCTTCGGTCAATAACTCACCTAAATTACCATCCAAGTCAACACGAGCTTGCCCTGCTTTCAGACCATGTAGATAACGCCAGCTAGAGGTATATTGACGCAGGGCAGACCTTAGCATGGTCTTTGAAACCTTGGCATCATCAGCAAGACGCTCCGCCAAATCTTGGAAAATACCAATTTTGAGTGGTTTCGCCTCTCCTTCAGCAACGAAGCAGGCCGGAAACTTCTCGACCAAGTAGGCAACGATCTCTTTACTGTTCTTCAGCTTCTCTGTGTTTTCCATGTATAACCTTGGCTTTCGTAAAAACGCACGGGCACTTCCCGAGCACAACATCAAAGGCGCCTATTATAAAGCGCTTGGGGCCTTTTGCGAACTATCTAAACAATGAGTTAGAGCATGCTTTCCAAAATTAGCATCGTTTCTTCTAAGCCGAGCTGGTCTTGCAGATCAAAACGATTGAAATTTGGGCTATCAATGTCCAATAAACCAATTATTTTACCACTATGGCGGATAGGGATAACAATCTCGGCGTTACTCGCACTATCGCAAGCAATGTGACCATCAAATTGATGGACATCATTGATTCGCAAAGTCTTACCTTGCACAATCGCCGACCCGCACACACCACGACCAACCGGGATTCGAAAACAGGCTGGCTTGCCCTGAAAAGGACCAAGCACTAATTCATCGTCTTTTAACAAATAAAAACCAACCCAATTGATACTAGGTAGCTCTTGCTTAAGAAGAGCGGATAAATTGGCCAATTTGGCAATCAAGTCTGCCTCACCATCAAGTAAGGCGCGGACTTGCTGGTGTAAGTAATGGTAAAATGGCTGTTTTTCACTCATGTTAAATTGCACTTTACTGGTAAAAGAACCTAGGTAACTTAGCGACGTTATTAAAAAATTCAATGCTCTTTAATTTTTTGTCCGCGTAAAAATCAACGCAACAAGAATTATTACTGCCTTACAGAGAGCGCAACTTGCTGTTTCTCACCATTACTCCACTCGATATTCAGTAACCACACCATAAGGGGCGAAGTGCAACTTCCGACTACCCCACGCCCTTGCCATCCCTCCGCTACCGATTCAAAAACGATCGGGATCCGCCCCATAAACATGTCACGCCCTTCTAGCCACGCTTGTTTCGGCTTGATATTGGGATCACCTCCTTTAAGATGCAGAAAAAACTCATGTTCAGGCTTAATTGGTAAGTTAACGACCGTTGTTAAGAGTGCTTTATCCGCGACCATGGTCATACAAGTGCCATGCGAAAGATCACATTTTTGATCTTTTCTAATATCGCGCGGCAGATTTTTTTCAGTCCAGAACCACGTCCGATAAGCGAACAAGGAAAGTAATACGCTAAGCACTAGTGCAATGTGCATTAATTTTCGTGAACTAAGTCTCTCTTTCATGAATAAAACCCGTAAATATTGCCATTAAAATGCCATTTTCGTGATCTTCAGCAAGGTAAAAATACGCTTAAAACGCATCTGCTCGCACCAAATATATCACTGTTTATACTGTTATTTTACCTGTCGGTTCAGTATCATTCTCAATGGATTTTCATTTAGCTACTTTTTGTTTTTCCTTTCTTTAACAGTAGTTAACAAGGTGAGACGGTAGCAATTGGAATCGGTCCTCCATTGCGGACATAAATCAAACAACAGCAGCATCGGAAGCGGAATACAACGATGAGCCATACAACTAACCATCCTGAGTACAACTACACCGTAGTTCGCCAGTTCACCGTCATGACGATTGTCTGGGGGATTGTCGGCATGTCGGTAGGTGTACTGATCGCAGCTCAGTTAATCTGGCCTGCTCTTAACTTCGAAACCCCGTGGCTGACATACAGCCGACTTCGTCCTCTACACACGAACGCCGTTATTTTTGCCTTTGGTGTCAGTGCACTGATGGCAACCTCTTTTTACGTCGTACAACGTACCTGCCAAGTTAGGCTGTTTGGTGGGCCGCTTGCATCCTTCGTATTTTGGGGATGGCAGGCAATCATTCTCTCTGCAGCCATCTCTTTGCCTTTAGGGTTCACCACGGCAAAAGAGTATGCGGAGCTTGAGTGGCCAATTGATATCGCCATTACGGTTGTGTGGGTCGCTTATGCCATCGTTTTCTTTGGCACCTTGATCAAACGTACTACCTCCCACATCTATGTAGCGAACTGGTTCTTTGGCGCATTCATCATCACCGTGGCCGTGCTGCACATCGTCAACAATATGGAAGTGCCGCTCTCCGGCATGAAGTCCTACTCCATGTACTCCGGCGCCATGGATGCCATGGTGCAATGGTGGTATGGCCACAACGCGGTAGGCTTCCTGCTGACCGCCGGCTTCCTGGGGATGATGTACTACTTCGTCCCCAAGCAAGCCGGTCGTCCGGTTTACTCCTATCGCCTCTCCATCGTGCACTTCTGGGCACTCATCTCCCTTTATATCTGGGCTGGCCCACATCACCTGCACTACACCGCGCTGCCTGACTGGGCTCAGTCGCTGGGCATGGTGATGTCTCTGATCCTGTTCGTGCCCTCTTGGGGTGGCATGATCAATGGCATCATGACCCTCTCCGGTGCTTGGCACAAACTGCGTTATGACCCTATCTTGCGCTTCCTGATCGTCTCCTTATCGTTCTACGGTATGTCGACCTTCGAAGGTCCGATGATGGCGATCAAAACCGTCAACGCCCTCTCCCACTACACCGACTGGACTGTTGGCCACGTACACTCAGGTGCCCTCGGTTGGGTAGCAATGGTATCTATCGGTGCTGTTTACCACCTGATCCCGAACCTTTTTGGCCAAGGCCGCATGTATAGCGTCAAGCTCATCAACGTGCACTTCTGGCTGGCGACAGTCGGCACCGTGCTCTATATCGTTGCCATGTGGATTTCTGGTGTAATGCAAGGGCTGATGTGGCGTGCAGTTAACGATGACGGCACCCTGACCTATAGCTTTGTCGAAGCCCTGCAGGCCTCTTATCCCTTCTATTTCGTGCGCTTCTTAGGTGGCTGCTTCTTCGTCACCGGCATGTTGCTGATGGCCTACAACGCCTACCGCACCATTACTGCGCCCAAAGGTTCTCTGGAACCTGTCGCCCAGCCAGCATGATTGAAGAGGTCAACGCATGAGTAACAATAATCGTCACGAAATATTTGAAAAAAGCGTTCCTATGCTGGTGGTTGGCATCATTTTCGCCATCAGCTTAGGTGGCTTGGTTGAAATCACCCCGTTGTTCTTTCAAAAGCAGACCACGGAACCGGTAGAGGGCCTCAAGCCCTACACTGCGCTGCAGATGGAAGGCCGTGATGTGTTCATCCGCGAAGGCTGCACTAACTGCCATAGCCAGATGATCCGTCCATTCCGTGCTGAAACCGAGCGCTATGGCCACTATTCCGTCGCAGGTGAGAGCGTGTGGGAGCACCCCTTCCTGTGGGGTTCCAAGCGTACTGGGCCAGACCTCGCTCGGGTGGGGGGGCGTTATTCTGATGACTGGCACCGCGCCCATCTTATCAATCCACGCGACGTAGTACCCGAATCCAATATGCCTGGATACCCTTGGCTCGATACCAATGTACTGACAGGTGAGATGACAGGTAAAAAATTGGCGCTATTCCGTGATCACTTTGGTGTGCCCTACAGTGATGCTGACATTCAAAGCGCAGGGGATGCCGTCAAAGGTAAAACGGAGCTTGAAGCCCTGGTTGCGTATCTTCAATCTCTGGGCCATGCCCTTAAGTAAGGAGTATGAAGATGGATTACGGCACTTTTCGTGGTCTCTATACCCTGTTGTTAATGGTCATCATGATTGGCATTTTTGTCTGGGCTTACAGCAAACGTCGCAAGCGCTCGTTTGACGAGGCAGCCAATTTAGTGTTTGCCGATGATGAACAACTTGGTGCTGATAAAAAGAACGCAGGAGCGAAGTGATAATGAGCACTCTGTTTAGTATTTTCGTAACCGTCATCACCTTGGGGACTATCCTCGGGTGTTTCTTGCTGCTGATGTGGTGTCGCAAGGACAAGATGGGTGTAGAAGAAGGCAAACCCATGGGCCATGCCTTCGATGGGATTGAGGAGATCAATAACCCATTACCGAAGTGGTGGACTTATATGTTCCTCTTCTTCATCGTCACTGGCTTGGTCTATCTGGTTGCTTTCCCAGGACTAGGTAACTGGAAGGGGTTGTTAGGCTGGCAAAGCTCCAACCAAGATGTGCGCTCGTTGGCACAATCCCGTGCGGCCAATGAATCCGCCAAAGCAGAAGGCCGAGCCGTAGAGTACGACCGCGAGATCGCCAAAGCGGATGAAATCTATGGTGCTAAGTTCCGCGAGCTTACCTATCAAGCGGACGGAAAAACCTATAAAGAGATCACCGAGATCGCTAAGGACCCAGAAGCCATTAAGGTTGGGCAACGCCTGTTCTTGCAAAACTGCTCTCAGTGCCACGGTTCTGATGCCCGTGGTGGTCGTGGCTTCCCGAATCTAACGGATAGCGAATGGCAATGGGGCGGTCAGCCAGACCAGATCAAAACCACCATTATGGGGGGACGTCAGGGGATCATGGCTGCGTGGGGAGAAATCCTCGGGAAAGAAGGTGTGCAAGAAGTTGCTTCTTATGTACTCAGTCTCTCTGGCCGCAAGGTTGATCTGGTTGAAGCCAAGAAGGGCGAAGCCCGTTTTGCGGTCTGCTCCGCTTGCCACGGTGCTGATGCCAAGGGAGGCGTTGCCGTCGGTGCGCCAGACCTGACCAACAACATCTGGCTGTATGGTGGTTCTCGCGATGTGGTCGTGCAAACTATTACCCATGGTCGTCACGGTGTGATGCCAGCGTGGAAAGATATTCTGGGTGAAGATAAGGTCCATCTACTGGCCTCTTATGTCTACAGCTTGTCTCACCAGCAGCAGTAATGTTGGTAACGTGTGATAAACACGTGATTAATCAGCAAAAAGCCTCGACTACTCGAGGCTTTTTGCTATCTTGTTGGCCACATTGTTGCTTGCACATTTTAATCACTCCTTTCATGGCTGTAACACTATGACCCAACCTTGGTATCGCCAATTCTGGCCCTGGTTTATCATCGCCCTCCCCACTACCGCCGTCATCGGCAGCGTCGCCACCGCCATCATCGCCAGCAAAGATGGTGTCAATCTGGTCGCGGAGGACTATTACAAACAAGGGAAAGAGATCAATCAGGATCTGAGTAAATTTGATCGCGCCCAAGCCCTCAACATCCGCTTTATGCTAGAAGTGCAAGGGAGTGAGCTGACTCTCAAGCCAATCAGTGGTGAGATCCCCACCGGACAGGCGCTCTATCTTTCTCTGTTCCACCCGACGTTGGCGGGACAGGATAGCGAATATTTGATCACTGCCGATGCCAATGGCACCTATCGCTTCCATTTTGACCCGCCACTGAGTGGCAAGTGGCATATCCGAGTCGATGCTTTTGACCATGAGTGGCGGCTGCAAGAAACTGTTCAATTCCCCACCCAAGCCCCTGTCGAACTCGACCCTAAAGGGCGTTAAGTCATGACGAGCTGTTTTCACTGTGGTGAGCCGGTGCCCACCACTGGTAGTTATTGTCTCGAAATCAAAGGGATCGTCAGGCCAATGTGCTGCCCCGGCTGTCAAGCGGTAGCAGAAACCATTTTGGAGTGTGGCCTTGCCAGTTATTACGAACATCGCACTGCACCAGGCATCAAAGGGGAATTGGTCCCCGCAGAGCTCGCGGCCCTTAGCCACTATGACCTAGCCGAAGTACAGCAGGAGTTCGTGACTGACAGCGGCAATGTGCGAGAAATTCAGCTGACCGTCGAGGGGCTTACTTGCGCAGCCTGTGCTTGGTTAATCGAGCGTCATCTGGTGACACTCGCAGGACTACGCTACATCAACGTGAATACCACTACCCATCGAGCTCGCATTAAGTGGGACCCAGCGCACCTCTCCCTAAGTGAGATCCTTAAGCGCTTTGCCAAGATCGGCTATCGCGCTTACCCCTTCCAGACCCACACCCAAGAGGCACTTTACGCCAAAGAGGTGCGTAGCTACATGTTCCGGCTAGCGCTCGCTGGCCTCGGTTCTATGCAGGTAATGATGTGCGCGGTGGCGCTTTATATGGACCTCTTCATCAGTGTCGAAGAGGAGTTTATGGTCTACTTCAAGTGGATAAGCTTGCTGCTCTCTACCCCCATCATGATCTACTCAGCCCAGCCCTTCTATATCGGGGCTTGGCGCAGTATTAGGCAGGGGCATTTGTCGATGGATGTGTCCGTATCATTGGCACTGATTGGCGCCTTTGTTGCCTCTATGTGGGCCACCATCTTCAATACCGGTGAAGTCTATTACGACTCCATCACCATGTTTGTCTTTTTCCTGCTGTTGGGGCGTTTTCTCGAGTTACGCGCGCGGCGCAAAGCTTCTGAATCGAGCTCTAACCTTGCCAGACTGGTCCCCATCATGGCAACGCTAATAGGCCCTGAAAGCGAGCGAGAGGTCGCCGCCAAAACCTTGCAGGTTGGCGACCGAGTACGGGTACTGGCTGGCTCAACCCTGCCAGCTGATGGCATCATCTGTCACGGCTGTGCCAGTGTCGACGAATCCATGCTCACCGGTGAGCACCTGCCACACCTGCGGAAAACGGGTGATCAGGTCTATGCTGGGACCATCAATACCGACGCTCCGCTTGAGATCCGAGTCAGCCATCGGATCGAAGAGTCCCGCATTGCTCAGATCATGCGGCTGCAAGATCATGCCCTCGATGACAAACCGGCCATTGCCCAGATGGCCGATCAGCTGTCTCGCCACTTTATTCTGGTGCTGCTGTTTATTGCCGCAGGCGTCTGGACATTCTGGCACTTCCATCAACCGGATCAGGCGTTCTGGATCACCCTCGCCGTGCTAGTGGCAACCTGCCCCTGTGCTCTGTCACTGGCTACACCAACGGCATTGACCTCCGCTACCGCTCATCTGACCCGCAGTGGCATTTTGCTGCGTCGTGGCCATGTGCTGGATATCCTGACTAAGGCTAACCGGATCGTGATGGATAAAACGGGCACCCTAACCACGGGGGAAGTCCGTCTGTGCGCCACCACTGTGCATGGCACGCTTGATGCTGACCGCTGTTTGAGCATCGCCCGCGCGCTAGAGGCACAATCGGAGCATCCGATTGCCCGCGCCTTCCGGCTGCCTGCCGATAGCATCGCTGTACTGCCCTCGGTCAGCGAAATCACTCCCGTCATCGGCCACGGTATCACTGGACGGATTGAGGGGATTCACTATCGCATTGGCAGCGCCAGCTGGCTTGGCATAAATGACGCCACCCACCGAGCGACGGGCCTAGCGATCTATCTTGCCGATGACAGCCAACTGTTGGCATGTTTTGAGCTTGAAGATACCCTGCGCCCCGATGCCCAAGTACTCATCGCATCATTCAAAGCCGCTGGACTCACCACCACCATCTTAACAGGCGATGGCTCTGGCCAAGCGGATGAGATTGCACGCATCCTTGGGGTTGATGAGCTGGTCAAAGGCGTCACGCCGGATGGCAAACTGGCCTATCTCAAGGGTTGTGAAGACAAAGGAGAGATCAGCATCATGATCGGGGATGGCATCAATGATGCGCCAGTGTTGGCTGGCGCACACGCTTCGTTTGCGATGGCGGGTGGCACCGATCTGGCTAAAAACAGCGCTGATGCCATTTTGCTCGCCGATGATCTTCGTCGCTTAATCTCTGCTCGCATCCTAGCGCTGCGCACCCGTCACATCATTATCGAAAACTTTGTGTGGTCTATTGGCTACAACCTGTTAGTGCTACCGCTGGCTGCCTGTGGTTTACTGCCGCCATACTTAGCGGCGGCAGGCATGTCGCTAAGTTCACTTATCGTGGTAACCAACTCCATGCGCCTGAACCGCTAAACCTGCAGGTCATCACAGACGAACAACGTGGTCAGCGCTTGTATCTGGCCACCCGTTCGACCCCATAACGGCGAGCCCCTCCCCCCCTCTCGGTTATCTTGGGGGAGCCTTGCCCACGAATGAAGTACTAAGGTATCACTCATGAACATTGTTTTTGTCATGATCCCCATCGCCATTCTCTTTGTGATCATCGCGGGGGTGGTCTTTTTCTGGGCGATTCGTTCAGAACAGTTTGAAGATCTCGACCGCCAAGGCTCCAACATCCTGTTTGATGAAGATCTCCCCGCCCACCAACCTAACAAGCATACCGACCATGACCCACAACCTTGATCTTTTCGGGGCCCTATTGGTTGGGATCGCGGGCTCCGCCCATTGTATCGGCATGTGCGGGGGTGTCTCCGCGGCTCTATCCATGGCCATCCCAGCCAATAAACAACACTTCTGGGGGCGATTCGCTTACCTGTTCAACTACAACCTCGGTAGGATCTTCAGCTATGTGCTGGCTGGGGCGCTAGTAGGCGGGGTACTCGCCACCACCAGCGAGCTTGGCGCTGGCAAACATGCCATCGCAGGTCTACGCCTGCTGGCTGCGCTTCTGATGATTGGTTTAGGTCTTTACCTTGCGGGCTGGTGGCACGGCATCCTGCTGCTGGAGCGCCTTGGCGCCAGACTCTGGCCATATATAAAGCCGCTAGCGGGCAAGTTTCTCCCCTTCAAGTCCCCGCTGCAGGCCGTACCATTTGGTATGGTCTGGGGCTGGCTTCCCTGCGGGCTGGTCTATTCCATGTTGACCTGGAGTGCAGCCGCTGGCTCAGTCAGTGGTGGCGCACTGACTATGCTGTTTTTTGGCCTAGGCACCCTGCCTACACTGTTTGCTCTGGGCGGGCTTGCTGACCGCTTACGCTACTGGTTAACCCTACGTAGCTTGCGCCTTGGTAGTGCGCTGCTACTGATGATTTATGGCGGTCATACCCTCTGGATTGGTATTGCATCCTTTTGAAATCCTATCCAAAAGTAGTGGGTTGATGGTAAGATTGTTTGATGTAAGTCAATAACTCGTATGAGCCTATGATCTCGGAAAAAAAACCTGGCAGACGTATTCAGAGCGGTGGCTGTGCAATTCATTGCCAGGATTGCAGCATCAGTCAGCTCTGTATCCCCTTCACCTTGAATGACAACGAGCTCGATCAGCTTGATAGCATCATTGAGCGCAAAAAACCGATCCAAAAAGGCGAGGAGTTATTCAAGGCGGGTGATGACTTTAAATCACTCTACGCTATCCGTTCTGGCACGATAAAATCCTATACCATCACCGAGCAGGGTGATGAGCAGATCACCGCTTTCCACTTGGCTGGTGATCTGGTTGGATTCGATGCCATTAATAAGCAGGCCCACCCCTCTTTCGCCCAAGCGCTAGAAACCGCCATGGTGTGCGAAATTCCCTTCGAAGTACTGGATGAGCTATCCGGCAAGATGCCTAAGCTACGTCAGCAGATCATGCGCCTGATGAGCAGCGAGATCATGGGCGATCAAGAGATGATCCTACTGCTTTCTAAGAAAAATGCTGAAGAGCGCCTCGCCGCGTTCCTGCACAACTTGTCGGTTCGTTTCTCTGAACGTGGCTTCTCGGCAAAAGAGTTTCGATTGGCAATGACTCGTGGCGATATTGGTAATTATTTAGGCCTCACCGTCGAAACCATCAGTCGGCTGCTCGGCCGTTTTCAGAAATCCGGTCTTATCAGCGTTAAAGGAAAATACATTACCGTGCTGGACCATTACGCACTGGGTGTTATGGCGGGGGCAACGCCACCTTCTTGCGGCTAACATATCCCGCTTAACGAGCCGGATCGTTTCTTCTGGAATTTGATCCGGCCCTCATTCGTTTACCCCCTCCTGAACTAAGCTCTAAAATTAAGAAAAGACCCTTACCGCTAAGTCTAGGGAGGAGCCGATGGTCACATATCAACGTATTTTGGTTGTTATCAACCCAGAACAAGAGCGACAAATCGCACTTGAACGGGCCTTTAAAATCGCTGAACTTCACCCTCATTCACGCTTGACACTGCTACTCAGCATCTATGACTTCTCCTATGAGATGACCGCCATGCTATCGAGTGAGGAGCGAGAAGAGATGCGCCAAGGCGTCATGTCTCAACGTCGTGAATGGTTAGACGACATCGTCTCTGCTTACCAAACTAAACAGATTGAGTGGGAGATTAAGGTCGTCTGGCATAACCGCCCCTTCGAAAGCATCATTCAGGAGGCCCTTGAACAGCACCACGATCTGGTGGTGAAAGCGACCCACCATCACAACTTTTTGCAAACCTTTATCTTTACCCCCACGGACTGGCACCTGCTGCGTAAATGCCCCTGCCCTGTTCTCCTTGTCAAAGAAGGGCATTGGAAACGGGGCGGCAACATGATTGCGGCCATCAACTGCTCCAGCGACGACCCAGATCAAAAACGACTTAACGAGCGGATCACCCAAGAGGGCAGCGATATCGCTGAACTGCTAGGCGCCAATCTTTATTTGGTTAATACCTATCCGGGGACCCCCATGAATGTCGCCATTGAGCTCCCTGAATTTGACCCCCATGCCTACAACGAGGCGATTCGACATCATCATGAAAACCTGCTGCTAAGTCATGCCGACAAATTTGGGATCGGCCATCTCTGGACTCGAGTCGCCGAAGGGCTACCAGAAGAGGTACTGCCAGATCTTGCCGAAGAGCTGAACGCCAACCTGATGGTCATGGGCTGCGTCGGCCGAACTGGCCTCTCTGCGGCGCTACTCGGCAACACCGCAGAGCATGTGGTAGACCGCCTCTCTTGCGATCTATTAATCCTCAAACCGGCCGACTATATCTGCCCTGTCGAGAGCCGCCGCTCGCAATCCTAGCTCCCTTTTGATTCCCCACCACCTTGCCCTCCCCCAGGACATGGCTATAATAACGCGCTTATTTGTGTCCTGGGTTTTACGAGCATGCTAGAAGAGCTGAACGCCAAAGAAAAATACAGTTTCAACAAACTGCAAAAGCGCCTTCGGCGCAATGTGGGCCAAGCTATTGCTGACTTCAATATGATTGAAGAGGGTGACAAGGTGATGGTCTGTCTCTCCGGCGGCAAGGACAGCTTCGGTATGCTCGACATACTACTGAACCTACAGGCCAGCGCTCCCATCCATTTTGATCTGGTTGCCGTTAACCTCGATCAAAAACAGCCCGGTTTTCCCGAACATGTCCTGCCCGAATATCTGAAAACCCTTGGCATCGAGTACAAAATTGTCGAAGAGGACACTTACTCGATCGTCAAAGAGAAGGTACCAGAGGGTAAAACCACCTGCTCGCTCTGCTCTCGCCTGCGCCGTGGCATTCTTTATCGTACCGCCCAAGAGCTGGGTTGTACCAAAATTGCCCTTGGCCACCACCGTGATGACATCCTAGAAACCCTGTTTCTCAACATGTTCTACGGCGGCAAGCTCAAATCCATGCCCCCGAAACTGGTAAGTGACGATGGCAAGAACGTGGTGATCCGCCCGTTGGCCTACTGCAAAGAGAAAGATCTGGTGCGCTACGCCGAGATCAAAACCTTCCCTATCATTCCGTGCAACCTGTGCGGCTCGCAAGAGAACCTCCAGCGGCAGGCTATCAAGCAGATGATGCAAGATTGGGATCGCCGTTTCCCAGGTCGTATCGAAACCATGTTCACCGCCATTCAGGACGTGATCCCAAGCC
Organism: Aeromonas cavernicola; assembly: GCF_002795305.1. Lineage (GTDB taxonomy): Bacteria > Pseudomonadota > Gammaproteobacteria > Enterobacterales > Aeromonadaceae > Aeromonas > Aeromonas cavernicola. The sequence continues at coordinate 20,659 of NZ_PGGC01000075.1, forward strand.
ACCTGCTCGATCACTCGCTGTTTGACTTCAAGAGCATCAACCGTGATTCCGGCATTATCGATGGGGGTGACAAGGCGTTTGATCCGCCGGAGCTACCTAAAGCACCCCTGTTGGACATCGACGAGATGGATATGCTCAATGTGATCGAAGTGCGCTAAACGCCTCTTCTCCACTGACCAGCAAGTAAAAAGGAGCGACATCGCTCCTTTTTACTTGGGTTGATCGCCCGTCAGGTTACCAAACCGCCGCTCAGTCCTTACGTAACCAAGGCGTGACCCGCAGGGGTTCCCCCGGCACGCGCAGGGTACCAGTTGCGAAATCTGCCAGCTGCTGCGCGCTGATCTGCAGTTGCCCTGCCTGCCAATCAATCGGGATCTGGCGGGCGCCCTCCACCAGATAGGCACGCCCCTCTGGTGCAATCATGGCGATGCGAACCCCTACCATGTCCGGCAAGAAGTATTTGCCCACCATGCCAGCCATCTTATCAAGCAGTTGCTGCATCTGCTGCTGGCGGGCCACCAGTTCCGTCAGCGGCATATCGCCTCCTGCTGGCGCATCCGCCATCACCTGTACCGTCATGTCGCAGGTAACGTGCTCTTCCTGCAAACCCACAGTGACGACCCCTTTGTCGAGGTTGAGATCCTCATCAAAAGGCAATCGCAGTTCGCTGTCTACCGTCACCTCGCCCGCCACTTCCTTACTGTCGGTCGCAACCCGCGCAAAGGTCAGGCCACAGCGCTGGCCATGTTGCGGATCGGTCAGATAAAAACCCAGTCTGGCGTGGCCAAACTCCCCCTTGGCGAAAGTCTTCATCTGGCTGAAAAAGGTACTGTATTGCAGCGTCAGCGTGGGCGTGGGCTCGGCGCGGCCAACGCTGGGCGCTAACGACATCGCTAGCATCAGCGGGGGCATGGCATATCGGCGGATCATTCAAACTCCTTATCAGGCAGTGAAATGGTTAGGGCCTTCACTTACATCCTTTACCTCGACCGCCACCCCGCAAAGATCACGATAGAGGATCCCTTTGCTGTTGAAATAGAGTGGCGCCAGCCAGATAAGTCCCAGCCCCATCGGGATCAAGGCGATAAAAAGCAGCACCGCCATTACCCCATGAAACAGCACAATGCTGGGCAAACCACGTAGGCAAATCTTCAGCGAGACCACAATGGCTTGGGGTGGGGTCAGGCCACGCTCTAACACCAAGGGCACGGTAAAGAGCAGCCCCATACCGATCAGGGCTGAGGGGATCAGTGCCAACATAGGGGGTAAACCGAATAGATCAAACAGTGGGCCAAATAGGCTAGTTAGCAAACTGCCCAGCAAACTCAATGAGCCCAACCGAACAAAATGGCGGAAGAAATCAAACACCTGGCTGGCGCGGGCACGCACCCCGACCGACTGCTGCAACCCGAGCATATCAAGGGCGCTGGTCATCGGGGCCATAATAACTGTGATCAACAGCCCCAACACCTTGGCGACATTGACATGGGTATCATCGAGATAGGGCTGCAACAGCAAATTGATAAGCAAGAACCAGATCGCCATGACACCAGCAATCGCCAGCAACAAACCAAATCCACTACGCCGAGTCTGCTGCCAGCCTTCTTTTATTATCCCTTTTAGATCAAGGCGATAACCTTGATTCAAGGTCTGTTCAAGGGAGCCACCGATACGCATTTTATTACTCAATTGACTGTCCAACATCGAATCCAACCCAATAAGGGGGCACAGTATAGCGGTTTGGCCTGCTATTCGTAGCCGTTTTTCCTGCCCACTGCTGGCCACAGGTTCGAATAGCTGAAAAAGTGAGCATCCAGTGGGAGTCCCCCCTCGAGATGAGCGATCCAAAAGAGGGGGCCGCGCTCTGGATGGACAACCTCGCCATCCCAACCCTGCCAAGACCAAACATGTGGAGAAGCCCCACGCGCTCATTAACTTCCTGATGCGCTACGACGTCGCCGCCAAGGTGGTCGAGATAATCGACGTCCCCCATTCAAGAGAACCATTTTCCTGCTCCCCCAGCGCTTGGCAATCACCCGATGATCTTCCAAGCGGACCACACCAGATAGTGGCTGATCACCTGAGTGTTGTTGCGTGACCGAAATCAAGCACACCAACGCCCAATAATGTACATAAACATATAAATATGTACATATATAGACACTTCTTCTACACTCAATTCAAGTGAACATTTCACGCACCAGACAGCTGTCTGGCACTGACTACATTAAGGAGGAGATATGGCCAATACGACACAAACCGCTTTGGAAAATGGCGCCGTTGACCCCAGCAAGGCACTGCCTGTGGTATTCCGGATCCTGGATAAGTGGCACTGCAATACCGATGAACAGCTGAAACTACTGGGTATCTCATCTCGTTCAACATTGAACAAATACAAGGAGTCAAACGGTGGGATCCGCCTGACTATGGATATGCAAGAACGGATGAGCTACATCCTCAATATCCATAAGTGTCTGAGGGTGCTGTTCAGTGCTGACGACAGCATCTACGGTTGGGTCCGCAAACCCAACAGCCACCCCTTCTTTGCCGGGCGCAGCGCGATGGATATTATGAATACTGGCCGCGTGGCTGATTTGTATGAAGTAGCCACCCGCCTGCATGCCTGGCGCGGGGGAATGGCCTAATGCAAGCGCCGCCACTGATTGAACTCAAGAAAGAGCGAGCCTATCGGATCATCCCGAGCCGCTACCCCACTATCGACCTCTATGAAGATGTAGCCAATGCGGACGAACTGGAGGCCGTCTGGGCCATTGAGTCACTGACCAACGATCGATTGAATGAAGCGGCGGGAGATCTATCTAGGGTTGCGAAAGAGGATTGGTTGGTTGGGCTAAGCGGCAGCAGCTATGTGATGGCCGCCTTCACCCATATCAACCCAGAAGGAGCCCGATTCACCACTGGCGATTTTGGCGGTTACTACTGTGCCCCCCTGCTCGATACCGCCATCAAAGAGACGGTCTATCACCAGGAGCGAATATTCGGCTACACCAACGAACCCGCTCAGAAAATACAGATGCGGGTACTCTATACCGAGTTCACCGCCCATCTGGTCGATATAACCAGCACGGAATTGCTCGCTACCCCGCTTTATCACGCGACCCACTATGGCCAATCCCAAGCTTTCGCCCAAGAGCAGAAAACCAAGGGGATGGACGGTATCCACTACCGTTCTGTGCGTCACAGCGGTCATAACTGCTATGTGCTCTATCGTCCCCGTCTGGTCACCAAGATCCACCAAGCCCCACATCTGGAATACCACTGGAACGGACATGCAATTGCCAATGTATTGGAGATCAAGTTGTATGGGGAATAGCGCTGACTGATCCCCTGATATTTCACGACGTCAATCATTCCAAATATGATGTGTGAAAGACTGTTATAAAAAACGCCTCACGCGGGACTGCCAATCCATGATGCTGCGCCTCTTAGGCGGGCGCTAGCGACCTCCATCAAACCCAAGTGGCCTAAGCCAATCAGGAGTATTCATGTCCGATCTGACCCTCTTTTTCGCTCCCGGCACCTGTGCTATGGCCGTGCAGATCGCCCTGCTGGAAGCAAATGCCCCGTTTAATGCCCGCCAGCTCAACCTCGCCGTAGGGGAGCAGCGTGACCCCGCGTATCTTGCCATCAACCCCAAAGGGCGGGTGCCTGCCCTTATCACCGAGCAGGGCACCCTGACCGAGACCCCGGCCCTGCTGCTCTATGTGGCGCAGCGCTTCCCCGCTACCAAACTGGCGCCGCTGGACAACCCGTTCCTGCTGGCCCGCATGCAGGAGGTCAACAGCTTCCTCGCCTCCACCGTGCATGTCTCCCATGCCCACGGTCGCCGTGGCAGCCGCTGGGCCGATGACGAACAGGCCATTGCCGCCATGCAGCAGAAAGTCGCCAGCAATATGCGCGATGGCTTTGATCAGATTGAGCGGCACTACTTGGCAGGCCCCTGGGTGCTGGGTGAGCAGTTCAGCGTGGCGGATATCTATCTGTTCGTGGTCGCTGGCTGGCTGAAAAGCGATGGGGTCGAACTCAATGAATTCCCCAAGGTTGCTGATCATTATCAGCGCATGCTGAGCCGCCCCGCAGTCGCCAAGGCACTGGCCAACTAACCATAAAACCAACTGCACAATGAATAACAGGCGGTTAGGGCTCTGCTGGCCCCCTAGCTACTGACGTCCCTGCTTTTGTTCGCTCCTCCTTTGGGATCATTTTCACATTTTCGTGGTGTTAGCGTGGCTCTGGCTGGGTAAACCGTCTATGGTTACATCACAACGCAATCGGTTGCGTAACCGGTTGCCAAACGGTTCACAGATTGACGGGCCAAGGCCTGATGAGGTGCTGTATGAAACGAGGCGTACTGCTCAATGCTCCCCTGAGTGCCCTAGTGGCACACATGGGCCACACCGACGAGATCACCGTCTGCGATGCAGGCTTGCCCATTGCGGCAGGTCCGGAGCGGATCGATCTTGCGTTGATGGCGGGCACCCCCAGCCTTGCAACCGTACTGACCGCCCTGCTCACCGATCTGGTGGTGGAGAAGGTGATCATGGCGAGCGAGATCAAGCAGATCAGCCCCGCCGCCCATCAGGCGCTGGTCGATCAGCTTGAAGCCCATGCCGCCACCCAAGGCAAACCCATTACCATCGAATACTGCCTGCACGAGACGTTCAAAACCCGCACCCGCCAAAGTAAGGCGGTGGTGCGCAGCGGCGAGGTGATCCCCTACGCCAACCTGATCCTCTGTGCCGGTGTGGCCTTTTAAGGGAGCTGCTATGAGTACCACCCCCTCGCCCATTCTGGCGCTCTCTGGGATCGTTAAGACCTTCCCGGGGGTTAAGGCCCTTGATGAGGCCGGTCTTAACGTCTATCCGGGTCAGGTCATGGCCCTGCTCGGCGAAAATGGCGCTGGTAAATCCACCCTGATGAAGGTGCTGACTGGCATCTATCAGGCCGATGCGGGCATCATCAGTTATCGCGGCCAGCCGGTTCACTTTAAGGGCCCCCGCGACTCTCAAGATCAGGGGATCAGCATCATCCATCAAGAGCTGAACCTGCTGCCGGAGCTATCCATCGCCGCCAATATCTTCCTCGGTCGCGAGCCGCGCACCCGTTTTGGCAATATTGACCACTCACAGCTGCGCGAGCGGGCCAGCGCCCTACTGGCACGACTGGGGATTAAGCATGGGCCGGATACCCGCCTTGGTCATCTCTCCATCGGTGAGCAGCAGATGGTGGAGATCGCTAAAGCGCTGTCGTTTGATGCCAGCGTCATCATCATGGATGAACCCACCGATGCGCTGACCGATACCGAGACCGAGCAGCTGTTTGCGGTGATCCGCGAGCTGCGTCAGCAAGGTTGCGGCATCGTCTATATCTCCCACCGCCTCAAAGAGATCTTCGAGATTTGTGACAGGGTCACCGTGCTGCGCGATGGTAAGTGGATCGGCGAGCAGGCGGTCAGCGATCTGGACGAAGACAAGATCATCGAGATGATGGTCGGTCGGCGGCTGGAAGAGCAGTATCCACGCCTTGAGCGCGAACTCGGCCCTGTCAGCCTACAGGTACAGGATCTGGTTGGTCCCGGCGTGCGCGGGGTGAGTTTCACCTTGCATCAGGGAGAAATTCTCGGTTTTAGCGGCCTGATGGGATCTGGCCGTACTGAGCTGATGAAGCTTATCTATGGCGCTCGTCCTATCACTGCTGGTGGCTTAGCAGTGGATGGCCATGTGTTGGTCCCGCGCAGCCCAGCCGACGGTCTGGCGGCAGGCATCGCCTACATCTCTGAAGATCGCAAAGGCGATGGGCTAGTGCTGGAGCTGTCAGTGCGGGAAAACATGAGCCTGTGCGCTCTCAACGAGTTCTGTGCCTATGGCAAGCATGGCGGCAAGATTGACGGCAAGGCCGAACGCCAAGCGGTGAACGACTATGTACGCCTGTTCAACATCAAGACCCCGAGTCAGGAGCAGCTGATCAAACTGCTCTCCGGCGGCAACCAGCAGAAGGTGGCCATCGCCAAGGGGCTGCTGACTCGGCCCAAGGTGCTGATCCTCGACGAGCCAACCCGCGGCGTCGACGTGGGGGCTAAAAAGGAAATTTATCAGCTGATCAACCAGTTCAAGCAGGAAGGGATGAGTATCATTCTGATCTCCTCCGAGATGCCGGAAGTGCTCGGCATGAGTGATCGCATCATGGTGATGCACGAAGGGCGCATCAGCGCAGAGTTCAACCGCCGCGACGCCAATCAGGAGAAACTGATGGCGGCGGCAGTCGGTAAACAGTGGCAAGCAGAGCAAGAGGCAGCACAATGACAACCCAATCCCTTCCCCGCCGTGGTCTTATGAATAAGGCTTGGTGGATTGAGAACAAATCGCTGGTCGCCCTGCTGGTGCTGATTGGTGTCGTTTCTGCGCTCAATCCCAACTTTTTTAGCATCGATAACCTGCTCAATATTCTGCGCCAGACCTCGGTCAACGCCATCATGGCGGTCGGCATGACGCTGGTTATCCTTACCGCCGGTATCGATCTGTCGGTCGGCTCAGTGCTGGCCCTGTGCGGCGCGCTGGCGGCGACCATGGTCGCC
>NZ_PGGC01000076.1 GCF_002795305.1 Aeromonas cavernicola
GCGGTTTATGAGTGATGAGGATATTCCGCTGACGAACAATGAGGCGGAACGAGCGCTGCGCGGCTATGTGCTGTGGCGCAAAGGAAGCTACGGCGTGTGCTCACATCGTGGCGAGTTGTTTCGCCAGCGTATCCTGTCGTTGGTGGAGACAGCCAAACGCTTGGGACGTTGTCCTCAGGAGTGGCTGCGCGCCATCGTCAAAGCCTGCATCGAGAAAACGGATTACCCCATCCCTGCCGAATTGTGTGCGTCAAGCCCCTGCCGGTGAACGGTTACACCACCATTTGCCCCATTTCACCATCAGTACTGATCTCGTCATCAATAAACCGGACGGCCACGCCCTGGTAACCGGTTACCTGGTGAAGTGCGTCCAGCACGAATGCAGTCGGGGGAGCCGCCTGAAAAATGCAAGCCCCAGCGCCGCAAGAAAGCCCCAGCGAACGACTTTTTCAGGTGGGGGCAGAGCCCGCCACACCGTCGTGGGATAGGCGTCTTTTTGCCGGCTCGCGACCACCCTCTTTGAAGCCAGTTTCCGCCGAGTTGCAGCGAAGCAAAAACCAAGGTCAAAACAGGCGTCTCAAAGGGGGTGGTCGCGCGTAGCGCAAGACGGTGTGGCCCTCTTTTCTGGCCGTGTGTAGGCGTCCAGCCGAAACGCTGCCAGAGGGCTCCACCAAAGGCGTCCAGCCAAAAGGGGAGCCCTTTCTTTATGTGACGCATAAGCAAACCGGGGGTGTAAGCCGGAATCCCAGAAAATTCCGCCGCTAAACCTCTAGGCTGACGTTTCCGTCTACATTCCTTATCCGACAGTGTTTTTCGTGCGTTTTCCACTCACATCTGAGCTTGTTTTTGCCCTGATATGGAAGGTATCGGGAAACAACTGTTTACCGACAACCCTCGCCAGTCCTAGCTTTGCTGGCCAGACGGAAAAATCTGGGATTTGGGCTTAGAACCCCAGTCATCCTCGTGATAAGCAGTCTCGATGGTGGGAAAGTGGGGCCAATGGCCCCAGTTTTTCGCCCCTCTCCCCACACCCCGCAATCAATTTCTAGTTTTGATGCTTCATATTCTTGCTTTGATGACTTATGGCACGACTGCCACCGCGCCCCCTGATCGTCCGCCTTCAACTCACGCTATGTACGGCTCATAAACTCGCCGCTACATAGCGTGGTCATTGGCTTGCCGCGATTTCACGCACATTTTGACAAACACATACATCACGCTGATTTTCCTGCGCTATCATTGTGGTGCAAATGAGCCTGTCACTCTCCAACGTGACCCTGCTACACCGGATACAGGTAACCGATCCGAGGCCAGCCCAATCAGGCAGCGCACTGAACCTCAACAGCTAAATGGAGAGACCCCCTAGGGTTCTGACGGGAACAGCTAAATCCCAGTGCCTTACCCGCACACTATCGGGTGACGTGATATGAGGCGAGATCGGTCCGAGCCCTCCACACGCAAACAGGAGAACAGGGGCGAATCGGCAGGGAAACCCGCCGCAGCTCTCGATTGATCGAGACTGTGTGTTCTTACAATCCTGTATGGAAAATCGATGCTTTTTGACCCCCTCACTGAGCTGGCCAGCCTGCGCCAGCAAACCGCCCTGATCCGTCAACAGCGCTATGTCCGCTCGCGGTTAGATCGCTATCGCGCCGAGCTGCTGGCACTGGCTGAGGCTGGCGCCACAACGGCAGAGCTACAACGGTGGCTGCGTGAGCGCCGTGTACGGGTGGTACACAGTACCGTCAGCCGCTGGCTGACTAAGCACGCGGGCCGCTAACCCATGGCGACCTTCCGTGCTCCTGCCGCTCAAGCGGCTCATGTGATGAAGGCCATGCAGGGTCATCACCTACGCTCTGTCGGCACTGTGCGTAACTACGAGCAGGGGCTCACCAGGGTGGCCGAGTGGATGCAGCAGGAACGCCTACCTGGTGGGCTACGGGCGATGACGCCGGAGCTGGCGATCAACTACCTAGAGCAGCGCGGGCAGGTGGTTGGCCAGAAGGCGCTCGATATGGAGCGCCAAGCGATGCAGGCGATGATGCAGCATGTCACCGGTCGGCTCGCGGTGGGCGGGCGCCTCCCTGTCATCAAAAGTGAACATGCGCAAGTGTTGACGGCCCGCGCCTACACCGCCGCTCAGGTCGCGTTGATTGCGGCCGCCCAAACTCCCCGCCATGGACTCGCTACCGAACTGGCCTACGCCGCAGGGTTACGGGCTCACGAGCTGCTGACCCTGCGCCAAGGTGCGGATCGGGCCGCCGATCACCGCCCTGCACTCGCCAGCAAATGGCAAGGCCGTGACGGGGTGATGTACACGGTTCACGGTAAGGGGGGGTTGGTGCGTGACGTGCTGTTGCCCCACGCTCTTGCCCAACGGCTGGAAGCCGTGCGCCTCGATGCGCCCACGTCGATCACCGATCGCGGTATTCATTACCTGTCCCACTACGACATCAGCGGCGGCCAACGCTGGAGTAATAGCGTCAGCGCGGCCAGTGTGCGCGTGCTCGGTTGGTCTACTGGCGCCCATGGTCTGCGCCACGCATACGCCCAACAACGCATGGCTGAACTGCAAGCCACCCTCAGCAGAGACGCCGCCCTCACCACCGTTAGCCAAGAGATGGGGCATTTTCGGCCAGAGATCACGGAGACCTACCTACGATGAGATGGCTACTACTGGGCACTGCCTTGGGGGGATTGGGGGCGCTGGGGTGGTGGCTGGATGGTCTGTTGGCGATGCGGGCATGGGTCGTGATGCAGCCCGCTGCCGAGCCCGAGATCACCCAAGGCTGGCGAGCCATCATCGCAGCATGGCCTATCGCCGCAGCTGGGGGGCTGCTCGGTGGGCTTAGCGCACTGACGACCCTTAGCTGGCTGCTCATCCGAGCGCAAGATCTCGACCATCAGCGCCAGCTGGCCAGCCTCAAAACCCAATGCCAACACGCACAACAACAGGCGGCCCATGCCGAGCAGCACGCTAACTCCGCACTTCAACACGAACGCGACCAACTGCAACAGCTGCGCACCCAAGCGATGGAGGCGATCAAGCAGGCCCAGTTACTACGCCAACAAGCCAACGCTGATCAAGTCGAGGCCAGTGAACGGATCGCCCACGGCTTGGCAGAACGTGACCAAGCCAATCGGCGAGCGCACCACGCCAGCGCCGCCTTTGCCCGTAAATCCCACCGCAACAAGAAAACAGCCCTCACCTAAATTGCAGTACTGCAATTTCTACGATCACGCTAGCAGTCAGCGCGATGTTAAGGGATAATCATATTTAAGTTTTGAAGATTCAAAAGGCGATATTGATGGAAGAGCTGCAAGCTAAGTGGACGTTTGACCAAGGGGGCTTTGCCAAAGCGCTGATCGCCCCTACCCCTATGGGTGCCGGCTACCATCTCCACCTGGTGAAGTTTGGCCGCCAAGCTGAAACCGTGGTGCTAGAGCGCCAGCGTGGTGGCTGGCGGGTATTCAAGAGCATCGATGCCGCAGCCAACACGGCAAACGCCATCGGCTTTAGGCGCATTGAAATAGACCTGAGCAGCCGATAGCGGTGACAAATGCCAGCAGTTTGCGAATCCTGCCCTAACGCTAGCATTTCGTACGTACGAAAAAACCAACCCCGCTCCGTGGACAACGCCCCCGCCCACAGGCCAAACAAACGGCCTGATGGACGGCCTACGGTGCGGGCGCTTGCCCACCTCGCCAAGGTTCTCTCTATGAAGGCTTTTTGAAACAAGAACGCCCCGTTGGGGCGCTGTTATCTGATAAGGCTTTGTTTTGATCACTCACGATCACGGCGGAGGTAATTGGACACACTGCCCGCCGAAATGTGCAGATCCTCGGCTATGTCGCGGTGGCTATAGCCCAGTGCCTTGAGCCTGAGTACATCGAGTAACAAGTCATGGCGAGCCTTACCGCTATTGCTTGGCCTCCCACCGCCTTTGGATAGCTTCCCCCTACGCGCCCCCCCTTAGCCCCTCGATGCGCCTGTACTTGGCTAAACCCTGCGGGGGTGAATCGGTTCCATACCCAGCGGGCGATGTAACCGTTCACCGGCAGGGGCTTGACGCACACAATTCGGCAGGGATGGGGTAATCCGTTTTCTCGATGCAGGCTTTGACGATGGCGCGCAGCCACTCCTGAGGACAACGTCCCAAGCGTTTGGCTGTCTCCACCAACGACAGGATCCGCTGGCGAAACAACTCGCCACGATGTGAGCACACGCCGTAGCTTCCTTTGCGCCACAGCACATAGCCGCGCAGCGCTCGCTCTGCCTCATTGTTCGTCAGCGGGATATCGTCATCACTCATAAACCGCCACAGCATCTCGTCATCCTTGATGAGCCACTCGCAGCGCCCCCGATAGCGCTTCGAGCAAAGCACCGCTCCTTGCTCTAACTGCCTTCGCC
>NZ_PGGC01000077.1 GCF_002795305.1 Aeromonas cavernicola
GATCCCGCGTAGCTCCACCAAATAAAAAAACACCGCATAATCTGCGGTGTTTTTTTATTTTCCTTGGCATCTGCTCATTTCTCGAATTTAAGTGCGTTTTAACTTCGCTTGTTGGTGATTGTACAAATGCCAGCATTAGCTTGCCATTTTAGTTGCTATGGATTTCTTTGTTGAAGAAATCGCTAGCTTATATACACCACTTCTGGTTGCAGTTGCGCTAACCATGCCTCTTCCATCTCCAGTAACGTTTGATATATTTTTTCGGCCTGTTCAGGGCGGCTGAATAGATATCCCTGACCGTATAAATGTATATCTGTGAGGGAACGCAGGACATCTAACTGAGTTTGTGTTTCTATGCCTTCACATACGAGGCTTTTTCCGAGCATGGAGCCCATTCGACAAATATTCGCGACAAGTTCAGAAGCTTCTATCGAAGTGTCGATGCCTTGAATAAATGAACGGTCTATTTTTACTTTGCTCACCGGCAATTTTTGTAAATAACTCAGAGATGAATAACCGGTACCAAAGTCATCTAATGCCAGTAATACCCCTTGCTGATTGAGGTCTTGCATCAACTGAAGTGAGTTTTTAACTTCTCTCATAGTTGTGTCTTCCGTGACCTCTAAAACTAGGCTACGCGCGGTCAGGTGGTGCTCCATGAGCGCTTTGGCGACTAATTTGAGCAAGTTACGTTGGTACATACCGGGAGAAATATTGACACACATTTGTAAATCAACTAGCCCAAGCTGTTGCCATTTATATAATTGTGCGCAAGCGGTATTTAATACCCATCCACCTAGTCGTTCTGCTAACTGAAATTCTTCAGCAACCATAATGACTTCATTCGGAGGGATAAAGCCAAGCTCTGGATGGCGCCAACGTAATAAAGCCTCAACAGCTTCACAGCGGCCACTCTCTAAATTCACGATGGGTTGATAATAAAGCTCTAGGGCATTGTGCTCGAGAGCCATCAGCATGTCTGATGCTAAGTGTTTACGGCGAGCAGTCTCATTGAGCAGTGAGTTGTCATAAATAACATAGGGAACATGGGTTTTACGGCTATGAAATAAGGCTTGTTCTGCTCTACTTAATAGCTCTTGGGTTTTTTCACTATCCATGGGATAGAATGCGATGCCGATACCTACTTCAAGACGGAATGGGTAATTATCAAACACGATATCTTGTTTCAATACATGCAGTAGGCGGGCTACTAACTCTCTAACTTGCCGCAGATCGCTACTACCATGTTGAATGATCGCAAATTGGTCACCGCCAAGCCTCACTAGCCACTCTTTCTCCTCACACAAATTTTGTATACGCATTGCCAATTCATGTAATAAGAAATCACCAGTGTCATAACCAAATTTGCTATTAATATCTCTAAAATCATTAATATCAATTAACACCAAGCCAAAAGGAGTTGCTTGCGCTGCGTAAAGCTCCATCTTTTCTAATAACGCAAGTCTATTTGCTAAGCCGGTTAGGGGATCAACCCTTGCTGTTCTAAAATGGCGTCTGCCTTCATAAATGAGTAAGCCGCTGAGCAGTAATACCGAAATAATGAGGCCTGACACCATAAAAAGGAGAGCATTGCGTAGCTGGCCAAAATAACGATCATTTTCAGAGTAGATATTGATATTTTTCTGCATGACAGAAGCAAGGGAATAAGAAAGGGGTTCTTGTAGTGGGGATAAGCGCATCATGATTTGTTGATAATCAGTGCTGCCACTTTTGAGATTGATAATATCAGACTCTAACGCGCGTATATTGCTCTCAATGAGTTGCACTTGACGGAGCGTTTTTTGTTTATCTTGCATGCTTTGACGCAATTGACCACTTAACAAGATCGGTGTGCGGCTCCAAAGAATGTCGTAACGCAGCATTAGCGTATCGTGGTCTATCCCCCCATAGTGGTACACCTCAACTGCGTTTAGAAAACGACCAAGCTCCATTTGAAGCTGCATTAAAGCCCAGGAGACATCGTAGGTATATCTTTCCATCACCTTTGTCGCATTCTGGATCTGTATTAGCGAATAAAGGGTGCTGCCTGTAAACAACAGAATGGAGAAGTAAAGAATAACAACAAGAGGCCAAGCCTTGCTCTTCCCTTTCACTCTGCACTCCTGTCTAAATTATCAATTAATGCTGAATGTCTATCACATGTAGTTGCCAGATCATCATATCGGTAAACTCAGACCGTCTAAGTTCTGGATATTTATCAAGTGGTAACATGAACCACAGCGGCCCTTTATCACGCACCCTCATGATGGCGCCATTATCTTGCCACGCAAGAATTGGGTCGTATCGCTTTACCTTCTCCCAATCGACCTGAATTTGAAAGCTATTAAGCGCCGTTAACGTGACAGTCTTGCCCTTAGCACCAATCGCCGTCAATAGATCCGTTAGCTTGGGGCCTTTATAGGTATGAGCTTTATCTACCCAAGGATTACTGGTCACGATTTCATGTTGCGGTAGTGCTTGCAGCATGGCCAAGTCAAATTGCACTCCACCATCGACCGTCTTGGTCGCGTTGATGTTACCCGTTACCTTGAGAATAATGGGTCCCGTTGGGGATTCGAGAGCCATAGCGGGTAGCGCCAATGAAAAGAGTAATGAAATGATCCCTAACATTTTCATATCGATCTCTCCTTGTTATTTTGCTTACTAAATTAGCTTAGCCGGATTAAAAAAAACGGCCCGCTTGATGCGAGCCGCTCTTATCAAATCAACCGGGATGACGATTACATCATGCCCATGCCGCCCATACCACCCATGTCAGGCACGGCTGGTGCGTCTTTCTTCGGCAGTTCGGTGATCATGCACTCGGTGGTGATCATCAGACCGGCGATGGAAGAGGCAAATTGCAGAGCAGAGCGAGTGACCTTGGTTGGGTCCAGGATGCCCATGGCCAGCATGTCGCCATACTGCTCGGTGTAAGCGTTATAACCGAAGTTTCCTTCACCGTTCTTCACCGCATTGGCAATGACGGAGGCCTCTTCACCAGCGTTCACTACGATCTGGCGCAGCGGGGCTTCCATGGCACGCAGGGCAACCTTGATACCCACGTTTTGGTCTTCGTTGTCGCCACGCAGCTCAGCCAGTTTGGTTGCCACACGCACCAGTGCCACACCACCGCCGGCAACCACACCCTCTTCAACGGCGGCACGGGTAGCGTGCAGGGCATCTTCCACGCGGGCTTTCTTCTCTTTCATCTCGACTTCGGTGGCAGCGCCAACTTTGATTACGGCAACACCGCCAGCCAGCTTGGCTACGCGTTCTTGCAGCTTCTCACGGTCGTAATCGGAAGATGTCTCTTCGATCTGCTGACGGATCTGGGCAACACGGCCCTCAATCACGCTGGCATCGCCCACGCCATCGATGATGGTGGTGTTCTCTTTGGTGATGACCACGCGCTTAGCACGGCCCAGATCTTCTAGGGTCGCTTTTTCCAGCTCCATGCCCACCTCTTCAGAGATGACGGTACCGCCAGTCAGTACGGCGATATCCTGCAGCATGGCTTTGCGACGGTCACCGAAACCTGGCGCCTTAACTGCAGCGACTTTCACGATGCCACGCATGGTGTTGACCACCAGCGTTGCGAGTGCTTCGCCTTCAACGTCTTCAGCAATGATCAGCAGTGGCTTGCCAGCTTTGGCAACACCTTCCAGTACCGGCAGCATTTCGCGGATGTTGGAGACTTTCTTGTCAACCAGCAGGATGAACGGGTCATCCAGTTCAACAGAACCGGTCTCTTGCTTGTTGATGAAGTACGGAGAGAGGTAGCCACGGTCGAACTGCATCCCTTCGACGACAGCCAGCTCATCTTCCAGACCTTGACCATCTTCAACGGTGATGACGCCATCGCGACCCACTTTGTCCATGGCTTCAGCAATCAGCTTGCCCACTTTCTCGTCGGAGTTTGCGGAGATGGTGCCCACCTGAGCGATGGCATTACTGTCGGCGCACGGCTGGGACAGTGCTTGCAGTTCAGCAACAGCAGCCACAACGGCCTTGTCGATACCGCGCTTGAGATCCATCGGGTTCATCCCGGCGGCAACGGCTTTCAGACCTTCGTTGACGATAGCCTGAGCCAGAACGGTTGCAGTAGTCGTGCCGTCACCCGCCGCGTCGTTGGCCTTGGAAGCCACTTCCTTGACCATCTGGGCGCCCATGTTCTGGAACTTGTCTTCCAGCTCGATTTCGCGCGCAACGGACACGCCATCTTTAGTAATGGTCGGGGCGCCGAAGGATTTGTCCAGCACCACGTTGCGGCCTTTCGGGCCCAGCGTCACCTTGACGGCATCAGCCAGGATGTTTACGCCTTCCAGCATCTTGATGCGGGCTTCGTTACCAAACTTAACGTCTTTAGCTGCCATGTTTCTTCAATCCTTAAATCAATTCAGGGAAAAGGAGGATGGATTACGCTTCGACAATCGCAAGGATGTCAGTTTCGGACAGGATCAGGACTTCCTGACCATCCAGCTTCTCGGTTTTCACCCCGTAGCCTTCGTTAAAGATCACCTTGTCACCGGCCTTCACCGCTAGCGCTTTTACATCACCATTGTCCAAAATACGGCCAGTTCCCACGGCAAGCACTTCACCACGGGTGGACTTCTGGGCTGCGGTACCTGTTAACACAATACCGCCAGCAGATTTTGCTTCAGCTTCGATGCGCTTGATGATGACGCGGTCGTGCAGTGGACGAATTTTCATCGATAACTCTCCCAAAATGAGTCTCATTGTTGCTTTGAGTAATGGCCATGCTTGGCCAAATTAGGTATGCCCCTGATGTGGGGCAAAGGTGAGGGCCCTTCAAGGGCAAATACAAAAAAAATATTTTCACGTACTATCAATGTTTTTGATGGATTACCCTCAACGCCGACCTATCAGGTCATTCTGCCCACCGTTTGGACGCCCAAGAGCAACAGGGATGCCCGTACGATGGTACGTAGTCGGTTTATGTTGAATCACCAAAGGCGTATGCGCGATGTTGAACCGCCACCATCTGATGTTAACTGCTCCGATTAATACCGCGTTACGCCACATGGCTGGGCCGATGATCCTCGGCATCGTGGCCATTCTGGCCTTCAACTTAGTGGATACCTTCTTTATCGGGATGCTGGGCACCAACGCATTGGCTGCTATCAGTTTTACCTTTCCGGTCACTTTTGTGGTCACCTCGCTGGCCATGGGACTGGGAGCTGGGCTATCGGCGGTGATTGGCCATGCGCTGGGGCAGGGGAAACATCAAGAGGCGGCCCATCTTGCCACTGACAGCCTGTTCTTAGCGGTGCTGCTCGTTGCGTTGCTCGCTGGGGCTGGTGCCTTCACCATTACCCCACTGTTTAGTTGGCTAGGGGCGAGTCATGAGTTGATTGCGCTGATCCACGACTACATGCTGATCTGGTATCTGACCGTCCCGATGTTGGTGCTGCCGATGGTAGGTAATGCGGCGATCCGCGCCACTGGCGATACCAAAACACCGAGCCTAGTGATGGCGGTCGCAGGGTTGATCAACGGTATCTTAGATCCCTTGCTGATCTTCGGCTTAGGCCCTTTCCCTGAATGGGGAATCAGAGGCGCGGCGGTTGCGACCGGCCTCTCTTGGCTGATGGCCATGCTGGTTAGCCTCTACATCTTGCGCCACCGAGAACGGCTGTTGTTGTGGCGCCTCTCGGCGCGAGAGTCGTTATTGCGCCATTGGCGTGCACTCCTCAGTGTGGCCATTCCTGCATCCTGCACTAACATGCTGATCCCGTTGGCTAATACGGTGTTAATGACTATCTTCGCTAGGCTCGGCACCGAGGCGGTCGCCGCTTATGGGGCTGCTTCTCGGGTCGAGGCGTTTTTGTTGATTGTAATGATGGCGCTGGCGTCTGTTTTAGCGCCCTTCATCTCACAAAACTGCGGGGCGGGTAATCCTGTCCGCGCGAAAGAGGCATTGCAGCGCAGTATGCGTTTTGCACTGCTGTTTCAGCTTGCCATCTATGGCCTGACGTGGCTGTTGGCTCCGCTCATTGCCAAGCTGTTTAGCGATGATCCGCAGGTGATCCGTCTTATCACGCTTTACCTGCATCTGGTGCCGATAGGTTATGGCTTTCAGGGTATGGTGATGCTACTGGCCTCGGCGCTCAATGGCGTGCGAGCATCGAGCATTTCTTTCTTGTTCAATGGGCTACGATTGTTTGGGTTTTTATTGCCAGGGGCCTGGTTGGGCGCAAGGCTGGGGGGAGAGCAGGGAGTCTATCTGGGCATACTGCTGGCTAATTTGGCGGCGGGCACCCTCGCCTGGTGGTATGCCCGTCACCGTTTCGAGGCACTGTGTCAGCAAAGAGTGCAGTAAATACCTTGTGCTGATACGCCAACTCTACTCCTTGCGCTCAAATTCCCCTTCGATGGTAGTGCCGCCCTGTTTGGGGGGCTGATCATCAGTGGTAGCGTGGCCAAAAGGCGTTTGGGGGCGCGGAAAGCCGCTCATCTGGATACGGCTGCGGCTAATCAGCTGGTCTGCGAACCAGTGACGTAGCCAAGGCTGCAACAGCAACAGACCAAACAAGTCGGTGACAAATCCCGGGATCACCAGTAGTAGGCCAGCCACTGCCAGCAGCATCCCCCCCATGACTTCGCGCCCTGGCATCTCTCCTAGCTGCATTTTTTGTTGCGCATGCAAAAGGGTTTTGATCCCTTCGCTGCGCACCAGCGAGGAGCCCACCACCGCCGTCAATATCAGTAAGCCGATCGTAGGTAGCGCACCGATGGCGGCGCCGACTTCGATCATCACGGTGAGCTCCAGCACCACTAGGCCTAATACCAGCAGCAATAACTTACCCATATCTACCTCACATAGCTGAAAAAGAGATGCCCTGCCTTGCTCAAGGAGGCCTTGATTCAGGTAGACTCCACGGGCTGCTGCATGACCCTATATGGCTAATAAATGGGGGCTGCGAGGCATTTTTCAACCGAGAGGTAGGTGCACCGGATAGATGAGTGCGTCATTTCATCGTTTGGGAAATAAAAAAGAAGTGATGTATCAATAGGATGTAAATAAATTCATATATCTTTGAATCCATAAACGTAATTTGAAGAGAGATGAATTTAGTGATCAAGTTCTGATAACTGATACCTCAATTGGAGTAGCATGACGGTCAGTTGACGGGACGGGGAAACCCAACCGCCCTACACGATAGGTGGTGCTTCAGGATGAGCTGTTCGCAGGGAATGCGTGACCACTCGGTATGGATTTTTCTACTTATCTGATTTCTGAGGCATTGCAATGAGCGACAACCACAACGTTCGCATTGAAGAAGACCTGCTGGGCAGTAAAGAAGTGTCTAATGAGCTTTATTATGGCGTGCACACCTTGCGAGCCGTTGAGAACTTCAAGATCAGCAACCAGAAGATTTCTGATGTACCCGAATTTGTCCGTGGCATGGTATTGACCAAAAAAGCCGCTGCGCTAGCCAATGGTGAGTTGGGTACGATTCGCCCTGAAATTGCCGACAAGATCGTCGAGGCGTGTGACCTGATGTTGAGCACAGGGAAATGCTTTGATCAGTTCCCGATCGATGTTTATCAGGGCGGTGCTGGCACCTCCGTTAACATGAACACCAATGAAGTGTTGGCCAACATCGCTTTGGAGATCATGGGGTTGGAGAAGGGGCGCTACGATGTGATCAACCCCAACGACCATGTGAACAAGTGCCAATCCACCAACGACGCCTACCCCACCGGCTTTCGCGTGGCGGTAGTTAACAGCACCGACGTCACCCTCCATGCGCTGGAGCAGCTGATCGCCGCTTTTGATGGTAAGGCGAGTGAGTTCAAGAAGATCCTGAAGATGGGCCGTACCCAGCTGCAAGATGCGGTGCCGATGACCTTGGGTCAGGAGTTCCACGCTTTTGCCGTGACCCTGCGTGAAGAGATCAAGTCCATCAGACGCTGCCAAGAGCTGCTGTTGGAAGTGAACTTAGGCGCGACCGCCATAGGCACAGGCCTGAATACTCCTCCTGAGTACTCTGCGCTGGCGATCAAGCGATTAGCCGAGATCACTGGCCGTGGCTACGTACCGGCAGAAGATCTGATCGAAGCGACCTCTGACTGTGGCGCCTACGTCATGCTACACGGCGCCATCAAGCGGTTGGCGATGAAGCTCTCCAAGATCTGTAACGATCTACGGCTGCTCTCCTCTGGCCCGCGCACCGCACTCAAAGAGATCAACCTGCCAGAAATGCAGGCGGGCTCCTCCATCATGCCGGCCAAGGTTAATCCGGTGATCCCGGAAGTGGTCAATCAGTCCTGCTTCAAGGTATTCGGTAACGACATCACCATCACCTTCGCCGCCGAAGCCGGTCAGCTGCAGCTGAACGTGATGGAGCCGGTGATTGGTCAGGCAATGTTTGAATCGTTAAGCCTGATGGAGAAAGCCTGTATTTCCCTGCGTGAGAAGTGCGTGGAAGGGATCACCGCCAACCCAGAGATCTGCATGAATCATGTGCTCAACTCTATTGGTATCGTCACTTATCTGAACCCGTTCATCGGCCATCACGAAGGGGATATCGTGGGTAAGATCTGTGCCCAGACGGGTAAAAACGTCCGTGAAGTCGTGCTGGAGCGGGGGTTACTGAGTGTCGAGCAGTTAGATGAAATTCTCTCCATTGATAACCTGATGAATCCGCAATACAAAGCCAAGCGTTTCACTCGCGACGCAGCCGTATAACTTAGCTTGGGTCGGGGATTCCCCGACCCATAGAGCCAACTCCCGATCGCCGCTGCTCGCGTCTATCGGGAATTGGCTTTATGCCACAGCGCATCAATAAAACTAAATGTGGAGTCGTTGTCATGATTGGAATTGAGTTATTTGTGGTGCTCGCTGCTATCTATCTGGGAGCTCGGATAGGCAGTATCGGCATCGGTTTTGCGGGAGGGCTAGGGGTATTGGTACTGACCTGGGGCTTGGGTGTCTCCATCCCGAGTGACCAGCTAGTGAGTTACATCCCGTGGGATGTGATCATGATCATCGCCTCTGTCATCTGCGCTATCGCCTGTATGCAGTTGGCTGGTGGGATGGACTATCTGGTGCATCTGGCTGAAAAAGCCCTGCGCAAAAACCCGAAATACATCACCTTTGCTGCCCCCATCGTGACCTATCTGATGACCATGCTGGCCGGGACAGGCCACACGGCATTTTCGACCTTGCCGGTGATTGCTGAGGTGGCAAAGGAGCAAGGGATCCGGCCATCTCGGCCCCTCTCCATCGCAGTCGTCGCCTCCCAGATAGCTATCACGGCCTCTCCGATTTCGGCTGCCGTGGTCGCTTTCTCTGGGATGCTGGAGCCGCTCGGGGTGGACTACCTAACCCTGTTGGCGATTTGTATCCCGTCCACCTTTATCGCCTGTATGTTGGGGGCCGTGGTCGCCAACATGCTTGGCAAGCCGTTGGAACAGGATGAAGTCTATCTGGATCGTAAAGCCAAGGGATTGATCAAACTGCGTGGTGCCACCCAGCTGGAACTTAAGCCCTACGCCAAACTGTCGGTGTGGATCTTCATCGCTGCCATCGTTGCGGTGATGGCGTACGCCACTGCCATCTCCGGCAAAGTGGGGCTTATCAGCAACCCGCCCATCCCCCGTGACGGCGCCATCATGGGCATCATGCTGGCGGCGGCGACCATCATGACCTTGGTCTGTAAGTTAGATGCGACCCAAGTGACTAATATGCCGACCTTTAAGTCCGGCATGTCCGCTTGTATCTGTGTGTTGGGGGTTGCTTGGTTGGGTAATGTCTTCGTGAAAGGCAACATGGACACCATCCAGCTGATCGCCGGTGATTTGCTAAATCAATACTCTTGGCTGCTGGCGGTGGTGCTGTTTTTTGCCGCCATGCTGCTCTATTCACAGGGCGCGACCACCAAGGCATTGATGCCTGCTGCACTGCTACTGGGCGTCAGCCCGCTCACTGCGATTGCCTCGTTTGCTGCGGTGAGTGCGTTGTTTGTGCTGCCGACTTATCCCACTCTACTAGCGGCCGTGGAGATGGATGACACCGGCTCGACGCGGATTGGCAAGGCGGTGTTCAACCACCCCTTCTTCATTCCCGGTGTGACGACCATCGCGATTGCTGTGGCCCTTGGCTTTTTCTTCGGCGGTATCATGCTGTAAATAGTGCGCCAGCACTCAGTCGCAATAGAAAGGGGCACGGTATGACCGTGCCCCCCAGAGATAGCCGATAGCGGCCCAAGTGACAGCAGGGCGGGATTACTTGAGCAATCCTTCCGCTTTAAGTGCCGCTTGTACCGCAGGGCGCGCCGCAACCCGACCTTGGAAAGCCTGCAGGTGAGCGAACGGGGAGAGGTCTATCCCGACGTGTGGAGCCCAGCCCAACACGGTGAACAAGTAGGCATCCGCCACGCTAAATTCGTTGGACGCTACATATTGCTGCTTAGCTAAGTGCGCATCCATAAACGCCAAGCGGTTGAGCAGTGCCTCTGTGGCAACTGGCTTGTATACCTCTGGGGTTGTGGGTTTAAACAGCGGACCAAACCCTTTGTGCAGCTCTGTGGTGATGAAGTTCAACCAGCTTTGCAGCTGATAACGGGCCAGCGTGCCGTTAGCGGGCGCCAGGTTTTTCTCAGGTACTTGGTCAGCAATGTACTGAACGATGGCCACGCCCTCGCTCAGACGCGTGCCGTCGTCGAGCTCCAGTATCGGCACATAGCCTAACGGGGTAATGGCATAAAAATCAGACCCATCTTTAACCAGCTTGTGGCCACGGACATCGACTTGTACTAGTTCAGCGGTCATCCCAGCTTCGAGCAGGGCGATGTGGGTAGATAACGAGCAAGCACCTGGGCTGTAATAAAGCTTCATGAATCAATTCTCCTAGTCAATAACGACACAGTGCACATGGCCTCATGCCACGGACTGCACAATATTCACACCACATCTTATGTGTTGCGAGCAACAGTCAAAGAGATGGAGATGAAATGCAGCTTTTCAAGGGCGACTGACCAGATTGGCCAGTATCTGGTCTGTGCTCACCCCTCGGTAATGGAGAAATGGGCACACGGCCGAGGGTTGCTGTGTCGATTATTGCCACAGTGGGCGACCCAGCCAGAGGCCCCATACTGTGAGATGCAGCAGCACAATAAACCAGAACACCAGCCGATAACTGCGTTTTTGGGTCTTATGACGCAGCCATTGCCGAGCGATCAGGGCGCCCGGCCACCCACCGCATAACTCCAGCAGATGCAGACGATACTCGGGAATGCGCCAGCCTCCGCGTACCGCTTGGCGTTTGTCCCAACCATACGCGGCGAAGGTGAGCAGGCTCATCCCAACGAGTACCGCCAGTGGCCACCAGCGCTGGCTATCGAGGCCTAACCACAGGGTCCAGCCCAATGGTAAGAGTGCC
The DNA here is from genome assembly GCF_002795305.1 of Aeromonas cavernicola. GTDB lineage: Bacteria > Pseudomonadota > Gammaproteobacteria > Enterobacterales > Aeromonadaceae > Aeromonas > Aeromonas cavernicola. The sequence goes on from NZ_PGGC01000077.1 coordinate 11,411, forward strand.
AGCGCCATCATGAGATCAGCTCTGCACGAGTTTCTGCTGGATGCAGGGTGCGGATCACCCGAGCGGGGTTGCCCACCGCTAGCGAGTCTGACGGAATATCACGGGTCACCACTGCCCCAGCGCCAATGACCGAGCGTGGTCCAATGGTCACGCCAGGGCAGATAATGGCGCCGCCACCGATCCAGCAATCATCGCCTATGTGGACGGGTTGGTTGTAGGCCGTCCAGCCGCGCCGAGCCAAGTGATCCATGCTGTGGGTCGCGGTATAAATCTGCACGTTAGGGGCGAGCAGCACATGGCTGCCGATGTGCACCTCCCCCAGATCGAGGATGGTGACGTTGAAGTTAAAGAAGGTTTGCTCACCGAGGTAGATGTTACGGCCAAATTCACAGGTGAAGGGGGTACTGATCCAGCAAGAGTCAGGGCAGTGGCCAAACAGCTCACGACATAGTTGTTGGCGCTGCCCGTTATCGCTGGCTGCGGTGGCATTGAGTTGCGCCAACACGCTTTGGCCGTGCAATCGATCGCGGGTTATCTCCTCACTCTGGCCGTCCAACGCACCACCGGCTAATACCCTGTCCCAATCGCTCATTATTGCTACCTCCATCAGCGCCGCACATCAGATACAAGAGGAGCCAGTATACGCCGCTGGCCGCCCAGTGTCAGCATGGCTGATGCTGGGCTGGGGATGACAGAGCAAGAGGGCGGCTATCTTCTGTTGGTCGTTATTGTTGGCAGCAGCACCGCCGGTGAGTGCATGGTTACGTGAGCTATTCAGCGGACGGGGTGGTCGATGTTTAAGCCGGTAGCGGCATCTTCCGGTACATGGGCCATCGCATCCAATACCACCTCAATACCGGCTCCGGGTTTGCAGGCGTTCTCACTGAGGTGACGGCGCCAAGCGCGTGCGCCCTGCATGTGCTGGAACAGTCCTAACATGTGGCGGGTCATGTGGGATAAATAGTTCCCCTTGGCCAGCTCCTGCTCGATGTAGGGCAGCATCATCCGCACTACCTCGTGGCGACTGGGCACCGCACTTGTCATGCCAAATATCTGTTGGTCGACCTGCGCGAGCAGGTAAGGGTTCTGGTAGGCTTCTCGCCCCATCATCACCCCATCCAGATGGTGCAGATGTTCACGGGTCTGCTCAAGGGAGGTCACACCGCCATTGATAGCGATGGTCAGCTCTGGGTAATCCTGCTTAACGCGATAGACGCGGGGGTAGTCGAGTGGCGGAATCTCACGATTCTCTTTCGGGCTCAGGCCACTTAGCCACGCCTTGCGGGCATGAACAATAAAGGTATCGCAGCCCGCGTCCCGCACTTGCTCGATAAAGGCCTGCAAAAATGGGTAGGAGTCCTGATCGTCGATGCCAATACGGGTTTTGACGGTGACCGGAATATTCACCACATCGCGCATTGCCTTGACGCAATCGGCAACTAACGCAGGCTCACCCATCAGGCAGGCACCAAAACGGCCATTTTGTACGCGATCCGAGGGGCAACCGACGTTGAGGTTGACCTCGTCATAACCACGCTCTTCGGCCAGCTTGGCGCAACGGGCCAGATCTGCCGGGTTACTGCCCCCTAGCTGCAAGGCCAGTGGGTGCTCTTGCACGCTATACCCCAGATAATCCCCTTTGCCGTGGATAATAGCGCCAGTAGTCACCATTTCAGTATAAAGCAAGGTCTGCTTGCTCATTAATCGATGAAAATATCGGCAATGACGGTCAGTCCAGTCTAACATCGGGGCAATAGAGAATGTCTGGCGGTGGGCAAGCTTGCCAGAGATGGCCTCGGCGCCTGATTTAACGGGGTTTTTACTGCTTTGTTTCTGCGTCATTTGCGGGTATTTCCAGACATTTGTTGATTGAATCTGCCCTATGTTTGTACTCACTGGCTGGCGATACTCGGTTGCCAATGGGGACGGTGGCTGGCGATACAATAGAACAAGTCAATCCAGCAAAGGCGAATGTCGTTATCGCTGTACCAGCAGGAAACATAAAAGCGAGGGGCGAGTATACCGAGAATCCAGATCCTTTGGCAGCGTGGCGCGATGCTAAAAACCAGAGCGTAGAGCGGGGGGAGGAGCTGAGAGTCCGCGCCTTGTCGGTCGCTGCTTCCTTTACCAAACAACACCGCGCCCATTAGGCGCGGTGTTGTTGATAACGGCGAGTGCTGTGCTCGTTACTTTTGCGAGCTCATGCCTTTTAAGCGAGCGCTGAGATCTTTACGCTCTTTGGAGAGCTCGGCATTCTTGATGATGTGGTCATCGACCCGCTCTTCATAGTCGGTGCGCATGTTGGCAATGATGGCCTGCACTTCATCAATACTCATGCCTGGCTTGATGTAGTCGCTCAGGTTATCAAGCAGCAAGACCCGCTTCTGGTTATCGCGGATCTTCTTTTCGTTATCGGCTATTTCGCGCTTGAGTTTGTTTTGACGACGGGACATACGCACATATTCCAGTACATCGTTAAAGGTGGACTTGTTGACTTGTTCCATATTGTTACCACTGACGTAAGGTTGATAAATACTGGCCAAGTTACGCCTGAGTGCTGATAAATCGAGCATAAGATCAGGCAAACTCAAGATGCCCTTACTCTACCGCGTTATCAGTGAGATACAACCCTGAACTGCCCTTCCTTGCGGATATTTGACTGAAAAATCAACGAGCGATACACCTATCTTGATAGCGTGGCCTTGGTGAACACAGCTCCTATTTAGTCCGTGTGGTCTCCCCAGTCAAATACTGGGGAGGAGGCGCTAGATCACGGTTGGGGCGGTCTTGATGTGGCCAGCGGATCGCAGCCCATCACGGGTTAATCCGCATTGAGCTCGGCAGAGATCACCCGGCTGACCTCTTGCAAAATGGGCACCGCCCGCAATCCAAACACTTCATCCACTCGGGTGATAGGGCCAGAGACCGAGATCGCGGTGGGAGTGGGGGCATTGGGGATGGCGATAGAAAAACAGCGAACATCAACTGCCTGCTCTCGATCATCAATGGCATAGCCACGCTGGCGGATCTTGCCCAGTTCCGCCAGTAGATCGTCAATATGGGTAATGCTGAACTCGGTGGCGGCAGGTAAACCGGTATGGGCCACGATACGGCGCACCGCATCATCACTCATTTGGGCCAGGAGGGCTTTGCCCACCCCCGTATTGTGCAGGCTGGCACGGTGGCCCACTTCGGTAAACATCCGCATGGAGTGGGGAGAGGGGGCCTGGGCAACATACACCACCTGCTCTGCATCCAAGATCGCCATATTGGCGCTTTCACCCAGCTTATCTACCAAGATTTTGAGATGGGGAACGGCCGCCGCCCCCATCTGCTTATTTGAGAGATCGCCTAGGCGGATCAATTTTGACCCCAGCGAGTAGCGACGATTAGGCAGTTGGCGGGCGTACCCCAAGGTGACAAGCGTCCCCAACAAGCGGTGGATCGTGGGCAGTGGCAAATGGGTGGTGGAAGCCAACTGACTCAGCGTCACAGCATGGCCAGCATCAGCAATCGTTTCCAAGAGTTCAAAGGCCCTCTCAATTGACTGAACACTTCCTGTTGTGGACTTTTTTTCACTCATCTCATGGGCTCTTTAGATAGAAAATAGAGTTAATTATCAATGCATTATAGCGTTCATATCCAGTAAGAATCATTGAGCTTATGCAATGAAACCGAGGCAGTTCACCATCGTGCACGACGCGCGGCCAGTTTAACAGATAACCATGGCCAATATCCTTTGCTGGTATTAAACCACACTTCTTTATGCTATCCCGCACTCCCTGTGCTGGATTTTCGTCCAGTTTTTAGCTGCCAGCCGCCAGAAAAGCGCAAAATCCAAAATACCATTAAATAACAAATGGATAAATAAAGTTTCTTGCTCACCTTACGGTAATTGTGACGAATAGGTAAATCATTTGTTTTTCCACATTGTAGATTGTAATATCCGTATTGTGGAATCAAAAAGAACCTATTGCCCATTTAAAGGAGTTGATCACATGGCATTGAAACAGACATCTGCCGCTCCATCTCAGCGCGCAAATCAGATTTTGACCCCAGAAGCGTTAGCATTCGTTGCGTCATTGCATGAGCAGTTTGCCGTGCGTCGTGATCAGCTCCTGGCTGCGCGCACGGTGCGCCGCAATCAAGTTGCTCAGCAAGGTAAGCTAGATTTTTTGCCTGAAACAGCGGCAATCCGCTCAGCGCAATGGCAAGTGGCCAGTGCCCCTGAGAAATTAAGAAAACGCCATGTTGAGATCACGGGGCCCGCGTCACCCGCCAAGATGGCGATCAACGCGCTCAATTCCAGCGCGAATGTCTGGTTAGCGGATTTGGAAGACGCCAACTCCCCCCACTGGTTTAACGTGATCGACTCGCAGATCAATCTGTTTGATGCCGCCCGTGGCACCCTCAGCTACACCGCCCCAGAGCCCAATGGCAAGCGTTATGAGTTGCAGACCAGTAGCCCACGCCCAGTCATCGTGGTGCGTCCTCGTGGCTGGCACATGGATGAAGCGCACCTGCTGTGGAACGACAAACCTGCGGTGGCCGCGCTGGTGGATTTCGGTCTGCACTTTTTCCATAACGCGACCCTGCTGACGGAGCGAGGGGATGGGCCTTTCTACTATTTGCCAAAAATGGAAAGCCATCATGAGGCTCGGTTGTGGAACGACATCTTTATTTTTGCCCAAAAAGCGCTGGGGATCCCGCGGGGCACGGTACGAGCAACCGTGCTGATAGAAACCATTCCCGCGGCATTTGAGATGGAAGAGATCCTCTATGAACTGCGTGAACATGCGTCTGGGCTAAATGCGGGCCGTTGGGATTACCTGTTTAGCATCATCAAATACTTTCGTGATGCCGGCAGTGCCTTTACCTTGCCCGATCGCGCTTCGGTCACCATGACGGCGCCGTTTATGCGGGCATACACCGAGCTGCTGGTAAAGACCTGTCACAAGCGTGGCGCCTTCGCCATGGGGGGGATGGCCGCCTTTATCCCGAACCGCAGCGATCCTAACGTTAGCGAAATTGCCTTTGAAAAAGTGCGGGCCGATAAAACCCGGGAAGCGAACGATGGTTTCGATGGTTCTTGGGTCGCGCACCCAGACTTAATTCCTATCTGCCAAGCCGCCTTTAGTGCCGTGTTGGGGGATCGCCCTAACCAGCTAGATCGCTTGCGTGATGAGGTGCAGGTCAGTGCGGCGCAGCTGCTCGACATCTCTTCGACACAAGGTCAAGCAACCGAAGCTGGGCTGCGGGATAACCTCTACGTCGGCATTGCCTACTTGGGCAGCTGGATTGCGGGCAACGGCGCGGTCGCGATCCGCAACCAGATGGAAGATGCCGCCACGGCGGAGATTTCGCGCTCGCAAGTGTGGCAGCAGATCCACAGTAACGTGCAGTTGGCTGACACCGGCCGCATCGTCACACCGGAATTGGTCACCACCATCTTGGCCGAAGAGACGGCTCGCTTACAAAGTGAGGTCGCCCCAGACCTGTTTGTGAGCGCTTATGCCCCTGCCAGTAAGCTGATGGCGGATCTCTGCGTCTCGGAACAGTATGAAGATTTCCTGACCACTCGTGCTTATGCCATGGTGACTGCATGAACCCGATCCCAAGACGGCTAACCGCCACCGATTTGGGGCGGGTAGAAAGCGCGCTGGCCAGCACGGACGCCTTACTGGCGACCCAGTATCCCGGTGACACCTTTGCTCGCCAACCGGTGCACACCTATTACACGCCGGCAGATCGTTACACCCCAGATTTTGCCCAGCGAATGGGGGCGCAGGCGTTAGAGAGCGCGGAACAGCATGGTGGCATCGCTGCGGTCTGTCACCTCACGGGGATGGCGCCTGCGCTGATTGAGCAGATCGCCCCACGGGTGATCACCAAGCTGCAGCAAGAACCGATCGAAGATCTGCGCATCGATTTTGAGGACGGCTACGGCATTCGTGCCGCTGGGCTCGAAGATGCCGAGGCGCAAGCCGCCGCCGAGCGAGTATTGCAGGCGCTAGATGACAAGCTCAGCCCTCCTTTTATTGGCATTCGCTTTAAATGCCTCGAAGCGGCATTTCGTGAACAGGGGCTGCGCACCTTAGATATTTTTCTGGCGACCTTGATGCAGCGCGGTGCACTGCCAGAGGAGCTGGTATTAACCCTGCCTAAGGTCTCTACGGTGGCGCAGGTCGAGGCGATGGTCTCGGTGTGCCAAGCATTGGAGCAGGCTCACGGCTTGGCAGCAGGCAGATTAAAGTTTGAGGTGCAGGTTGAAACGCCGCAGCTGATCTTGGCGGCAGATGGCAGCGTGCCGGTCGCTCAATTGTTACATCGCGGTCAGGGGCGGGTCACGGCGCTGCACTACGGCACTTACGATTACAGTGCCTCGTTGCAGATTTCCGCTGCCTACCAATCCATGGAGCATCCAGCGGCAGATTATGCCAAGCAGGTGATGCAGGTGGCGGTGGCGGGGACGGGAGTTACCCTCTCCGATGGCTCTACCAACATTATTCCAGTGGGGGACCCGAGCGACGTGAGAGCCGCCTGGATGCTGCACGCCCGTCTGGTCAATCGTTCCTTGGAGAATGGTTACTACCAGGGCTGGGATCTGCATCCGGCGCAGTTGGTCACTCGTTACATTGCTACCTATGCGTTCTATCGTTCACATTTCGCCAGTGCAGCGCAGCGTCTGTATAACTACGTACATGGCAGTGTGGCGGGCATTCTCGATGAACCTGCGACGGTCAAAGCCTTGGCCCGTTTCATTGAGCGTGGGCTGAGTTGTGGCGCCATTGCTACCTCAGAGCTGCAAGAGCAGGTACAAATCAGCACCGAACATTTCTATCAGTTGATGCGAACAGGCCGGTAATGCCAGTGCCGGCGGGTCATGCCGGCACCTTGGCGAGGAGTGTTCCACTTGGTTATCTGACGTTATTTTATGTTGAACAAGGAGATTCGTTGTTATGTCTAGCCCGCACTATTACACCCCCAGCGGCGGCTTGCCGGGGCAAACTGAGTTACTGACCGATCGGGCGATCGTCAAAGAGGCCTATACCGTGATCCCGCGCGGTGTCATGCGGGATATCGTCACCAGCAATTTGCCCGGTTGGAACAACACCCGTTGCTGGATCTTGGCGCGGCCCATCGCCGGATTTGCCACCACGTTTGCCCAATACATCGTCGAGGTGCTGCCTGACGGTGGCAGTGAGCAGCCAGAGTTAGAAGCGGATGTGCAATCGGTGGTGTTTGTCACCAAAGGCAGCATTACCCTGACTCTGGAAGGCAAGCAGCACCTGATGGAAGAGGGCGGTTATGCCTATTTACCCGCCGGTGCAGTCTGGAGCCTTAAAAATCAGGGCAGCAGCAGTGCCAGCTTTCACTGGGTACGCAAAGTCTATGAGCCGTTGGCTGGCTATGTTGCTAAAGCATTTGTCACCCGAGAGCAAGATATTGCCCCTGCCGCGATGCCAGATACCGACAATGCGTGGGCGACCACTCGGTTTGTGGACCCGAACGATCTTGCGCACGACATGCACGTCAATATCGTCACTTTTCAGCCGGGCGGTTCTATCCCCTTCGCCGAAACCCATGTGATGGAGCACGGCTTATATGTGCTGGAAGGTAAAGCGGTCTATCGGCTCAATGATGACTGGGTAGAAGTGCAGGAAGGGGATTACATGTGGCTACGGGCGTTTTGCCCACAGGCCTGCTATGCCGGTGGTCCTGGCCGCTTCCGCTATCTGCTGTACAAAGACGTTAACCGCCAAATCACCCTAGGGCGCGGTAACAAACCCGCTTAATTGCGCGCTGTTGCACTCCTCTTCTGTGGTTTTTGAGCCACCCATCGCTATGGGTGGCTGTTGCGCTGCTTGCTCCTAGCAGCCCAGCTCCCCTCTCAGGTCTGCCATCCCCTTCTTATTAACGCGATCACAGTTCGGTTTATCGACGTTTTTAGTGTCTTGACACAGTGATAACAAGTGCATAATCTTTCACATAACAAAAACATAATTCCACAATGAGAAATTTCTTGGGGTAAACGGGGATCTCTCATCAAGGAGTTGGTGGTTAAACCGTTTAGCTAAAGGAAAAGTGACGTATGGCATATACCGTGAATTGCTCGATTTTATTGACAGACCTTCCCCTGCTGGCTCGTCCAGCAGCGGCCAAAGCGGCGGGGTTTTCCGCGGTCGAATTTTGGTGGCCTTTCGATAGCTCGGTGCCTTCTGCACAGGAAGTGGAAGGGTTTATCAGTGCGATAGAGTCGGCGGGGGTGGCGTTGACCGGCCTGAACTTTAACGCCGGTAACATGCCAGGGGGGGATCGCGGCTTACTCTCCTCACCCACGCGCAGCGCAGAGTTTAAAGACAACATCGATGTCGTGGTGGAGATCGGGCGGCGGTTAGGGTGTAAGGCGTTCAATGCGCTGTATGGCTTGCGTGAATCCGGTTACAGCGCTGCACAGCAAGATGATATCGCGACCGAGAATCTGGCCATGGCCTGCCGTGCCGTTGCCACCATCGGTGGCATCGTGTTGCTGGAGCCGCTCAGCGGCGCCGAGCACTATCCCCTGAAAACCGCAGAGCAGGCGATGGCGATCATTACGCGCGTGGAGCAGCAAAGTGGGGTCACCAACCTGCGCCTGTTAGCCGACTTTTATCACCTTGCCAGCAACGGTGACAACGTGGCGGCCGTGATTGAGCAGTATGCCCACCAATTTGGCCATATCCAGATCGCTGATGTACCTGGCCGTGGCGAACCTGGCACTGGTGAGCTGCCTCTCGATACGTGGATCAAACGTAGCCAAGCCCTTGGTTACCAAGGACATATCGGTTTGGAATACAAAGCAACCCAAGCCGATCCTTTCGCCTGGTTAGCACCAGCACAGCGGGCGTAATTCATACCTAGGAGGTTTATACAATGGCAAAGGTCGCAATCATTGGGCTCGGGATCATGGGATTACCGATGGCCATCAATCTGGTCAAGGCGGGGCATCAGGTGGTGGGTTACAACCGCACCCCCGCGAATACCCAAAAGCTGGTGGACGCGGGTGGCCAAGGGGCTGACAGCATTGCACAGGTCGTCAAGGGTGCTGAGATGATCATCACCATGGTGCCTGATTCTGCCGATGTTGAAGCGGTGGTATTAGGAGAGGACGGGGTCTTTGCCCACGCCAGCAAACGGGCGCTGTGGATCGATGCCAGCAGTATTCGCCCTGACGTAGCGGCGCGGTTGGCGGCTGCGGCGCAAGCTGCAGGGCTGCGGGCGCTGGATGCTCCGGTCTCGGGCGGAGAACAAGGCGCTATCGAGGGCACCTTATCGATCATGGTCGGTGGCTCGCTTGAAGATATGGCCGAAGCGCGTCCGATCCTCGACGCCGTCGGTAAAACCATCGTGCACGTGGGCCCTGCTGGGTCTGGCCAAACGGTGAAAGCGGCCAACCAGCTGATTGTAGCGGGCACCATTCAACTGGTGGCCGAAGCCTTGGTGTTTTTAGAAGCCCATGCGGTGGATACCGAGGCGGCGATCAAGGTGTTGGCAGGTGGGCTGGCGGGCAACCGGATTTTGGATCGCAAAGCTGCCACCATGTTGGCCCATCAATTTGCGCCGGGCTTTCGCGTCGATTTGCACCACAAAGACATGGGCATCGTGACCGCCGCTGCGCGGGAGGCGGGGGTGGCGATCCCATTAGGGGCCCTGACGGCGCAACTGATGGGTTCATTACGCGCCCAAGGTCATGGCGCATTAGACCACTCCGCCCTGTTACTGCAAGTGGAGCAACTCTCTGGCCGTGGTCAAGGCAACGCCGGTTAACCGGTCACTATTTTTCGTGGTGAATGGGACCTTGATTAAGCGCGGCCCACACCCAGTCAAGATGAAGGAAAGAACACGTTATGGCGAAGATGCGTACGGTTGATGTGGCAGTGGCCATTTTGGCGTTAGAAGGCGCGACAGAGGCTTTCGGTTTGCCCGGTGCGGCAATTAACCCCTTTTATTCTGCGATGCGTGCCCATGGTGGTATCCGTCACACCCTCGCTCGCCATGTGGAGGGTGCATCCCACATGGCCGACGGCTATAGCCGTGCCAAACCCGGCAACATTGGCATCTGTATCGGCACCTCGGGCCCGGCTGGGACCGACATGATCACAGGGCTGTACGCCGCGTGGGCGGACTCGATCCCTATGCTGTGCATCACCGGTCAGGCGCCGGTTGCCAAGTTACACAAAGAAGATTTTCAGGCGGTCGATATTCAGACGATTGCCGCTCCGCTGACCAAGATGGCCATGACCGTTCTGGAGCCTGCTCAGGTGCCGGGGGCGTTCCAAAAGGCGTTCCAGCTGATGCGTTCCGGTCGTCCAGGCCCAGTGTTACTGGATCTGCCGATCGATGTGCAGCTGGCCGAAATTGAGTGGGACCCTGAGACCTATGAACCACTGGCGGTCGAGCGGCCTGCCGCCTCGCGCAAGCAGGCTGAAAAGGCGCTGGATATGTTGCTCAGTGCCGAGCGACCACTGATCGTGGCAGGCGGCGGGGTGATCAATGCCAATGCCTCCGAAAAGCTGGTGGAGTTGGCTGAGATATTACAAATCCCAGTGATCCCGACCTTAATGGGCTGGGGCGCCATTCCTGACGATCACCCGCTGATGGTCGGCATGGTCGGGCTGCAAACGTCCCATCGCTACGGTAACCAGACCTTGCTGGCGTCAGACGTCGTCATCGGGATTGGTAACCGCTGGGCGAACCGCCACACTGGCGGTCTGGCAACCTATACCCAGGGGCGCAAGTTTATCCACATCGACATTGAGCCGACCCAAATTGGCCGCGTGTTTGCCCCCGATTTGGGGATTACCTCCGATGCAGGTATTGCCCTCGATCGACTGTTAGAGGTGGCCAAAGAGCGCAAAGCCGCAGGGGATGTGGCTAATTACAGCCAGTGGGTGAACGAGTGCCGCGACCGTAAAGCGACGCTGCAGCGTAAAACCAATTTCGACAATATGCCGATTAAGCCGCAGCGGGTGTATCAGGAAATGAACCGCGCCTTTGGCCGTGACACCACTTATGTGACCACCATCGGTTTGTCGCAGATTGCTGCCGCCCAGCTCCTGCATGTGTATGGTCCGCGCAAGTGGATCAACGCGGCGCAAGCTGGCCCACTGGGCTGGACTGGCCCAGCAGCCTTGGGGGTGGTGCGTGCCAAGCCGAATGAAACCGTGGTGGCGCTATCCGGTGACTATGACTTCCAATTCATGATTGAAGAGTTGGCGGTAGGGGCTCAGTTCAAGCTGCCTTACATCCATGTGGTGGTGAATAACTCTTATCTGGGCTTGATCCGTCAGGCACAGCGTGGCTTTGAGATGGATTATCACGTCTCGCTGGCGTTTGAGAATATCAACTCGCCGGAAACCGAAGGCTATGGCGTTGATCACGTCAAAGTCGCCGAGGGGCTAGGCTGTAAAGCCATTCGGGTGAAAGACCCAAGCCAGATCTATGCGGCCCTCAACGACGCGAAAGCCCTGATTGCCGAGTATTCGGTGCCGGTGGTTGTGGAGATTATCTTGGAGCGGGTGACTAACATCGCGATGGGGACAGAAATCAACAATATCAATGAGTTTGAGGATCTGGCGAGCTGTGCGGCGGATGCTCCGACCGCGCTCTCTCCCCTGCGTCATTGATGTGCGCTAACCACGGCATTGATTAAGGCCCGATTCACCTCGTTATCCGGTCGGCTGAGGTAACACGCCTCGGCCATCTCGGTTGGCGCAGTAGGTGATGATGATCGGGCACATGCCAGTGAAGTGGTACGGCGCGTGCCGTTTGATATTCACCAGATAGCTAGCGCCCCTCTGCGGTTGGCAGAGGGGCGATGTTGACCCGCATTGATGGGGTATTCCTGCTCCCCGCCCTCTTGTTATGTTCCTTCATCTGCTAAGAACCTCAGCCCGTGACGAGCATGGGTGGCAGATAGCCGCACGTTATTTGGCTATGTAGAACCTATCCCATTAGGCGAGTTAGCTCACCATGTTGGCCCTGCGTCTGTGCTCGACACCTTCAGGTACGACTTGTTTGCTGCGTTTTTAGGCGCGATGCGAGGCCCAATAGGCTGTGCCCATCATGCCGACAGGGTAAGGTATGTAGGCAATATAAAAGCAGCGATAAACGCAATGTTTATCGCTGCTTGATAATGAGAAAATAGGTGGTGGGTAGATTGTTATTTCACAGTATCAGAGAGACGCCACATGACGACTTTATATATTTGCTGAAGGGCAGTATCAAATTCCTGCTGGCGATCGTTGTTAATTCTTTGCTCAAGCTGCTCGATCATTTCGGTTCTATTAAATCCTTTGATCGCCAACATAAAAGGGAAACCAAATTTGGCTTTATAGGTTTTATTGAGCTCAGCCAGTTTACTCGCCTCCTCTGGTGAACATTCATTGAGGCCAGCACCGCCCTGTTCGTTTTCTGAATGCTGAGTGATCTCAGCTGGGCGAATACCTTTACAGGCAAGATCTGGGTGGCTTTTAATTAATGTCATCTGGGTTTCTGGACCAGCATTTTTAATCGTCAAAATAATATTTTCATAGAGATCGACAAATCCTTTAAAAGGGCGTTTAGCCGCAACACTTTCAATGGCCCAAGGTGCTCGTTCAAAAATTTTACTGAGCGCTGATTCAAATTCAGCTTGGCTACCTTTATTCAGATCGTTGATATATATCGCTGGATTAGCGCCATAAGAGTGCATGGGCAAGACGGCAGTAAAAAGTAATGCACTGGTTAATACCACTTTTTTAAGCATCATTATTGAACTCCTATTAGTTATTAAGGTTGAGATCGTCCGACAATCTCAGTCAACATAAATTCCCTCATGGACGGCAGGGAACATTACTGCGAAATAACGTCATGGCATGGTTCTGCTCAGACGTTTAGAGACAATTCCAGTAGGGCGATTGCACTTGTCACTTGATCCTGCATCGTGCTCGAAATCCTCAGCTACGCCATGTTCGCTGCAGTTTCTGCTCGCTATGCGTGACCACCTTGGCGGTGGCCATTGCGCCTACTGGAATCGGCTCCTAGTTCAATAACCCCATGCACTGCTGTGATGGGATTGCTTGATCGTTGCGCGGCTAGTGCGGTGTCACTGTTATCTGATTTGGGGGGAGGCCTGTGGTGAGGCTAGCCGCTCTGCATATGCTTGCCCGTACCACTCCCCAGTGCGCGTTCATTTGCCTGCGTGATCAGTGAAGAATGTCGGCCAGCCGCTGACCTGTTTGGGACGCGGCGGGGCATAGGTGCGGACTTTCGAGGTGGTGAGCCCAAGCCGCACTAATGATTCTGCAATGGTGACCGCTGCGGCCACGCCATCGACGATCGGGACGCCGGTGCGTTGAGATACCCGCTCACGCAGCCCAGACATGCCGCCACAGCCAAGAATGATCACTTCCGCTTTATCTTGTTCAACGGCGAGCACGGCCTGCGCGGCGATAGCATCGATTGCCCGCTCTGGATGCTCTTCTAGCTCTAGCACTCCAAGACCGCTTGCTCTAATTGATGCACAACGCTGTAGTAATCCCGCCAGCCGTAGACGATCCTCAATCAGCGGTACTGCCCGATCCAGCGAGGTAATCACCGAGTACTTGTGGCCTAAGAACATCGCCGTGCTGGCTGCCGCTTCGGTAATGTCGACTACCGGTACATCTAATAGCTCCTGCAGCCCCTCTCTACCATGTTCGCCGTAGCCTGCCTGGACCACCGCATCAAACGGATGGGGATAGTGCTGGACGGCGTCCATCACCGCTAATGCAGCTAAGTAACTCTCGAAATTACCCTCGCATGACTCAGCACCAAACCGTGGCGTTAGACCAATGATCTCTGTCTCTACGGCTGCCACTGCGCGGGCCTGCGCCGCGATGGCGCGGGTCATACTGTCGGTCGTATTAACGTTCACAACGAGAATTCGCATCGTTATTCCTGTCTTGATTTTAATTTCATAATTGGGAAATTGTTTTCCATTATGTGAAATTTTGTGTTGTTTATTGTGCTACGTCAATAAGTGGTAAATGAAGTGCTGCTCATTTTGTTACCAATCTCACACAATTGAAGGTTCTTTTGAGGATTGGCTTAGGTTTCACCCTCCGACGATGAATTGTTAAGGTTTGTTTATGGAAATTATTCATTGCTAGATGAAGGAGAGGATTGAATGGAGTGACCAAATAATGTGCTACCACGCATAGTGTAGTTATTAAAATTCTTTTTTTTCAGTATGTTATTGTTTCTTCGTTGTCGTTAATCCCACGCTGTTTCAGCTCAGTCAATTAATCAAATGTTTCATAAATGTTGCGTGTTATGTCACATCCTCGTACTCAAAACCTTGTTCAAGTATTGACTGCTCGACAGTAATCACTGTACTTTCATAATGCAGTATCAAATTTTCATAATACGGAATTTATAGATGTAACACCCTTACCATATCGTTGGAGAAAGAGTCATCATGACCAATTCGATTGCTGGGACGTTCGGAGAAACGGTTGTTGGGAATGTGGTGAGATCACCAGCAACCCCACATAGCCTGCCGGACGTGGACGATAAACTGAGTCCTCGGCTGTACAATCAGGATCTTGCACCGACCAAGCGTGAGGGCAGGAGTTGGAGCGGTTACAATATTTTTACGCTGTGGGTTAATGATGTGCATAGCTTGGGCAACTACTCCTTTGCCATCGGTTTATTCGCGCTAGGGTTGGGTGGCTGGCAAATACTGCTCTCACTTAGTATTGGTGCTGTGTTGCTCTTTCTATTACTGAGCCTATCTGGCCTGATGGGCGAAAAAACCGGAATACCATTCCCTGTCATGAGCCGGATTGCTTTCGGCATCCACGGCGCTCAAATCGCCGCACTACTCCGAGGTGGGGTTGCTATCGTCTGGTTTGGTATACAAACCTACTTAGCCTCAGTGGTGCTGCGGATTATGCTCGAAGCACTCTTTCCCGGTGTGGCAGCCTATAACCAAAACAATATTCTCGGTTTATCGTCACTTGGCTGGGCTACGTTTCTCAGTTTATGGGTCGTCCAAACAGTGATTATTAGTTATGGCATGGAACTGGTTCGTAAATATGAGGCGATTGCAGGTCCTATCGTCTTAGTAACCATGACGAGCTTGGCCATATGGATGTTCATTCAGGTCGATGGGAATATTGCACCATCGATTACTAACAAATTAGTCGGCACAGAAATGTGGCTCACCATATTTGGTGGTGGCGCACTTTGGGTGGCGATATATGGCACATTTGTACTCAATTTTTGTGATTTCACGCGATCATCGAAAAGTAAGCAATCAATGTTGCGGGGTAATTTCTGGGGTATCCCGATCAATATGTTCCTATTCGGGGTGATTGTTATCTTAATGGCAGGAGGACAATTTAGTCTCAATGGCACAATTATCCAGAGCCCATCAGATATTGTACAAAGCATTCCGAATAAATTTATATTAAGTATCGCCTGTATTGCCTTGCTAGTATTGACAGTTGCAGTAAACCTGATGGCGAACTTTGTTGCGCCAGTCTATGCCTTGACTAACTTGTTTCCACGATCACTTAATTTCAGACGTGCTGCTATCGTTAGTGCGGTGCTTGGATTAGTGATTTTACCATGGCATTTATATAACTCACCGATTGTGATTGTGTATTTCCTAGGTGGACTTGGCGCCCTGTTAGGGCCATTATTTGGCATCATCATGGCCGACTATTGGTTGCTAAGAAAGGCGAAAGTTAATGTGCCTGACTTATACACTGAAGCGAGCCATGGTAGTTATTTTTATCAGGCTGGATACAACCCTAAAGCAATATATGCACTGATTCCATCATCGCTGATAGCATTGGGCTTAGCGCTGTTACCCTCCTTTCAATTTATGTCATCGTTCACTTGGTTTTTCGGCGTAGGGATTGCTGCGACAATTTATTATTGCATTGCAGATAAAAAAGCCGTCTATGTTGATGTGAGCGGTGAAGATATTGCCGTTGAAAATACTAACGCGCATTAGTATTGAATATTATAAAAACTGATATTGCTGGTACATGTTTTTATCATGTAAATGGCCGCTCGGATAATATCAAGATAGAGGGCTAGCTGTTATTAAGCTATGTCACTAGCTAAGCCCTCTAATACATAACATAAAATATATTAATACTTCATCGTTGGAGGATAATGTTGTGGGCAAGTTATCAACCCATGTCTTAGACAGTTCACAAGGTAAACCCGCTGCAGGGGTAAGCTTTCATCTATATCGGTATGTCGGCCAAACATTTGAGCGAATATGTAGCCATATTACCAACCTTGATGGACGATGTGATGTGCCGCTTTTACAAGGGGATGATTTACAGCCTGGTCGTTATCAACTCATATTTGAGATGGGACCTTATTTCGATAAGCAGAACATAACCTTGCCGGAGATTAAGTTTTTAGATGATGTGGTTTTACAATTTAATATTACCAATGCTGCCGATAACTTTCACGTTCCCCTCGTCGTTACCCCTTGGAGCTATTCAACCTATCGTGGTAGTTAATATTTTATAGGCTTCTATGCAGGTAAACTCCTATAAAAATAAGGTTAAATAAGGATATAGAATGGATTTCTTAATTGAATATGCGCATTTTCTCATCCGTTGGTTACATGTTATTGCCGCGATAGCTTGGATTGGTGAGTCGATTTATTTTGTCATGCTCGACAACAGCCTCAAACCAGCGAGTGATGCTGAAGGCAAGAAAAAGGGATTTTTGGGTGAGTTATATGCCGTGCATGGTGGCGGCTTTTATCATTATCAAAAATATTTAACTAACCCACCGAAAATTCCAGCAGATTTACATTGGTCATTTTGGAAGTCCTATGTGACATGGCTGTCTGGTTTTGCGCTGTTTATCGTCGTATACATGCTCAACTCCAGTTTCTTATTGGTAGACCCCAATCTTAGTTGGAGCTGGTTTGCCAAGATGGATGGCATGACTGCGAATTTAGTGGTGGTGTTATTCTTGCTGGCCGGTTGGTTGGTATATGACCAATTGTGCAAATTGATTAGCCCTAATATGGAGCAAGATGGTCTTTTATCTATCGCTGTGGCAGTGATGATGATTGCCGTCGCTTACTTAAGCACGCACATGTTTCATGCACGTGCCGCTTTCTTGATCACTGGTGCGGTCATGGCAACCTGCATGTCTGCCAATGTGTTTTTCTGGATTATTCCAGGACAAAGGCGGATGGTGAAAGCCCTTAAAGCGGGTGAAGCCGTCGATGGACTAGATGGTAAACGTGGCAAACAGCGCTCTTTACACAACACATATTTTACTTTGCCTGTTGTGATATTGATGCTGTCTAACCATTACTCGTTTATTTATTCCCATGAGTTTTCTTGGTTATTCATGGTCGGCTTTATTTTTGCTGGTGCCTTAATTCGTCAATACTTTGTTTCTATGCATGCAGGGAAAAACCAAGCGCCATTATTAGTAGCTGGCTGCGTGATTTTACTTGTTATTGGTTTTTTTGCCGCGCCACAAAACAAGTCAGCTAACGCTGTACAGCCATCAGCCGCAGCCACCACTATTTCTGCTGATAGTACCAATAAACCGCCTGAAAATACGCTAGCTGCCGCTACCTCGGGTAACGCTGCGCTTGGCCAACAAGATGAATTTAACAAAGTGGTCGAAGTGATTAAAAATCGCTGCACAGCTTGTCACGCAGACCAAGGCACTATTATGGCAGCACCACAAAAAGGGCTAGTGTTAACCAATCCAACTAACATTCAATTAAATGCAGAAAGAATAAAGAAGGAAGTGAATAGCAAAAATATGCCGCTAGGTAATGTTACTCAGATGACTGATGATGAACGCCTATTAATTAGTAATTGGGTAGTTCAGTAATATTATTGAGTGATGTTGATGGGTATTATAAAAAGCAAAAATAAAAGGTAATACTATGTTGCTTACCGAATTAAATCAGTTTGCTAGTGCCAGCTTTATTGAGCATTTGGCAGATATATTTGAACATTCGCCATGGGTCGCTGAAGGCGCCTTAGCCACGCGCCCTTATAGCGGGATTGATGAGCTCCACCAGGCCATGGTTAATGTGGTCGAGTGTGCTGATCTTGCACAGCAACTAGCGTTAATTCGTGCGCACCCTGAATTAGCTGGCAAGGCGGCGATCCGTGGTGAACTTACCGCTGCATCGACCAATGAGCAGCAAGGGGCCGGTTTAAATGCGTGCAGTGCCGAAGAGTTTCAGCAATTGCAATATTTGAATCAGCGTTACAATGAACAGTTTGGCTTTCCTTTTATCATCGCAGTAAAAGGTCATAACAGAGAAAGTATTATTCAAGCGTTTACTCAGCGATTGGCTAACTCGCGTGAGCAGGAGATAAAAACTGCGTTGACACAGATCTACCAAATTGCTTATTTCCGCTTACATGCTTTATTAGCATAAGACATGTGGCAAATTTATTAATTTCAATTATGGTGGTGGTTTCCTCCACCCAATTGAAATACTGGGTATGTTAATGTCAGTCTGAAACTATGTAGCACGCGAGGCTTGATACTAGCCAGTGGTCATCACTCTTATCGAAAGGGATATTTTAATGCGACATTGCCGACAATACTTATCCGCACCATTTTTAATGGCTGCATGTATATGTAGTTCAGTAAAATATTGCATCACCGTGGAGACAATATCTCATGAGTAAAAGTGTTAACTCGGTTGATCAGCGTCTACCTGCAAATAAATTATGGACCTTAGGGATTCAGCATGTTTTGGTTATGTATGCGGGAGCCATTGCAGTTCCACTGATTATTGCGAAGAACTTAGGTCTGAGCGAGCAAGAAACGGCGATGCTGATCAGTGCCGATCTATTTTGCTGTGGTGTCGCTACTATTTTACAATCATTGGGTGTAGGTAAATACATCGGTATTAGGATGCCGGTCATTATGGCGGTAACATTTGCCGCAGTGCCTCCGATGATGGCGATTGGCAATAATAGTGAGCTAGGTATCCAAGGTATATTTGGTGCCACGATTGCAGCAGGTATTATTTCTTTCTTTTTCGTACCTTTAATTGGCAAGCTTAAAGGGCTGTTCCCTCATGTTGTAACTGGTGTGGTTATCACCTCAATTGGTATTTCCATTATGGGGGTCGGTATTAACTGGGCCGCAGGGGGCTCAGAAGCAATAGCGAAAGGAACTTATGGTGATTTACGCTATATCGGGACTGCATGGGCAGTATTGGTCTTTATATTGTTGATCACCCGCTTTGCTAAAGGTTTTATCAGCAATATCTCGGTGTTACTTGGGATTATCTTTGGGTTTATTGTTGCATGGCAGATGGGGGAAATTAGTTTTGCTAAAGTTGCTGATGCCTCGTGGTTTGGTATCGTGACGCCTTTTGCATTTGGTATGCCTAAGTTTGAGTTTTGGTCAATTCTGACCATGACGATTGTCTGTTTGATCGTGTTTATTGAATCACTGGGTATGTTTATGGCTCTTGGCGATATAGTCGAGCAGCCGGTCGATGAAAAAGCCTTAAATCGTGGGTTACGAGTCGATGCTATCGGGACTGTTATTGGTGGCGTATTCAACTCATTTCCCCACACCTCATTCTCACAAAATATCGGATTGGTCAGCCTGACGGGGATCCGTAGTCGCTATGTCTGTGTGGCCAGCGGTGTCATTTTAATTATGTTTAGCTTAATGCCTAAGATGAGCGCATTTATCTCTTCCATCCCTTTATTTGTGTTAGGGGGGGCAGGAATTGTGATGTTTGGCATGGTATTAGCGACGGGGATTAAGATTTTATCACTGGTTGATTATCAGAATAATCGCTACAACTTGTATATTGTCGCGATCAGTCTTGGTATGGGGATGATCCCTATTGTGGCAAAAGACTTTTTCAAATATATGCCGGAGTATTTATCGCCGTTATTACACAGTGGTATCTTAATTGCGACCTTATGGGCGGTAGGTTTAAATATTTATCTCAACCATTTTGATACCATACTAGAAAAGCTTGGCTTTGTTTTGCCTAAAAAGCCGCTGAAAAAGACCGCAGAATAACATTGGCCATGATTACTAGGATTAATCGCTAATCTTCGGCCTAGCTCATCCTTGTTGTTGCCTACGGTTAACCGATTATGGTTAGCAGTAGGCAGCGACCATGGAATAAGTTGCCACATTATCGGACTAGCAGATTGGCGCTGATCTCAAGGCGTATAGCGCAGATATTATTTACTGGGTAACGCTGGCCTATCGCCGAAATAGCCTGGATGGTTTGGGTTTATTAACCACTGCGGCGATACAGATCACGGACAAATAAGCGAGTCAGTCGCGATACTACTCCGCCCTGAGGGAGAGATAGTTACATTAACCATGGGTTGCTGGCTCACGCAGAGTTGGAACGTCATATGGGTGCCGATGGCGGTGCCATCTGGCGAGAATTGGGTGAACTGGCGATTGCCGTTCAGGGTTAAGTTATTCGGTAGGGGATCACTGGCTGCCAGCAGCTGTTCGTTAGCATTTAATATTTGGTCGGAGCTGCTATCAATGAATACGATCAAGCGCGATGCACCTGCTGTATTGGCATCGAGACAAGACTCCCCATTATTGTTGTCGCTTACGGCTAAGCACACGGTCATCAGCTGCTGATTATCGATGGCTTGCTGGCGAGCATAATTAAGGTGCTGGAGCAGATGTTGTGCGTATTGATGGGCAATATTGCTATTAAGCAGGTTAACGAGTGAAGGAGCGCCGATCCCCAGCAGTATCACACCCAGGGCTATCCCTATCAGTAACTCCAGCAGAGTAAACCCACTTCGTTTCATGATTGCCATCCCCCCACTCTTAGGTTTTTTCACTTGTAGGGAGTCATGTAACCGTTAGCTACATGCCATGTTCATCTCTGATGACTCAGCAGTCATGCTGGGCTAATCATGGTTATAAACCCACGATCACCTAGTTGCAAACGCCTGCTCATGAGTGAAGGGGCGGATCAGTCAGGATCTTGGTTGTGGCATCGTGCCGATCTCATCTATCAGATAAGCCATGGGCAACCGTTGCCCATGGCTTATCAATACCCAGTCCAGCTATTTGGCTTGGTAACCGACAATATCTTCGCCTTTTGCCTGCAGGTCCGCGTGATAAGAAGAGCGCACAAAAGGGCCGCAGGCGGCGTGGGTAAAGCCTAGCCCCATGGCCACCTCTTTGAGCTGGTCAAACTCTGCCGGTGGTACGTAGCGTTTGACCGGCAGGTGGTGGCGGCTTGGCTGCAGATATTGACCGAGGGTTAGCATGTTGACCCCGTGCTCACGCAGATCCTTGAGTACCTGTACTATCTCTTCATTGGTCTCACCTAATCCCATCATGACCCCAGACTTGGTCGGTATATGCGGATGCATCTCCTTGATGCGGCGCAGCAGCTCCAGTGACCACTTGTAATCGGCCCCTGGGCGGGCCACGCGATACATGCGCGGGGCGGTTTCCAGGTTGTGGTTGAAGACGTCTGGCGGCGTCTCGCGGAACACCTCCAGTGCCTGCTCCATCCGGCCACGGAAGTCCGGGGTCAGGATCTCGATGCGGGTCTGCGGGCTGTGCTCGCGGATCTCGCGAATGCAGTCGGCGAAGTGCTGGGCACCGCCGTCGCGCAGGTCATCGCGATCCACCGAAGTGATCACCACATACTTGAGGTTCATCTCCTTGATGGTCAGCGCCAGCTTCTTCGGCTCTTCCGGATCGAGTGCCAGCGGACGGCCGTGGGCCACGTCGCAGAAGGGGCAGCGACGAGTGCAAATAGCGCCCATGATCATGAAGGTGGCGGTGCCGTGGTTGAAGCACTCCGCCAAATTGGGGCAGGAGGCCTCTTCACAGACCGAATGCAGCTTGTTTTTACGCAGGGTGCTCTTGATATGCTCGATTTTTTGGCTCGACGCAGGCAGCTTAATCCGCATCCAATCAGGCTTGCGCAGCACTTCCTCGGTGGGATCTGGCATGAATTTCACCGGGATCAGGGCCATCTTGTCGCCATCCCGTAGCTTGACGCCCGGCTCCATACGAACGGGTTTGCTCATGATTCACTCTCGGTGTTTGTTGTGGTCGGATTGATCATCACCAATGGCATCTCGATGCCCTTAGCACGACGCTGCATGGGGTTGTTCATGCTGTTTCGTCGATGTTATTGATGGCTTGATACCCCATCAGCTGGGCCAGCTCGGCCACCAAGATGGGGTATGCCTCTGCCACGCTGTGTGGGCCACCCAGCGCGCTGGTCTGGGTCATGGCCATGCCCGCATAGCCGCACGGATTGATGTGCAGGAAGGGGCTCATCTCCATGTTGATATTGAGGGCCAGCCCATGAAAGGAGCATCCCTTACGGATACGCAGCCCCAACGATGCAAGCTTCGCCTCGATACCCAGATCGTTTTTCACATAAACCCCAGGGGCGTCTGCTTTGGCGTAGGCGTGGATATGGTATTGGGCGACGGTGCGGATAATGGCGGTTTCCAGGGCGGTCACCAACTCGCGCACGGACAGTTGGCTGCGGCGCACATCCACCAGCACGTAAAGCACCAGCTGGCCGGGGCCGTGATAGGTGACTTGGCCACCGCGATCACTGTGCACCACTGGGATCTGGCCCGGATTAAGCAGATGTTCGGCTTTGCCCGCTTGCCCTTGGGTATAGACGGGGTCGTGCTCCACCACCCAAAACTCATCTGGGGTGTCGCTACTGCGACTATCAGTGAAGGCTTTCATGGCTTCCCATACTCGCTGGTAGGGGCGGCGACCCAAATGCCTAACTATCAACGGAAGTTGGGAAATCCCAGCTGGCATGGCTTCCTCACGACGGGCTGTTCGGCTAAACATGATCGCCCCGCAAGCCGGGGCGAGAAAGAAACTACAGGACGTATTTTACCAGCGCGATCTTACCAAGCGCGGCATACATGGTTTCGATATGCTCCTTGCTCTGGGCGGTCACGGTCACACGCACTGAGTGGTAGTTGCCCTTGGAGCTGGGCTGGACCGTCGGGCTGTAGGTGCCGGGCGCATGCTGCTGAAGGACTGCCACCACCATGTCCGGCAGAGCCGGATCGGCGATGCCGAGCACTTTGAACGGAAATTCGCAGGGAAATTCCAGCAGTTCGTCAAACTTGGTATTCATTTACTCACCTTTGGATCATCACAGCGATGATCGTTTCTTTATGGCTACTCACACATACTCTTCGTGGACCACCATGTCACGACGAAGGTGACATGGGATGATATGGATGTCGCAAGTATCTAGATCAGAACCCGCACCCATGTACACGGGGCAGAGGCGCTGTTTTTATCACAAATTGGGATGGGGCGGAACCGGCAGATGATAGGGGTATCGGGTTCGTTGCCTAGGAAAACGAACAGCGGCGCCCGCTGGCGCCGCTGTGGTGGGGCTATGCCACGCTGGGGGATTACTTGAACCAGCTGGCGACCAGCATCACCACATAATCCCACAGACGGCTGATCAAACCACCCTCAGCCACCTCTTCCAGCGCCACCAACGGCACCTGTTTAATCTCTTTTTCCCCTTGCTTGAGGAACACGATGCCGACCTGCTGCCCTTTGGCCAACGGGGCTTTCAGTTCGCTATTCAGTTGGAAATCGGCTTTGAGGTTGTTGCCTTGGCCACGGGTGACCAATACCGACACATCCTGATCGACACCGAGTTTCACTTGTGGCTTGTCGCCCATCCAGATTTTCTGGGTGACCAATTCGGTGCCCGCTTTGTAGGGGGTCAGGCTCTGGAAGAAGCGAAAACCATAGGTCAGCAGCTTTTTACTCTCGGCAGCGCGCGAGCCCTCGCTGCTGGCTCCCAGCACCACGGCGATCAGGCGCATCCCTTCGTTGTTGGTCGCAGAAGAGACCAAGTTATAGCCGACCTGACTGACGTGACCGGTCTTGATGCCATCCACTTGTAGCGACTGATCCCACAGCAGGCGGTTACGGTTGTGCTGGGTGATGCCATTGAAGACAAACGACTTCTGGGCGTAAATCTTGTACTCCTCCGGCTGATCGTGGATCAGCGCCTGACCCAAGCGGGCCATGTCGCGGGCAGTACTGTAGTGCCCCTCTTCATCGAGGCCGTGAGGATTTTTGAACTGGGAGTCTTTCATGCCGAGCTTGGCGGCCCAAGCATTCATCAGGCTGGCGAAGGAGTCGGTACTGCCGGCCAGATGTTCTGCCATGGCAACGCAGGCATCGTTACCCGATTGGATGATGATGCCCTTGTTGAGATCATCGACGGAGACCTGCTTACCCACTTCGATAAACATCTTGGAAGAGTCGGAGTAGTTTTTTGACCACGCATTCTCGCTGATGGTCACCATGTCGGTGCCCTTGATTTTTCCTTTGAGCAGTTCATCGCCAACGATGTAGGAAGTCATCATTTTGGTCAGGCTAGCAGGTGGCAGACGCTCATCAGCATTGGCCTCTGCCAGCACCTGACCGGAGTAATAGTCGATCAGGATATGCGCCTTGGCGGAGATTTCCGGCGCGGCAGGCACTACCACGGGATTGGCGTTAGGCGTTGGGGTCGGTACTGGTACCGGCGTCGGCGTGTTGGCCTGTGCGGTAGCACTTAACAGTGAGGCCAGAATCACTGAGCGGGCAAATTTGGACATCATGAAATTCCTGCGAGCCAGATGGGGATAAAATGCGGGCATCACTATACCAGATGCGACCGCATGGCATAGCCTGACGTGGCGATCATCTCTGGTTTTTTGCCCAGATCGGCTCGCTAAGGTGGTGAAATTGGCCACTGTCGCCTGCCGTGCTGGGCGTTGCCCGCCAGATAGCGGATTAAGGAACAATAAATGCTTGTTCGAGTCCCCCCTGTCGAATCTTTTCTAACAGCGTGGCTTGTTGGTCGGTGGCCACTGGCCCAAGTAATACTCTAAACAGGGCGTCGTGGGTCACCACTTGATACGGCACGGCATAACGCTGGGTCATCACTTTCCCCATCGCTTCCGCCCGCGCTTGTGAGCCACTGGCCAGTACTTGGATCATCTTGCCTTGCGCAGGGCTGACCTTGGCGGGCGTCGTGATCGGCTTGCTCACGGGCGGTGAGCTGGGAGTGCGCGGCATCGTAGGGGCAACGGGGGGACGCTGCGGGGGCACGGCAGGACTCGCTTGGCTGGTGGTATCAGGGGTGGTGGTCATCGTAAATTGAGGAACAAGCTCAATCTGCTGGTCTGGGGTGTCATTGATGAGCTCTAACCGTACCCGCGCTTCGCCGCTCGCCACCATGTCTAACTGTGTTGCGGCGGCATAGGAGAGATCAATCAGGCGATTGTTATCAAATGGGCCTCTATCATTGACCCGCACGATGGTCTCCAGCCCGTTATCTAGGTTCGTGACTTTGACATAACTGGGCAGTGGCAGGTTGCGGTGAGCAGCACTAAAGAGTGCGCTATCCATGGTGTCGCCATTGGCCGTTTTATTGCCATCAAGGTCTTTGGCCAACCAGCTGGCGGTGCCCTCTTCACTGTAATGCTTGATATCGCGCCACACTTTTTCGGTTTTTCCCTCAATCTGGTAATCCTGGTTACCCCTATTACTCAGGGGTTCGGGTCGAGGAATGGCACCGGTTGCTTGTGGGATCTCGATAACTGGGGGGCGGGCAGGCTCTGGTAGTGGTTCCCGTGGTGCTGTGGGTTGGTCTGGTTGGCTGCTGCAGGCGGCCAGCAAGCAGCTCAAGGTAAGCGGTAGCAGGGTGCGGCGAAGAGACATATGTTTCCTGAATGCGGGTGAAAGAGTGAGGTTGCTATCCCATAAGGGCATGGGTCATCCGGTCAAACCGATATGCTTGCCTGATGGCAGCAGGCCGGCGTCCCCTCACCGGTTATCGGTGCGGGGACAAGCAAGAGGACGCAGCATGTGTGCAGGTCCAAGCCTGGATCAGGCAAGCAGCCGTCGGTGAGTCTGGATTGACATTAAGATGCCAAATCCTGCCATCAGCGTCACCATCGAGGTACCGCCATAACTGACCAGCGGCAGGGGCACCCCCACCACCGGCAGAATGCCGCTTACCATCCCCATGTTGACGAAGACATAAACGAAGAAGGTGAGGGTGATGGCCCCGCCTAAGAGGCGCTCGAAGCTGCTCTGGGCTTGCATCGAAATAAACAGGCAGCGACTGATGACGTAGAGATAGAGCACCAGCAGCAAAATAACCCCGACTAGCCCAAACTCCTCGCTAAAGACCGCAAAGATAAAATCGGTGTGGCGCTCGGGCAGAAACTCAAGCTGGGATTGGGTGCCCTGCAGCCAGCCCTTGCCAAAGACGCCGCCAGAACCAATGGCAATCTTGGATTGGATAATGTGGTAACCACGCCCAAGTGGGTCTTTTTCTGGGTCGAGCAGCATCAGCACCCGCTGGCGCTGGTAGTCGTGCATCAAGAAATACCAAAGCACCGGCATAAATGCCACTAGCAGCATGAGTGCGAGCCCAATCAGCCACCAGCTGAGGCCAGCCAAAAAAATCACAAAAAAGCCGGACGCGGCCACCAGAATGGAGGTGCCAAGGTCGGGTTGGGCTGCGATCAGCAGGGTCGGCAGCAGCACCATCACCAGCGCAATCAGCACATGGCTAAGCTTGGGTGGCAACGAATGGCGGCTGAGCCAAGCGGCTACCATTACCGGCATTGACAGTTTCATCACCTCGGACGGTTGAAACTTCATAAAACCGAGATCCAGCCAGCGCTGTGCTCCTTTACCGATGTGGCCAAACACATCCACAGCAATCAATAACAGCACCACGAGGACAAACAGTGGCACCGACCAACGGGCATAGAAGGAGGGCGGTAACTGCGCCATGCCGATCATCAGGGCGAAAGCGAGGCCACCGCGCACCAGCTGTCGCACAATGGCATCGAGATCCTGACCGGAGGCGGAGTAGAGCACCACCATCGAGAGGGTCATCACTGCCAACAGCCCCAATAAGAGGGGAAGGTCGATATGCAGCTTGTACCAGATGCTCTGTTGCCGAGCTGAATTACTCATGGGGGGTGGCCTCACTCGGTTGGGTCTGCGGTTCCGGTGCCGGTGGCAAGGGCGCTTCAGGGGGGAGCAGGTAGGCATCCAACATGGCGCGGGCAACTGGGGCGGCATTAGCACTGCCCCCCCCGGCATTCTCTAACACCAACGCCACCACAGCTTTCGGTGCGTCATAAGGTGCAAAAGCCACGAACAGAGCGTTGTCACGGTGTTCCACCTTCATCGCCTTGGCGTTGTAGACCTGATTCTCTTTCATGTTGACCACCTGAGCGGTGCCTGACTTACCTGCTGCTTTATAGGGGGTATTGGCAAATGCTTTGCGTCCCGTCCCCTCATTGCCATTGATCACCCGCCACATGCCTTCCCGTGCAACCTGCCAGTAACTCTCATTTTTGGCTTGTAATGCCATGTTGGGGTTGATGGGGGCATCGACCACCCCCTCTTGCGAAGCTGTGCTTTTCAGCAGGTGTGGCGTCACATCATGACCATTTTGGGTCAAGATGCTGGTGGCCTTGGCAAGCTGAATCGGGGTCGCACTCCAATAGCCTTGGCCGATCCCGATGGAGATGGTGTCGCCTTGATACCAAGGCTGGCGCCAGCGTGCCATCTTCCAGTCACGAGAGGGCATCACCCCTTTGGTCTCTTCATAGAGATCGACCCCGCTGTACTGGCCAAAGCCAAACTTGGTCATGTAACTATGGATTTTGTCGATGCCGACTCGGTAGGCGAGATCATAGAAATAGGTATCTGCAGAGACCTCGATGGCGCGGTAGACATCGAGCCAGCCATGGCCCCATTTACGCCAATCACGAAACTTCTTGGTGGTGCCGGGAATGGAGAAGCTGGGGCCGCCGAAGTAGCGATAGTTGGGGGTGATGGCCCCCTCATTGAGACCCATCACCGACATCATGGGCTTAACCGTGGAGGCGGGGGCATAAATCCCCTGGGTGGTGCGATTGACCAAGGGGCGTGATGGATCATTGAGCAGCGCCGAATAGTTCGCGCTGGAGATACCGGTCACGAACAGGTTGGGGTCGTAGCTTGGACTCGACTCCATGGCGATGATGGCGCCGGTGGTGGGGTCCATCATCACAATGGCGCCCCGTTGCCCCCCTAGCAGCTGTTGCGCTTTGAGCTGCATCCGAATGTCGATATTGAGATAGATATCTTTGCCGGGCACCGGGGGCTGGAATTTGAGGGTGCGCACGACGCGGCCACGGTTGTTGACCTCGACCTCTTGATAGCCGGCGACTCCGTGTAGTTCATCTTCGTAGAACTTCTCTACCCCTTGTTTACCGATATCTTGGGTGGCGGCGTAGTTGGCGATTTTTTCTTCTTTTTCTAGGCGCTCGACATCCTTGATGTTGATTTTGGCCACGTAGCCCAGCGCATGGGTCAAGGTATCGCCAAACGGGTAGTAGCGCTTGAGGTAGGCCTCGATGCTGGCCCCAGGATAGTTATGCTGGTTGACCGAGAACAGCGCGACCTGATGCTCGCTCAGTTTTTCATAGAGCGCCACCGGCTTAAAACGACGCTGCCGTTTGACCTCGGTCAAGAACTTCTCTTTGGTCCCCTCCGGCAGGGAGAGCAACTGGATCAGCTCATCGGTGGTTTTTTCCAGATCCTTTGTCTCTTCCGGCACAATTTCCAAGCTATAAACGGGGCGGTTTTCTGCTAGCAACACGCCATTAGCGTCATAAATTAAGCCGCGTGGGGGGGCAACTGGCACCACCCGAATGCGATTCGAGTTGGAACGGGTTTGATAGGTATCGTAAGACTCAACCTGCAGGTAATAGAGATTGCCCAGCAAAATCAACATGAGGGTCACGATAACGATATAAGCAACCAAGGTACGCCGGAAAAACAGATTTCCCTCGGCACTGTGGTCACGCATCTCAATGCGTTGTTTTAACATGCTGTCTCCTCAATGGGCATGGGTGGGCAGCAATGGGTGAGCCTTGCTAAGCCCAGCGCTCGCTCATCACAGCAGCAAGGGAAGGCGCGCTGTGCGTGATGAATGGGATGAGGCGACGTTGGGCAGTGCGCAGACATGAATTAAGGCTCACTCTCGGTGATAGGGGTGGTTGGTGGTGATGCTCCACGCTCGGTACAGACTCTCAGCTACCAGCACGCGCACCAGCGGATGGGGCAGGGTGAGTGGCGATAGCGACCAGCTCTGTTCGGCTGCCTCCTTGCATTCGGGGGATAAGCCTTCCGGCCCCCCCACCAGCAGTGCTACATCACGGCCATCGAGTTTCCAGACCTCGAGTTGGGCGGCGAGTTGCTCGGTGGTCCAGGGGTTGCCCGGAATATCGAGGGTGACGAGGCGCGCGCGGCCGGCGGCAGCGAGCATGGCTTCCCCCTCTTTTTGCAGAATGCGCGGGATATCGGCGTTTTTACCCCGTTTTCCGGCCGCGATTTCGACCAGTTCGAATGGCATCTCTTTTGGGAACCGGCGCCGATACTCTTCGAAGCCATGTTCTACCCAAGCGGGCATCTTGGTGCCCACTGCAATTAATTGAATCTTCATGGTTGCTACGCGGCCGCTCTGGTTATTGCATGTTTAGCTGGGCGGCATCGCCCCACAGTTTTTCCAACTGGTAAAAGTCACGATACTCATCCTGCATCACGTGCACGATGATGGCGCCGAGATCTACCAGTACCCACTCGCCAGTCAGTTGCCCCTCGACGCTCAGCAGGTCAAGCCCAGCGAGGCGTGCTTCACTGGCCAAGTGGTTGGCGATGGCACAGACGTGGCGATTGGAGTTGCCGGAGCAGACGATCATGGTGTCAGTGATGCTGGATTTGCCGCGCACATCAAGGGTGATGATGTCGCGGCCTTTCATGTCATCGATCTTGTCAATGATAAAGGCGTGTAGTTCTTGGCCTTGCAATGAGTCTCTCCTGTGTACCAGCGCCTGACAGCGTGAGGGCGCCGGATTATATCATGGTCACATTCGTTTCCTACTGGAACGGGTCACCGCAGGGCTATCGGCACATGGTGCGGTAGAGCCCCTGTTGATCAATATAGTGCGCAACCGACTCGGGTAAGAGGTAACGGGCATCTTGACCTGCATCCAGCAACGCGCGTAGCCGAGTGGCAGATAGATCGATGGGCTGGTTGTCCGCCAGCCAGACATGGCCGGC
The DNA here is from genome assembly GCF_002795305.1 of Aeromonas cavernicola. GTDB lineage: Bacteria > Pseudomonadota > Gammaproteobacteria > Enterobacterales > Aeromonadaceae > Aeromonas > Aeromonas cavernicola. The sequence continues at coordinate 41,594 of NZ_PGGC01000077.1, forward strand.
CAGACACCGATGCAGTGCGCTGGCATCCGTGGTGTGATGGCGGGCCAATAGCTGCGCCACCTCGGCCGGATAATCTGGTTGCCAGCCTGGCCGCACGCTTACCACCAGATGGGCATAACCGAGCAGCTCCTGCCAGCGGTGCCAGCTCGGCAGGCCGAGCAGTGAATCCATCCCCATCAAAAAACAGAGTGGCGTCTCGGGCAGCTCTTGCCGCAGCTCAACCAAGGTATCGATGGTGTAAGAGGGCTTGTCGCGCAAAAGCTCGCGCTCATCCACTACAAAGTGGCGGTTCTCCGCCGCCGCCAGCCTGACCATGGCGAGCCGCTGTTCGCTGGAGCAGAACGGGTTGGCGCGGTGGGGTGGGATATGGTTTGGGATCAGCCGCACTTCAGCAAGACCAATGGCATCGCGCACCTCGATGGCTGGGCGCAAATGGCCGATATGGATCGGGTCAAAGGTGCCCCCTAATAAGCCGATTGGGGCTGTCAGCATGGCGACCTCGCCATCATCACCGTGGGCAGCGGGCTGGCATCACGAAAACCGAGGGTGAGGGTTTGCAGCATCAGCCAAGCTTGCTCGGTATCAAAGTGGCGCTGGGCATCGTCCAGCTGGGTCATCAGTTGCCACAGCTGCTGCAGCTTGGCCAGCGGCAGCCGAGTCAGCGCCTGCTGGATCAGCTGCTGGCGGCTTTGCCAGATCCGCAGGCGACTAAAATGGGTGCCTAGCGGTTGGCCGCTGTGCATCACGAGCGCCAGCTCGGTCAGTTGTTCCAGCTCGCGGCAGAGGGTCCAAGCTAGCATCCCCGGCTCAGTGCCCTCAGCGCGCAGCGCAGCCAAAATCCGCTGGGCCCGATTCACTTTTCCCTCCAGCAGGGTGTCGATCAGCTGAAACGGGGTGAAGTGAGCGTGGCGGATGATGGTCTCTTGCAGATACCCGATGCTGATGGGTTGCGGCGGTGAGAGCAGGGTCAGCTTCTCAATCTCCTGGCTGGCGGCCAGCAGGTTGCCCTCATAGCTGTGGCACATGAAGTTGATGGCATCCGGCAGTGCCTTGAGGCCAAAACGGGCAAAACGGGAACTCATCCAGCGTGGGAAAAACTTGGGTTCGGGGTGATTGACTGGGACATAGGTCCCGCTCTGGTAGAGCTTGTCGAACCAAGCCGCCTTCATCTGGGTTTGATTCAGACGACCGCCACTGAGCACCAGCAGCAGGTCGGGGTGAAGCTGCTTGCCAATCTCGCTAATGCGGGCCGCCAAATCTTTGTCCACCTTGGCGGGCAGCTCTAGCTCGATGATTTGGCGGGCAGAGAAGAGGCTCATGGCCTGACAGGCGTCATAGACCTGATTCCAGTCCAGCCCCTGCTCTACCACGAAGGTGTGGCGCTCATCAAAGCCCTGTTTACGGGCGACCTGACGGATGGCGTCGATAGCCTCCAATCGCAGTAGCGGCTCGTCACCAAAAACGAGATAGCAGGGCCGAAGCCCTGCTTTGAGGTGGTCAGCAAATTGTTCTGGGTAGACTCTCATTCACCGATTCTCATCAGGATAGGCGCATCAAAAACTGACCTGGCTTAACTGCCGGAGCACCTGATTGGCCGCCTGTTCCTGCATCTCGCGGTTGAGTTGCTCCTGCTCGCGGGAGGAGGCAAGCGCCGCATCTGGCTTGTTGAGGAAGCTGCGGTTGAAGTTAATGGGAAACACTTGGGTCGGTTTGCCCGCGACAGCGATGGTGAACTGGGTGCTAAAGCCCAGTACATATTCAGTGTCCGCCCCCAGTGCATTGACCGAGGCGACCTGGCTGGTCGTGCCGATGTTACCCAGAGCGAGGACAGGAACGCCTTCTTTATCAGCGAGTGTCACCCCCGCTGCTTTCAGGCGGGTGGTCACTAGCCGGTAAAAGTCGCTTTTGTTATCGCCAGTGACCTTCATGGTCATCAACTCGCTTGGAATCCCCGATCCACGCATATGAAACCCGCAGCCTTGCAGCAGCAAGCCTGTCAGAACGACGGCCATCAAGCGGGTGAAGATGGTGCTCATAGAAATCCTCTTTGCAGTAAGGGAAAGCCACAACAGCAAGCGGCGGGCGCTGGGCCCGCCGTTATCATCTGTTTACTACTACAGCTCGGCAGTACGTGGCTGGCAGCCGGTTAGTTGGCAACTTGTTAGTTAGCAACAATGTTGAGCAGCTTGCCTGGTACGTAAATCACCTTACGCACAGTCAGCCCATCGATGAACTTAAGCAGTGCAGCGTCGTTCATGGCCTGCTGCTCGACATCAGCCTGGCTTGCATCTGCTGGAACGGTCAGCTTGCCGCGCATCTTACCGTTGATCTGCACAACAACCAGTTTTTCGGTCTCGACCATGGCGGCCTCATCGGCCACTGGCCAGCTGGCATGGTCAATGTCGTCGCCTTTGCCGAGCATCTGCCACAGCTCGAAGCTGATGTGTGGGGTGATGGGGTAGAGCATCACCACCACGGCTTCCAGCGCTTCCTGCATCAGGGCGCGGTCCTGCTCGTCGCTGCCCAGCTTGGCCAGATTATTCATCAGCTCCATGATGGCGGCGATGGCGGTGTTGAAGGTCTGGCGACGACCCACGTCATCGCTCACCTTCGCGATGGTTTTGTGCAGTTCGCGGCGTATGGCTTTCTGCTCGTTGGTGAGTGCGGCCACATCCAGCGCCGCCACCGCACCACCCGCCAGATGTTCAAAGGCCAGGCGCCATAGGCGACGAAGAAAGCGCTGAGCACCCTCGACGCCAGAGTCGGACCACTCTAGGGTCATCTCGGCCGGCGAGGCGAACATCATGAACAGGCGGACGGTATCAGCGCCGTAACGCTCGACCATCAGCTGCGGGTCGACGCCGTTGTTCTTGGACTTGGACATCTTGGTCATACCGGAGTGGATCAGCTCACGTCCCTCAAGGTCGACAGCCTTGGTAATCCGCCCCTTCTCGTCACGCTCGATCTTGACGTCGGTCGGGCTGACCCAGACGTTGCCGCCCTTCTCGTCTTTGTAGTAGAAGGCGTCTGCCAGCACCATGCCCTGACAGAGCAGACGCTTGAACGGCTCGTCGCTGTTGACGAGGCCAGCGTCCCGCAGCAGCTTGTGGAAGAAGCGGGCGTAGAGCAGGTGCATACAGGCGTGCTCGATACCGCCGATGTACTGATCCACCGGCAGCCAGTGGTTGGCCGCCGCCGGGTCCAGCATGCCCTTGTCGTAGTCTGGGGAGCAGTAGCGGGCGTAGTACCAAGAGGACTCCATAAAGGTGTCGAAGGTATCGGTCTCGCGGAACGCTTCCTGGCCGTTGTAAGTGGTCTTGGCCCACTCGGCGTCAGCCTTGATCGGGCTCTGGATACCGTCCATCACCACGTCTTCCGGCAACAATACCGGCAGTTGGTCTTCCGGCGTCGGCACCACGGTGCCGTCAGCCAAGGTCAGCATCGGGATGGGGGCACCCCAGTAGCGCTGACGGGAGACACCCCAGTCACGCAGACGGAAGTTGACGGTGCGCTTGCCACGGCCGATGGTTTGCAACTTGGCGGCGATGGCATCAAAAGCACCTTGGAACTCGAGGCCGTCAAACTCGCCGGAGTTGAACAGCACGCCCTTCTCGGTGTAAGCCGCTTCGCTCACGTCGACGTCGCCATCAACCGGCTTGATCACCGCCTTGATGTCGAGGCCATATTTGGTGGCGAACTCGAAGTCACGCTGGTCGTGGGCCGGAACGGCCATCACGGCGCCGGTGCCGTAGTTCATCAGCACGAAGTTGGCGACCCAGACAGGGACCTTGCGGCCATCCAGCGGATGAATGGCATAGAGGCCAGTGGCCATGCCTTTCTTCTCCATGGTGGCCAGTTCCGCTTCAGCGACCTTGGTGTTCTTGCACTCTTCGATAAAGGCGGCCAGTTCCGGATTGCTGGCAGCAGCTTGCAGCGCTAGCGGGTGACCGGCGGCGATACCGACATAGGTGACGCCCATGAAGGTGTCAGGGCGGGTGGTGTAGACCTCCAGCAACTCAGGCTGACCGTCGATGGCGAAGCTGATGTTGACCCCCTCGGAGCGGCCAATCCAGTTGCGCTGCATGGTCTTGACCATCTCTGGCCAGCCATCGAGGTTGTCGATGTCGCTAAGCAGCTCTTCGGCGTAGTCGGTGATCTTGATGAACCACTGGGGGATCTCTTTTTGCTCCACTGGGGTGTCGCAGCGCCAGCAGCAGTTGTCGACCACCTGCTCGTTGGCCAACACCGTCATGTCGTTCGGGCACCAGTTGACCGAGGAGGTCTTCTTGTAGACCAGTCCCTTCTCGTAGAGCTTGGTGAAGAACCACTGTTCCCAGCGGTAGTAATCCGGCTTGCAGGTGGCCAGCTCGCGATCCCAGTCATAACCCAGACCCAGCATCTTGAGCTGGTTTTTCATGTACTCGATGTTTTCGTAGGTCCAAGGTGCTGGTGCCGTGCTGTTTTTGATCGCGGCGTTCTCAGCGGGCAGACCGAATGCATCCCAACCGATGGGTTGCAGCACGTTCTTGCCATTAAGGCGTTGATAACGGGAGATCACATCACCTATGGTGTAGTTACGAACGTGCCCCATATGTAGTCGACCAGAGGGATAGGGGAACATGGAGAGGCAGTAGAACTTCTCCTTGTCGACTTTCTCCACCGCCTTGAAGGTTTTCTTGGCATCCCAGTGCTTTTGCACTGCAGGTTCGATGGACTGGGGAACGTATTGCTCTTGCATTGGTGACATCCGGATCTGTGAAATGAGTGGCTAAAATCAGCCAGAAAATCGCAATAGAATACCCATATCCCGCAGCGGCAACAACCGCCAGCATCCTAGAGGAGCATCAGCATGAACAAACGTCAAAAAGGGTACGAAGCCTTTATTGCCGAGCTGCAAAAACAGTGGCAGGAGACCGAACAGTTTCAGGGCGAGCGCCTCAATCGGCTGATTGCCAAGGTGCAGGCCTATCTGGAGGCAGCCAGCGATCTCACTCAGGACGAGTTGGCACTCATTGCTGAGTATGTGAAGCGGGATTTGGGCAGCTATGACGAGGGGCGCCATGACGATCGCGAACAGCTTGAAGAGTCTGCCTTTATGCTAGCCCTCAAGGATACGGTCTGGTCCTGGTTGGCGGATGTGACTGACCGCGCCCAGGTGGAGTGGCGCGAGCTGGCCGACGAGCTGGAACACAAAGGTGTGTATGAGGCGGGTGATTGGGTGGGGCTCGGGGTGATGGTGTGTGACCAGTGCGGTTGGCGCCATACCGTGCTGCATCCCCAGTCACTGGCGAGCTGCCCCGAGTGCGGCGGCGCTGAGTATCACCGCGAGCCGCTCTCACCCTGATCCTGCCTCTGGTTAATCCCATCCATCAGGTGTAGTCACCCAGCGCTCGCGTGTTATGTGGTGTGGGCATCTCCCCGTTGCCCCATCAGCAAGCGCGCATTGTCACATTTCTGACATTTTATATCGCTGAGCCAACCCTAATCAGCCTCTCAGCTGAGGCCGATTATCATTCATTAAGATGATGAATTTAATGATAAATAAATCAAAATTCGATTTTTTTATGGACTAGGCTGTCACCTAAAATACATATTTTTTCTCGAGAACTAAGATTGTGAGTCGGTTGCTTGATTCCTATACTCGCCTTGTTCCTTACGGAACCCAAGTCAAAGCCTAAGTGACAATTGAGTGGGTGAGTCATTTCTCCACACTGTCGGTAACGCAATCCCTGTCGGGGGCTCAGGATGAGTAGGATGTTGATGGCCGGTCCATGGCCCATCATCGGCGCCCTTTCCCCCTTGGTTGCGGCGGTCTTTGTGCTTGGTCAACCATGCCAAGACAAAACAAGGAAGATAACGATATGCAACAGATCTTAAGGCCCAACCGGCTTGCCATGCTGGTGGCCCTTGCCACTGTGCCCGCTTGGGTGCAGGCCGCTTACCCCACTTATCAGGCGGGGACTGCTTATAAAGCTGGTGATGTTGTCAGTAACGCTGGCGCCCTTTACGAGTGTAAAGAATTTCCTTATTCAGGTTGGTGTGGTGCATCGTCCTACCACTATGCTCCCGGTGTCGGGGTGGTGTGGGCGGATGCGTGGAAACTCTTTGGTGGAGAGATCTCTTTACCTGCGTTTGGCGTAGCGGTTAGCTCGCCCGCCGTGGGGAGTGCAGTCAACGAAGGGGCCCCAGTGGCGCTGGCGCTGACCTTAAACGGTAGCAGCAGCGCCCTAGTGAAGGTGGAATATCTGGTCGATGGCAAGTTGGTTGCCACGGCGAGCGCTGCCCCATGGAGTGCCAGTTGGAATGCCGCTGGTGTCGGTGCTCACGCCCTTAAGGCGCGGGCACTGGATAAAGATGGCAAGGTACTGAGCGAGGCGGATTCCAGCTTTAACGTCGCCGCCGTTGCCGCGCCAGAGGCACCCAAGGCGAGCATCAGCAGCCCAGCCAATGGCGGCAAAGTGAGCTTGGGGCGCAGCGTGGCAGTGAGCGGCAATGTCATCGATGCCAATAACGACGTGGCCAAAGTCGAGCTCTATGTCGATGGTAAGAAGATAGGCGAAGACACCAGCGCCCCTTGGCAGGTGAATTGGACGCCAAGCGCCAAAGGGAGCGCGGCCCTGAAGTGGGTGGTGACTGATAAGGCGAGTCTGATTGGTGAGTCAGTGGCTGTCACCGTGAATGTAGAAGAGGCTGCGCTACCGCCGACGGGGGGCAATCTCTCCTGTGATATCCGGCAAGTCTATCGTCCAGATGGTTATGAGTGCATGGGGGATGACCATGCCCGCCGGGTCATCGGCTACTTCACCTCTTGGCGTACCGGCAAGAATGGCTTACCCGCCTACTTGGTGAGTGATATTCCGTGGAACAAGATCACCCACATCAACTATGCCTTCGCGGCGGTGGATGAGCAGAGCTATCAGGTCAAGGTGGATGATTCGGCCACCAAGATGACGTGGGACGGCGTGCCGGGGGCAGAGATGGACCCAGAATTTGCTTATAAGGGTCACTTCAACCTGCTGTCGAAGTACAAAAAGCAGTACCCAGACGTGAAAACCCTGATCTCGGTCGGGGGCTGGGCCGATACGCGCGGCTTCTACACCGCCACTACTAAGGGCGACTGCTCGGTCAATACGGCCGGGATCAATACCTTGGCTGATTCGGCGGTGAGCTTTATCCGCCAGTACGGCTTTGATGGGGTCGATATTGACTACGAATACCCCACTTCGATGAAGGATGCCGGCAACCCCAACGACTTCCCGCTCTCCAACCAGTGCCGTGCCAAGTTGTTCGCCAACTACGAGGTGCTGATGAAGACCTTGCGGGCGCGGCTCGATAACGCGGGTACTGAGGATGGTCGTAAATATATGCTGACTATCGCGTCACCGGCCTCGGCCTATCTGCTGCGGGGGATGGAGAACTTCCAGGTCACCCAGTACCTCGATTACGTCAATCTGATGACCTATGACTTCCACGGTGCTTGGAACCACTTTGTCGGCCACAACGCGGCACTGTTCGACAACAATGCCGACCCTGAGCTCTCCCACTGGGGGGTCTACAGCCAAGCGCAGTTTGGCGGTATCGGTTACCTCAACGCAGCTTGGTCTGCTCACTACTTCCGTGGTGCACTAGCGGCCGGCAAGATCAACATCGGGGTGCCCTATTACACCCGTGGTTGGCAAGGGGTGAGCGGTGGTAGCCATGGCCTAGGTGGCAAAGCGGCCTTACCGAGCCAGAACCAGTGTCAGCCGGGCACCGGTGGCAGCACAGTTCCTTGTGGCAACGGTGCGGTCGGTATCGACAACATCTGGCATGATCTCGACAAGAACGGCAAAGAGATCGGCGGTGGCGCTGTGCCCATGTGGCACGCTAAGAACCTAGAGAACGCGGCCAGCCTCGGCATCACCACGCTGCCGAGTTACGGCACTGCCTGGGGTCTGGATCCCAACAACCCAGCCCATGTGATGCAAGGTAAATACGTGCGTTACTACGATGACAAGGCGCAGGCACCTTGGTTGTGGAACGAAGAGAAAAAGGTGTTCCTCTCTACCGAAGATGAGGAGTCGATGGGCAAGAAGCTCGACTACATCATCAAGCGGGGTCTGGGTGGCGTGATGTTCTGGGAGATGGCGGGCGACTACGCCTTCGATCCGGCCAAGAACGAGTACGGTATGGGCAGCACCCTGACTACCCTGGCCTATGATAAGTTTGCCAAGGCTACCCCGTACAACAACAAGCAGAACGATCAGGCCGCGCCGAGCGCTCAGCTCGATATCCAGGTCAGCCTCTCCGGCTTCAAGGAAGGGGATTCGAACTACCCGATCAATCCGAAACTCAAGCTGGTTAACAAATCGACCCAGACTATTCCGGGCGGTGCACGCATTGAGTTTCTGATGCCCACTTCCACTTCTGACACCATCACGGATCAGAGTGGCATGGGGCTCAAAGTGGTGGAGAGCGGTGGCAACGACAACTCGGAAGGCATTGCGGGCGAGAAGGACTTCCACAAGGTCGCCATGAATCTGCCAAGCTGGCAGACCCTGGCTCCGGGAGCTGAGATTGAAGTGGCGATGACCTACTATCTGCCAGCGGCTGGCGTGCCGAGTGGGATGCGGATCATCAGCGGTAGCCAGACCATTGGCCTGAAGGCGGAGTTTCCAAGCTTGCCTGAAGCTGTGTTGGCGGGCGGCGGCGGTAATCCCGGTGGCGCAACGTGCAGCAGCCAAAACATCAACCCGGCCGCTTACAAAGCCTATCCAAGCTGGCCACAAGGTGATCATGCCAACGCAGGGGATCGTATCACCCATAACAAGGTGGTATGGCAGGCCAATTGGTGGACCAGCAGTGAGCCCAAGGCAACTGACGGCAGTTGGAAATCGGTGTGTAGCTACTGATCTAACCGTCTACGTCATGAAGTGAGGCCTTGGCCTCACTTTTTTATTTTTACACATTGGCCGATAAGAAAATGGCCTGATTTCTGGAACGTGGCCGATAAGAAAAGAGCCAGCGTTTACCAGCGTGGTTCCCTACAATGAAATAAATTATCACTCGGATGGATGGCAGCATATGGCGAGCATATTAGATTCAGTTGATCAGCGAACTCAGTTGGTGGGAGAGAACCGCCTGGAGTTGTTGATGTTCCGCTTGGGCTCCAAACAACTGTTTGCAATCAACGTTTTTAAGGTTAGAGAGGTCGTTAAACTACCCAGCCTGAACAAAATGCCGGGGGCACATCACAACATCAGTGGGATTGCCAATATTCGTGGCATTTCTATCCCAGTGATCAATCTGCGTAGTGCCATTGGGATGCGGCCTGTGCCTATTAATAGTGAAGATAATCTCATCATTACCGAATACAACCGTACTATTCAGGGCTTTTTAGTGGGTCAGGTGGCCAATATCGTCAACATGACTTGGAAAGATATTTTGCCCCCCCCTCGTTCTGCGGGCCGATCGAATTACCTCACTGCAATTACCCGTGTTTTTAGGGAGGGAAATGAAGAGATCGTCGAGATCATCGATGTGGAAAAGGTGCTGGCCGAGATCATTACCTATGACATTCGTATCTCTGATGGGGTGCTAGACAGCGGCATCTTGCCCGAGATGCATGGCCGCAAGGTGTTGATTGTCGATGATTCCAGCACGGCCCGCCGCTTGGTTCGTGAAACCCTTCTTCAATTGGGGCTTGAGGTGCTCGAGTGCCAAGATGGGTTGCAAGCCCTCAGCTTACTGAAAGGCTGGTGCGATGAAGGCAAAAAAGTAACAGACGAAATTCTATTGATGATCACCGATGCTGAGATGCCGGAGATGGATGGTTATCGGCTGACCCATGAAGTACGCAGTGATCCCCGGATGTCCGATCTCTTTGTGGCTCTCAATACCTCGCTGAGTGGCAACTTCAATGAGGCCATGGTCAAAAAGGTGGGATGTGATCGTCTTATTTCTAAGTTTCAACCCGATTTGTTGGTGGGGGTCGCACAAGAGCGACTGCGTCAGGTGCTCGGGCGCTAAGCGTGCACCAGCGCCGAACAACGGGGGGTGGCAAGCATCGATAAAACAGATCCCGCTTCGGCGGGATCTGTTTTATCGATAGGGCATCCTGTTATGAACGCTTGTTTTGGTTCGCTGGGCTTGGTGATCAGTGGCCAAGTAAAGGGGCCATAAAGCGCGCAACCTTGTCTCGGATCAGCGGTTGGGCAGCAGGGGTGGGGTGGATGCCATCGTTCATCATAAGTTCAGGGCGCAGGACAATATCATCCATAAAAAAGGGGAGTAGCGGCAGTTGGTTGGTGTTCGCCAAGTCAGGAAAAATCTGCTCAAACTGGCGTAAGTAGCGCGCGCCATAGTTACGGGGTAGCTGGATCTGGGTCAACACCACTTTGGTCTTGCGCTCTTGGGCCAATGCAATCATCTTGGCCAAATTCTGCCGAGTAATCGCTGGCGCAAAACCACGTAGGCCGTCGTTACCACCTAGTTCGATCAGCAGCCAATCTGGTTGATGGGTGGCCAACAGCGCTGGTAGCCGCGCCACTGCGCCTTGGGTCGTTTCCCCACTGACACTGGCATTGATCAAGCGGTGCTCGCCCCCTTCGTCTTGCCATTGCTGATTGAGCAAGGCGGGCCAACTTTGTTCAATTGGCATTTGATAACCAGCGCTGAGACTATCACCAAGCACTAGCAGGGTTTGGCTCTGGGCGCTGGCCACCAGCGAGCCCAGACCCACGAACAGAATGAGTAACGCGCGTTTCATCAATTTAACTCCCATCATGTATTGCGATGAACCGATGGGGACAACAGGACATACAGCATGAGTTCAACCCCCATTATTGTGGTCAAGGACCTTGGCAAGTCGGTCAACCTTGGCCAAGAAAGCCTCACCATCCTTGAAGGGATCGATCTGCAAGTCAATAGCGGTGAAACAGTGGCGCTGGTTGGCGCCTCTGGCTCTGGCAAGTCGACCTTGTTGGGGTTATTGGCGGGGTTGGACCTGCCCAGCAGTGGCCGGATTGAAATTCTCGGTAAATCCCTCGGTGAGCTAGATGAAGAGGGGCGCGCACGGCTGCGTGCCGAGCAGATCGGCTTCATCTTCCAATCTTTTTTGCTGCTGCCGACCATGAGTGCCCTGGAAAATGTGATGCTCCCAGCCGAGTTGCGGGGCGAGCGCAATTGTGAACCCCGAGCGCGAGAGTTACTGGCAGCGGTGGGGCTAAGTGAGCGGCTGCACCATTTACCGCCGCGTCTTTCTGGTGGTGAGCAACAGCGGGTGGCTATCGCGCGGGCGTTCATGACCCGCCCCAGCTTATTACTGGCCGATGAGCCCACCGGCAACCTTGACAGCAAAACCGGGGAAAAGGTGATTGCGCTGTTGTTCGAACTGAATCGGCAATATGGCACCACGCTGGTGGTGGTGACCCATGACCAAACGCTGGCTGAGCGCTGTCAACGCCAGTTGGTGATGGTTGCCGGCAAATTAGAGCGCGAGGTCAGCCATGGTGTGGTGTGACCGTTGTGACACAGGGTTCAGGCAGGGGCGAGACCAATGAGGCTGTGGCGACTAGGATGGCGGTTATTGCGCAAAGAGGGGCTGCACGGTGAGTTGCGCTGGTTTGTCTTGGCGTTGGCGCTCTGTGTGGCCTGTGTGTTGAGTGTGGCACTGGTAGCGGATCGGCTCGACGCTGGGCTTAAGTCATCAGGGCGTGATTTTATTGGTGGCGATCGGGTGCTGCGTACTGCCAGCGCCCTGCCTGCAGAGTGGTTGCAACAGGCGCAGCAGCAAGGGTTAGCGGTGCAGGCAACGGTGAGCTTTAACAGCATGTTGTTTCATGGGGATGCGCTGCAGCTGGCATCCATCCGTGCCGTGCCGGATGGTTTCCCCTTCTACGGAACGCTCCAACTGACCCCGGACCGAGCCCCAGCACCAGGTGAAATTTGGCTCTCTGCTCGCGTGATGCAATTACTGGCGGCCAAGGTCGGCGATGAGTTGGAAGTGGGTAATACTGTGCTCAAGGTTGCAGGGTTACTGGGGGAGGAACCAGACCAAGGTTTTAGCCCCTTCCTGCTGGCGCCACGAGCGTTGATCCACAGTGCAGATACCGAAGCAACGGGTGCTCTGTTACCCGGTAGTCGTCAGCAGTGGCGCTATCTATTCAAAGGGGAGCGGGAGGCGCTTGCCCGTTACGAGCGCTGGTTACTGCCGCAATTGCAAACGGGCCAGAAGTGGATTACCCCCGATGACAGTGAATCAGGGGTAGGGCGCTCGCTGGCCAATGCGGAACGCTTCTTCCGGCTTGCATCCCTTTGCGGGGTGCTGCTGGGGGCGCTCGCGATGGGGATTGCGGTGCGCCACTTTGCTGAGCGCCAGACCAACATGGTGGCGCTGCTCAAGACGCTAGGGGCCTCGCGTCGCGCCTTGTGGCAGTTGATGGGGGGGCTATTACTGTCGTTGACTTTGGTCGGGGCGCTGTTGGGATTACTGGCGGGCAGCGCGATGCAGTGGCTCACCCTGCAGCTGCTGGGGGATCTGCTGCCAGCTGACTTGCCTGCGCCATCATGGCGCCCTTTTGCGCTGGGGGCGGCGGTGGCGCTTTTTATTACCCTGCTCCTCGCGTTTATTCCCTTCCTGCGGTTACTCAAAGTGCCCCCATTACGTGTGCTACGCCGTGAATTAGCGGCGAGTATTCCCCCTTGGCTCGCCTTGCCGGTGGGGTTGCTTGGCCTGTTTGCATTGGTATGGGGCTTTACTGCTGATGTCCGATTGGCGCTGGGCCTAGTCGGCGGCATGGGATTACTGATGGGGCTATTGGCTGGACTAGTGGCGCTGATGTTACGGCTCGGGGGGCGAGTCCGCGGCCCTCATGCACTGCGGCTGGCGCTGGCACACCTCGCGCGCGAGCGCAGCAGTGGCTTGTTTCAACTGGCAGGCTTTGCCTTGGCCTTGATGCTGTTTGGCTTGCTGTGGGCAGCGCGGGTTGATCTGGTCGATGAATTTGCTACCCGCTTACCTGCCGATGCCCCCAATCGATTTCTGGTTAACGTGGCGGACAACGAGCGAGAGGCGATATTGACCGCACTGACCGAGGCGGGTGCTGTCACCTCCGATTTTTATCCCATGGTCCGCGGGCGGTTGACCCACATTGCGGGGGAAGCAGTCGGTGAGGGAGCGCCTACCGGGCGTGAAGGGGTGGATCGAGAGCTCAATTTCACCACCACTACCCAGCTCCCCGTGGATAACAAGCTAGTGGCTGGCCACTGGCTTGCTGGGCCTGGGGAGGTCTCGGTTGATAGTGAGTTGGCCCAACGGCTTGGCATCAAGTTGGGGGACATGCTGGCCTTTACCATTGAGGGGCGTAGTTTTGGCGCGCGGGTCAGCAGTTTGCGCAGCGTTAAGTGGGATAACATGCGCCCCAATTTTTACATGATCTTCTCCGCCGATCTGCTGGCCCCGTTTGGCCAGACTTGGCTGGGCAGCTATCGACTGCCTGCTCAAGGGCGCGCTGCAGAAGTGGAGCTGATCCGTCGTCACCCCACGGTGAGCCTCATTGATGTGGATGATCTGATCGCCCGTTTAACCTTGGTGTCGGCACAGGTGAGCCGAGCGCTCGCCTTGATGCTGGGGCTGGTCACAGTAGCGGCACTGCTGGTGCTGCTGACCCAGACTCA
>NZ_PGGC01000078.1 GCF_002795305.1 Aeromonas cavernicola
CTGCCCGTTTTGAGCAGGGGGAGGGGCTGCGCCTCAACGGCGAACAGGCATTGGCCGTCTCTGCCGTTACCAGCCAGAGCGACAAGTTCGGCGCCTTTCTGCTGGATGGCATCACCGGTTCCGGCAAGACCGAGGTCTACCTGAGCATCCTCGAACCCCTGCTCAAAACGGGCAGCCCAGTCGCCGTCGTGGCTCGGCTCCAGGATGCGCTTCTCCAGAAATCCCTTCTTCTCTAGCGCAGTGAGAGCGGCGCTCTGGATCTCCTCCTGCTTGAGAGCGGAAGGGGTCTGCGGCCCCTTGCGCAGCAAGGCGAGCGCTTGCTGCTGCTTGGCCGCCCGCTTGAGCTTGTTAAGGTCGATGGCCATGCCAGCCTCGGTGGCAAACCAGAACTCCAGCTCGCGATAAGCAGCTGGCTCCCCCTTACGCACCAGCACTGGCAGGGCGTGGGGCAGCACTTCCCCCAGCGGATGCTGGTAGTAGCTGGCGCTCCAGTTCATCAGCGCCAGAATATCCGGCCCCAGCACCGGAGCCGTGTCCAATACCCGTTTGATGGGCTTGAGCTTGTTGTGGGGCACCTGGCTGTCGGCCGGATGATCCACCACCAGCCCGACTAAGGTTTGTGGGCCGAAAGGGATCTCGACCCGGCAACCGGGGGCAGGTAACGGCAGGGGAGAGAGATAGTCGAAGTGACGGCGTAACGGTACCGGGACAGCGACACGAACCAGATCCAGCGTTTGGGAACAATTCACCAGGAGTTGCCTATTTTTTCTGCGAAGCCACTTGCCTGATCTCAGGCATTTCCTATATTATTCGCAGCCTTTGAAACTGTGTTCAACAATCGTGTGGTGTCCGACAAGAGATCGGATAGCGACACGGCCTGATAATTGAGGTTGTCCATGAAAGCTAATATCCATCCTGACTACGTAGCCATCACCGCCAAGTGCTCTTGCGGTAACGTCATCAACACTTTCTCTACCCTGGGTAAAGATCTGAACTTGGACGTATGCTCCGAGTGCCACCCGTTCTACACCGGTAAGCAGAAAGAAGTTTCTAGCGGCGGCCGCGTAGACAAGTTCAACAAGCGTTTCGGTGCGATGACCACCAAGAAGTAATCTTACTTCTACAGCATTTTGAAAATACCGCTCAGTTGCAAAACTGGGCGGTATTTTTTTGCATCCAGTGCTCGTCACTCGGCGGGGAGTGGGCTGCTCAGCTTGCGGCCGAGCTAGCCGGTATACACCCCCTCTTCGGGATACTTGATCCGCGTTGCCACCGGACGCGCCAGCATAAACGCCAAGGTCAGCGGGCCAAGACGGCCGCAAATCATCACCAGTACCAGAATCAACTTACCGGTCTCACTCAAAGAGGCGGTGATGCCGGTCGACAGGCCCACGGTGGCAAAGGCTGAAATCGTCTCAAACATGATTTTGTCGAACGGCAGATCTTCGGTCAGCATCAACATAAACATGGCCAGCATCAGCACCATGGCACTGACGATGATGATGGCCAGTGAGCGTGTGACAATTTGCGATGATAACGTGCGGCCAAAGGCCGTGACGTGAGGCCGCTTCGTCAAGAACGTTTTGGTCGCCAGCAGCACCACGGCAAAGGTGGTCACTTTAATCCCGCCACCGGTCGAGGTCGCCCCCGCACCGATAAACATCAGCATCATCATGAACAGTAACGACGCGGGCACCATCTGGCCGATATCAATGGTGTTAAAGCCTGCCGTACGGGCGCTCGCCGACTGAAAAAATGCCGCTAATAATTGGCCTGACAGCCCAGTACTACCGAGCGTGGAGGAGTTGTTGTGCTCCAGTAGCCAAAACATCAGGGTACCGATCAGCAGCAGTGCAGGGGTCATGACTAACATCAGCTTGCTGTGCAGCTTCAGCTTGCGCCAACGACGGTTACGCACCACATCCACGATGACGGTAAAGCCAATCCCCCCCAGAATCAGCAATCCGGCGATGGTCAGACTGATAAGGGGGTCGTCTCGATAGCTCATCAAGTTATTGGCGAACAGTGAAAAACCGGCGTTATTGAAGGCCGAAACAGCGTGGAAAAAGCTAACGTAAAGGCCGTGGACCCAGCCCATCTCAGGCACCCAGCGAATGGCCATGATACTGGTGCCGATCAGCTGGGCGACAAACGCAAACAGCACAATGCGTTTAACCAGCTGGATGATGTTGACCGATCCCTCTTGCCCCAGCGCCTCCTTGGCGAGCACCTGTTGGCGCAAGCCAACACGTTTACTGAACATGGCGATCAACAACAGGGTCATGGTCATCTGGCCAAGCCCGCCTATTTCCATCAACATCAGCAAGAAAATCTGGCCCTGTAGGGTGAAGGCGGTGCCGGTATCGACCACGCCAAGTCCGGTCACACTGATGGCAGAGGTGGCGGTGAACAAGGCGTTGACAAAGGTGACCTCGCCGTTATGGCTAGAGGGCTGCACCAGAAACAGGGTGCCAATCAGCAGGATGATCAGAAAACTGCCGAGAATAAGTTTGGCCTCGCTCCAACGGGACTGATCATCGCGGGGGAGGGCAAACGCATAGCTGCTGCGCCAGTTGATCATAGGGTTTCGAGCCAGTGGTCGATGGCGTGCTTGTTGCCAGCCAAGATCAAGATGTCGCCCAATTGCAGCTCCATCTTGCCGGTCAACACG
Source organism: Aeromonas cavernicola (assembly GCF_002795305.1). Taxonomy (GTDB): domain Bacteria; phylum Pseudomonadota; class Gammaproteobacteria; order Enterobacterales; family Aeromonadaceae; genus Aeromonas; species Aeromonas cavernicola. The sequence goes on from NZ_PGGC01000078.1 coordinate 2,672, forward strand.
TTATGCAGCACCTCGCCGCGTTTGATGGCGAGTAGCTGGAAATCGTTTTGTTGCAGCAGGTGTAAATCCGCCAAGGTGCGACTGTTTTGCTGCAACCCGATCACGAACTCGGTCAGCACCATGTTATGACCGAGCTCCAGATAGTCGAACAGCCGGTTATCAAACATGCTTTGAGCGACGCGGCGGCCCATGTCCCACTCGGGGTTGATCACCTTATCTGCGCCGACTTTCTGCAAGATTTTGGCGTGGAATTTATCGCGGGCTTTCACCCATACCTTTTTGACGCCCGCCTCTTTGAGCACAAGGGTGGTGAGAATGCTGGTCTCGAGGCTATCGCCAATGGCGACAAAGACGATGTCAAAGTTAGCCAGCCCCAGCTCGGCCACGGTTGCTTCGTCGGTGGCATCCGCCACGATCACGTGATTACAAATAGTGGCAATTTGGCGTGTTCTGCTCTCATCAATGTCGATGGCCAGCACCTCGGCATCCTGCCGCTGTAGCTCTTCACACAATGCACTACCAAACAGGCCAAGGCCAATCACCGCAAACTGGTTATTCATGAGTCATTCCTTAACGATGGATGGGGCCTACTCTAAACCAGCCATCGGAGTCAGCAAAGAGGTCAGGTTTTTCGTCTCCCCCCAACTTGGGGTAGACTGCAGCCCTGCTTCAAGCCGGAATTATGCTGATGAAACTGAATACCCATGCCTCCTTGCTGGCCTTTAATACCCTCGCTCTCGATGCCCACGCCCTCTGGTTGGCAGAGATTGACTGTGTCGCAGACCTTACTGCGCTGCACGCGGACAGCCAATATAGTGCCCTGCCACGCTTGGTGCTGGGCGGGGGCAGCAATGTGTTGTTTACCTCTGATTTTCTTGGCTTGGTGATCCTCAATCGCCTTAAAGGTATGACGGTACAAGACGCAGGCGATCACTGGTTGCTCCATGTGGCAGCGGGGGAGGAGTGGCACCAGCTGGTGCACCATGCTCTGCAGCAGGGGTGGCATGGTTTGGAGAATTTAGCGCTGATCCCCGGCACGGTCGGGGCGGCCCCAGTGCAGAACATCGGCGCCTATGGGGTGGAGTTGGCAAATTTTTGCTGCTACGTCGATGCCTTCAATTGGCACAGCGGTGCAGTTGAGCGGATAACGGCGGCCCAATGTCGGTTCGGTTATCGCGATAGTATCTTCAAACACGAGTATCAGGATTCCCACCTCATTACCGCCGTCGGTTTTACCTTGCCCAAAGCCTGGCAACCGGTGGTGGGGTATGGACCATTGGCGGCGCTCGGCGAGCAGCCGTCGGCACAGGCTATTTTCGATACCGTATGCGCAACCCGGATGGCCAAACTGCCTGATCCTGCGGTATTGGGTAATGCGGGCAGCTTTTTCAAAAACCCAGTGGTGTCGACGCAACTGGCCGAGCAACTCAAGCAGCGGTACCCCACGCTACCTTGTTATCCCGCGGCGCAAGGTTCTACCAAATTGGCGGCGGGCTGGTTGATCGATCAGTGTGGCCTGAAGGGTTTTACCATTGGTCGCGCCGCCGTTCATCAGCAGCAAGCGCTGGTGTTGGTGAATTTGGGAGGCGCCAGTGCCATGGAGCTGATCGCGCTAGCCGCTCACGTTCGTGACACCGTCGAGCAGCGGTTTGGGGTGGTGCTAGAGCATGAAGTGCGCTTTATGGGGCTGCACGGGGAAACCCAGCTCGATGAGGTGCTGGCATGACCCTGACTCCCATCCGGCAAACCCTGCTCACCTTGCTGAGCGATGGCCAGTTCCATTCCGGTGAACAACTCGGTGAGCAACTTGGCATCAGCCGTGCGGCGGTCAGCAAGCACATGGCTGCACTTAAAGGGTTGGGACTGGATCTGTTCAGCCTGACGGGAAAAGGCTACCGACTGGCAGTACCGATGGCGCTCTACGATCAGCAGCAACTGCAAGTGCTGGCCCCCATGGCCCCCGTCCACTGTTTTCCCATCATTGGCTCGACCAACCAGTTTCTGCTCGATCGGGTCAGTACCCTGACCTCGGGGGAGTGCTGTCTGGCTGAGAGTCAGACAGCAGGCCGTGGGCGTCGGGGTAAGCCTTGGGTCTCGCCGTTTGGCTGTCAGCTGCTGCTGAGCATGTATTGGCGGCTGGAGCAGGGGATGGCGGCGGCCATGGGGCTCAGTTTGGCGGTCGGGGTTGCCGTCGTGCAGGCTCTCACATCCCTCGGTTACCCGGGGGTTGAGCTCAAGTGGCCCAACGATCTCTATTATCAGGGCCGCAAACTGGCCGGTATTCTGGTGGAGATGAGCGGCAGTGCTGGCGCTAGCTGTAATTTGGTGATCGGGGTAGGTCTGAACTTGGCGATGCCGCAGCAAGAAGGGGTGCGTATCGATCAAGCGTGGGCAGAGCTGCGTCACATCAATCCAGAGCTGGTGGACCGCAACCAACTTGCGGCCCGTACCATGATCTACCTGCAGCAGGCGATGCAAACCTTTGAGCAAAGTGGTTTAACCAGCTTCGTGGCGGCTTGGAATCAACTCGATCACTTTGCCGGTCGCCCGGTCAGGCTATTGATGGGCGATCAGGAGATACGTGGAGTAGCGCGCGGTATCGACGATCGTGGCGCGCTGCGATTGGAGACAGACGAAGGGATCAAATACTATCTGGGTGGTGAAATCTCTTTACGACGGGGCGACTAACTCGCATCAAATCGCCTCACTATCCGGCCCTCCTGAAGCAAAAGCCCCGCTCATCGAGCGGGGCTTTTGCGTGTAGAAAAGGTAGATGAATCAGGCTTTCCACGCTTTCCAGGTGTTGATCAAGCCGTTGGTGGAGCTGTCGTGGCTGGTGACCGTGGTGTCGTTGCCAAGCTCCGGCAGGATCTGGTTGGCCAGCTGTTTGCCCAGCTCCACCCCCCACTGGTCGAAGGAGAAGATGTTCCAGATTGCACCTTGTACAAAGATCTTGTGTTCGTAGATGGCAATCAGGGCGCCTAGGGTTTTCGGGGTCAGGCTCTTGAACAGGATGGAGTTGGTTGGGCGGTTGCCTTCGAACACTTTGAACGGCACCAAGTCCTTGACCTGCTCCAGGGTTTTGCCAGCCGCCAAGAATTCGGCTTCAACTTCTTCCTTGCTCTTGCCAAAGGCCAGCGCTTCGGTCTGGGCGAAGAAGTTGGCCAGCAGTTTCGGGTGGTGGTCACCGATCGGATTGTGGCTGATGGCCGGTGCCAGGAAGTCACAGGGGATCAGCTTGGTGCCCTGGTGGATCAGCTGGTAGAAGGCGTGCTGGCCGTTGGTGCCCGGCTCACCCCAGATGATGGGGCCCGTCTGGTAGTCAACCGGCTTGCCGTTACGATCCACCTGCTTGCCGTTGGATTCCATGTTGCCCTGCTGGAAATAGGCAGGGAAGCGGTGCATGTACTGGTCGTACGGCAGAATGGCTTCGGACTCGGCACCGTAGAAGTTGTTGTACCACAGGCCAATCAGCGCCAGCAGCACCGGCACGTTCTGCTCATAGGAAGCCGTGGCGAAGTGCATGTCCATCTCGAAGGCGCCTTGCAGCAGGGCTTCGAAGTTGTCGAAACCGACGGACAGGGCGATGGGCATGCCGATGGCAGACCAGGAGGAGTAGCGGCCGCCAACCCAGTCCCAGAACTCGAACATGTTGTTGGTGTCGATGCCGAACTCGGCCACTGCCTTGCCATTGGTGGAGAGTGCAGCGAAGTGCTTGGCAACGTGGGCCTTGTCACCGGCGATGTTGATGAACCAGTCGCGGGCGGTCAGGGCGTTGGTCATGGTCTCCTGAGTGGTGAAGGTCTTGGAGGCCACTAGGAACAGGGTGGTTTCTGGATCGATCTTCTTCAGGGTTTCGGCGATGTGGGTGCCATCGACGTTGGAGACGAAGTGCATCTGCAGGTGGTTTTTGTAGGGGCGCAGTGCCTCGGTGATCATCACCGGGCCGAGATCAGAGCCACCGATACCGATGTTGACCACGTGCTGGATCGCTTTGCCGGTGTAGCCTCTCCATTCGCCGGAGATGATCTTCTCGCAGAAGCCCTTCATCTTGGCTAGCACGGCGTTTACTTCCGGCATCACATCCTTGCCATCGCACTCGATGGGGCGGTCGGAGCGGTTACGCAGGGCCACGTGCAGCACCGAGCGGCCTTCGGTCAGGTTGATCTTGTCACCATTGAACATGGCATCGATCGCGCTGCGTAGATCGGTCTGGTTAGCCAGATCAATCAGCAACGTGAGGGTTTCCTCGGTGATCAGGTTCTTGGAGTAATCAACCAGAATGTCGCTTTGATAGGTGAGGGAAAACTTGTCAAAGCGTGCTGGGTCCTGCGCGAACAGCTCCTTGAGCTGAGTCGCTTTGTTTGCTGCAAAGTGGGCTTCCAGTGCTTGCCAGGCCTGGGTTTGGGTTGGGTTGATATTTTTCATAGGGTTCCTGAAATGCCAAGTTATGTTTGAACCTTGCAGGCAAGGTCCCGCCAAACCTTACTATGCGAACATTATACCGAGAGGAGGGGATGGTCCATGTAACAGATTTTTACCGATTGTCTTTTACCGCACAGGGTCACGGTCGGGAGCATCCAACCCGCATCTTGGCATTATGAGTCACGCAAGTAAGGCGGATCTTGCGATTGCGCATGATGGGGGCCACCCCGATGGTCTGAAATTGTTTGCATCTGGTTAGCTTGGTTATCCAGCGGCACGATCCAGGGGCGGGGCCAGCAACGACAATGCCAGCCCGAAGGCTGGCATTGTCGTTGCTGCAGTACCGTGTTAACGCTTACGGCTTCTGCATGTGCATCACCACCTGTGGGAAGGGAATCTCGACCCCTTCGGCGTCAAAGGCCAGCTTTACCTTCTCATGGAAGTCAAACCAGACACCCCAGTAATCACCGGTTTTCACCCAAGGACGCACCACGATATTGACCGAGGAGTCGGCCAGCGCGGCGACGGCGATGGTGGCTGCTGGGTCTTTGAGGATGCGCGGCTCTTCACTAACCAAGCGCTCTAAAATCAGTTTGGCTTTGCGCAGGTCTGAGCCATAGCCGATGCCGAAGGTCATGTCGACACGGCGGGTTTCCATGCGTGAGTAGTTGACGATGGTGCCATTGAGAATGGCGGAGTTAGGGACCACCACCATCTTGTTGTCACCGGAGGTGAGGGTGGTGGTAAAGAGCTGAACGGACTGCACCACACCGGCGGTGCCGGCGACTTCGATAAACTCGCCCGCCTTAATGGGGCGGAAGATGATCAGCAGGAAGCCGGCGGCGAAGTTGGAGAGCGACCCCTGCAGCGCCAGACCGATGGCCAGACCGGCGGCACCGATAATGGCGACAAACGAGGCGGTCTGTACGCCGACTCGGCCGAGCGCGGCGATCACCACGAAGACCAAGATGGCGTATTTAAGAATGCTGCCAACAAAGTGAGTGACGGTGGCGTCTAGCTTGCGAGCCTGCATCACTTTGATCACGCCGCTGCTGATGAGGTTGGCGACAATATAGCCGACCAGCACCGTCACTAATGCTGCGGCGATATTGACGCCGTACTCGATCAATAGTCCCTGATTGTTGGTCAGCCAAGTCTGCGCTTCGGTAATGATTTCTGGTTCCATAGAAGGTCCTGTCGATTCTGAACGTGGATGGTAGGTCAATTTAACATGGCAGCAAGACAAAAGGGTTACGTATGGCGCTTTTTGCTACCAGCAAACGCTGCCACAAAAAGTGAGGGAGGCCAAGGCCCCCCTTCCTGCATTAACCAGTATGGATCAGCTTTGCAGCAGCTGGCTGCGGATAAATTGCCACTGATCTTCAAAGCCAGCGGTGGGCTTGAGTTTAAACTCGGAGCGGACAAATTGGCTGATGCGCCCCTCGGTGTAGGCCAGTAGCAGGTTAGCCAGCATGGTCTCGTCGAGCTGGAAGCCCTGCCCTTCCCGTAGCCGCTTCTCGCGCAGTACCTGCTTGATCTGGGTCTCCAGCTTGTCGAACAGGATGCTGATGCGATCCCGCAGCCGATCGTGCTCACCCAGTAGGGCGTCACCGTTGAGGATACGGGTGATGCCAGGATTGCGCTCGGCAAACACCAGGAGCAGCTGCAGGATGTGATGGCAGCGGGCCATGGTGTCCTTCTCTTCCGCCATGATCAGGTTGACCCGTGACAGCAGGGAATCCTCGATAAAGTCGATCAACCCCTCGAACATCCGCGCCTTGCTGGGAAAATGTCGATAGAGGGCAGCTTCTGAGACGCCGACCTCTGCCGCCAAGCGTGCGGTGGTGATACGTTGCCCAGGACTGGTTTCCAACATATGAGCGAGAGCTTGCAGGATTTGATCGCGTCGACTCTGTTTCTGATTACTGCTGGCCATGAATTCCCCTAAAAAAACAATGGCTTGAATCTATTGTTTGGCACTGCCACGCGAGCTGATGTGGCCTGTTACTGGCGACCAGAAGAACCAAAGCCGCCTTCACCCCGTTCGCTTTGGTTGAACTCATCGACCAGTTGGAAGCTCGCCTGCACTACCGGCATGATCACCAGCTGGGCGATACGCTCACCGGGCTGCATGGTGAACTCATCTTTACCACGGTTCCACACCGAGACCATTAATTGTCCCTGATAGTCAGAGTCGATAAGACCGACTAGGTTACCGAGTACGATGCCGTGTTTATGGCCAAGACCGGAGCGGGGCAGGATGGTAGCGCACAGTGTCGGGTCCTGAATATGGATAGCCAAGCCTGTTGGTACCAAGGTGGTATCGCCCGGCGCCAAGGTCAGGGGGGCATCCAGCAGGGCGCGCAGGTCCATCCCCGCAGAACCAGGGGTGGCGTAGGCGGGCAGTGGGTAGTCGGTGCCAATACGGGCGTCCAGAATCTTCAGTTCAATTTGTGTGGTCATGAATCGCTTTTTCGTTAGATTTTGGGGCGATGCCCTGCGTGGTTCGGCAAGGCGGGGCATCATGGTTATTGTTTGCTTAGGATGCTCAGCGTCGGTAGTGGCGTGCAATCAGAGCGATGAGCTGACGCGCTAGTGTCAGCTTATCGGCTAGCGGTAGCGGCGCTTGACCCCCTTGCCAGAACACGGTCAGGGCGTTGTCATCGGTGTTAAAGCCCTGCCCCTCTCGGGATACATCGTTGGCGGCGATCATGTCCAGCCGCTTACGCTGCAATTTGTCGAGGGCGTATTGTTCCACATCCACGGTTTCGGCGGCAAACCCGACCGTGAAGGGTTTAGCTGATAGTGCGCCAACGGCAGCGATGATGTCGGGGTTCTTCACCAGCTTCACCACCATCTGGTCGTTGTCGCCGATCTTCTTGATTTTCTGGCTGGCCACCTGCTCGGGGCGGTAATCGGCAACCGCCGCGCAGCCGATGAACAGGTCACACTCGCCGACCCGACTCATCACCACCTGATGCATCTGCTCAGCGCTCTCCACATCGACACGGGTAACGTCAGCAGGCGTCGTCAGAGCCACCGGACCGCTCACCAATGTGACTTCGGCTCCCGCTTCACGGGCGGCACGGGCGATGGCGTAGCCCATCTTGCCGGAGCTGTGGTTGCTGATGTAGCGCACGGGGTCCAGCGCTTCGCGGGTGGGACCTGCGGTCAGTAGCAGTCGGACGCCCGCCAGCAATGGCTCGGCAGCCAGCTGCTGGCAGCAGCGTTCGACCAGCTCGAGGGGCTCCAGCATCCGACCAGGCCCGACATCACCACAAGCCTGACTGCCGGCAGCAGGCCCCCACAGCAGAATGCCGCGGCTAGCGAGGGTATTGAGGTTGGCTTGGGTGGCAGCGTTGAGATACATCTGCTGGTTCATGGCGGGTGCCAGTGCGATGGGCGCGGGGGTTGCCAGACAGAGGGTGGTCAGCAGCTCGTCGGCCATGCCGGCAGCCATCCGTGCCATCAGGTTGGCACTGGCAGGGGCGATCAGGATGAGATCCGCCCATTTGGCGAGTTCGATATGGCCCATACCCGCTTCTGCGGCGGGATCTAACAAACTATCCGCCACCGGATTGGCTGAGACTGCCTGCAGGGTGAGCGGGGTGATGAATTCTTTGGCTGAGTGGGTCATCACCACTCGCACGTCAGCCCCCTGATCTTTCAGACGACGTACCAGCTCGGCACTTTTGTAGGCGGCGATACCACCGCTAACACCTAATAGGATGCGTTTATCGGCCAATCTCATCTGCTGTATCTCTCATCCGGCTCACTGTGATGGGCTGGCTAAGATAACACAGCTGCCAGATGGCAACAGGGTGATGAAATCAAGGGAGTCAGTCTGGGGTCCCCATAATTTTGCTATGTTTTTTGTCAACATTGCGCATAGAGGGGCAAGCGAATGAGCATCAAAGAGTGGCCAGAGGATGAAAGACCACGGGAGAAGCTGCTACACCAAGGGGCAGAGGCGCTATCCGATGCCGAGCTATTGGCTATTTTTTTGCGCACGGGGGTGAGTGGACTGAGTGCGGTGGATCTTTCGCGCCAGCTGTTGGGCCAGTTTGGTTCACTGCGTGCCCTGCTCGGCGCGGATCAACGTACCTTCTGCGCAGCATATGGCTTGGGCCCTGCTAAGTATGTGCAGTTGCAAGCGGTGTTGGAGATGGGGAAGCGTCATTTGGCTGAGCAGCTGCAACGAGGAGATGCCCTCACCTCGCCCCACCTTACGCGGTGCTATCTACAAGCTCAGTTACGGGATCGGCCGCGTGAAGTCTTTGCGCTGTTGCTGCTCGATAATCAGCACAGAGTCATTCAATTTGTTGAGCTTTTTTTCGGTACGATTGATTCGGCCACTGTTTGGCCCAGAGAAATCGTGCAGATCGCCCTCAAACATAATGCAGCGGCAGTGATTCTGGCGCATAATCACCCGTCCGGCGTTGCCGAGCCCAGTAGGGCCGACCGCCAGATCACGGATCGGATCACGGCTGCCTTGGCCCTGATCGATATAAGAGTGCTGGATCACATGGTGATCGGTGATGGCATTACGGTTTCTTTCGCCGAGCGCGGTTGGCTATAACTGTGCCTTGGTGCCGTATTAGTTGATCTTTGATCACGAATGCTGTATAAAATGCCGCCTTCTGTTTGCCCCGCAATCGAAGGCCAGCGGGGCAGATATTTGCTCGAGCAATGAAGTAAGATTTGGAGAGACTGACATGTCTAGAGTATGCCAAGTAACCGGCAAGCGCCCGGCAGTTGGTAACAACCGTTCGCACGCTAACAACGCTACCAAGCGTCGTTTTCTGCCGAACCTGCACACTCACCGTTTTTGGGTTGAGAGTGAAAAACGCTTCGTAAGCCTGCGCGTATCCGCAAAAGGCATGCGTATTATCGACAAGCGTGGCGTTGAAGTGGTTCTGGCTGAACTGCGCGCCAGCGGTGTTAAGGTATAAGGAATTAGATCATGGCTAAAGGTATTCGCGAGAAAATTCGCCTGAACTCCAGCGCCGGTACTGGTCACTTCTATACCACTACCAAGAATAAGCGCACCATGCCCGAAAAAATGGAGATCAAAAAGTTTGATCCCGTTGTTCGTCAGCATGTGATCTACAAAGAAGGCAAAATCAAGTAATCACTTGGTTTTGTTGTAAAAACCCAGCCTTGAGCTGGGTTTTTTTATGCCTAAAATTCAGTACACTACCAGCTCGAAGGGAGGTTCGCTATGTTCAAACTGAGCCGTAAAGGCTGGAATAACGTGATCATCGTGGTGGTGCTGATTGTCATCACTCTGCTGCATCGAATGGAAACCGCTCAGCAGGAAAATAGCGTTAAGCGACCACGGCCGTTGCTGCCCGAAGAGGCCGTAGTGCTTACTTGGCAGGGGCCAAGCTGGCAAATCGAACGGATTGGTCAGGGTTGGCGTAGTGGGCCGGATCTGGGGCTTGACAGCAGCCAGTTAGCAGAGCGCATTGCACGTTGGCAGGGCTGGTTACTGTCGCCTGGCGAGGCGGGGCGTGGGATGCCGGTGACCATCAAGATATGGATTGCAGGACAGGCTGACCCTGTCGAAATAGGCCTTTATCAGAACGATGGCCACTATAGTGCTCAGCTCCCATCAGGAATGTGGCTTTCATTAAGCGCCGAGCAGTATCGCGATCTACTGCGGCCAACCCCGTGACCTTTGATATGGAACAGCGCTATGCCTGAGTTGCCAGAAGTAGAAGTTAGCCGACAGGGGATCTCCCCCTGGCTCACCGGTATCAAGGTGACGCGGGTGGTGGTGCGGGATGGCCGCCTGCGCTGGCCGATCCCCGGTGAAATTCAGGAGCTGGTGGAGTTGGTGATCCATCGGGTGCGGCGTCGTGCCAAATACCTGCTGCTGGAGACCGATTTTGGCACCGCCATCCTTCATCTGGGGATGTCAGGTAGCCTGCGGGTGCTGGATATTGGCACCCCGGCCGAGAAGCACGACCACGTGGATATCGAGCTGGCCAATGGCAAGCTGCTGCGGCTCAATGATCCGCGCCGTTTCGGCGCCCTGCTCTGGACCCGTGAACCGGCCGAAGCTCACGCGCTGTTGGCCAAGCTGGGGCCCGAGCCGCTTACCGATGCCTTTAATGCCGATTACCTGCAGGGGCGCACCAAGGGGCGCAGCACCGCCATCAAACAGTTCCTGATGGACAATCAGGTGGTGGTCGGGGTGGGCAATATCTATGCCAACGAGGCGCTCTATGCTGCCGGCATTCACCCCAAACGGGCGGCGGGCAATATCAGTGGTGAGCGGCTGGCAACCTTGGTGGCCGAGATCAAGCGGGTACTGGCCGAGGCGATCCGCCAAGGCGGCACCACCCTTAAGGATTTCACCAGCGCTGATGGCAAGCCGGGCTATTTCGTTCAGCAGTTGCAGGTGTATGGCCGTGGTGGTCAACCCTGTTACCACTGCCAAACCTTGCTGACAGAGGTGAAAATAGGGCAGCGAACCACGGTATTTTGCTCCCACTGCCAGCGTTGACCTGATGGGCCATACCACTGTGTATTTAGTTGGTATGGCCTACTCACCTACTCATCAGTCGTGCACCTGACGTTCAGGGTTGCAGCTTGGCAGTAATGGCCTGCGCGACGACAGCGGCGACGAACGGCTGAATATCACCGCCATGTAGTGCCACCTCTTTTACCAAGGTGGACGATATGAAGGAGTTCTCCTGGGCTGGGGTCAGGAACACGCTCTCTAGGGTGGGCATCAGGTGGCGATTCATGTTGGCCAACTGAAATTCATATTCGAAATCAGAGACCGCCCGCAAGCCACGGATCAAGACATTAGCCTGCTGCGCCTTGGCAAAGTCCACCAATAAGCCGGAGAAGCCGACCACGCTAACGTTGGTTAACTGGCTGGTGACGTGCTGCACTAACGCTACTCGTTCTGCTAGGTCGAACAGGGGGCGCTTACTTGGGCTGTTGGCGACCCCGACGACCACGTGGTCAAATAACTTTGCAGCACGGCAAATCAAGTCGGTGTGACCATTAGTAATAGGATCGAACGTTCCGGGATAGATGACCCTTGTCGTCATGTTGAGGCTCCTGCAGCTTGACACAATGGCCGCATTATAGAGTCTGCCCATCTATTTGCAGTACTGCCGCATGCAGGGAAAATCCGTGGCGGCGGGCACCTTTGCTTGAGAATAGCGACGCATCAGGCAAGAATACGCCCATCGCGCAGCAAGGCTCTTGGGATGGGTGACCGAGAGCAAAGGGATTTTTATGAAACGTATTTTGGTGGTTCGCAATGACAAAATCGGTGATTTTATGCTTGCTTGGCCGAGTTTTGCCATGCTCAAAGGCTCAATGGCGTGCCACGTGACCGCCCTCGTTCCTGCTTATACTGCGCCGCTGGCTAGGCTCTGCCCTTGGATCGACGAGGTGATCATCGACCCCGGTGTCCGGGCCGATAAACTGGCGCAACGAGCACTGCTTGCCCAGATCAAAGCGGCGGTCTTTGATGCAGCCATTTGCCTTTTCTCCAACTCTCGCAATGCCATGCTGATGTGGCAGGCGCGCATTCCATATCGGTTAGCGCCTGCGACTAAGCTGGCTCAAGTCCTTTATAACCAGCGGGTAGTGCAGCGGCGTTCACGCTCGCAAAAACCAGAATCGGAGTACAACCTTGAACTGATCCGCCGCTTCTTGGCCGATCAGCAGGTCGCTGTGGTGGAGCCCCTGACACCTTTCCTGCGGTTCGCTGACGAGACCTTGTTGCAGGTCCGTGAGCAGCTGGCAGCCAAGCTTAAGCTCGATGTTGGCCGTCCTTGGCTGATGGTGCATGCCGGTAGCGGCGGCTCCGCCAACAACCTTTCCATCGCACAATATGCTCGGATCATCATCAAGTTGAATAAGGCTTATCCCGCGTTGCAATGTGTGCTGACGGCCGGGCCAGGAGAAGAACAAATGGCTGAGCAGCTCGCTGCCGAGCTACTGGCTCATGGCGGTAACGGCTGGATTTATCGTTCCAATGACGGCTTGCCGATGTTCTGTCAGGTGTTAGCTAATGCAGCCCTGTTTATTGCAGGCAGCACAGGGCCGCTGCATATCGCCGGCGCGTTGGATGTGCCAACTGTTGGCTTTTTCCCGATGCGCCGTTCAGCCACACCACTACGTTGGAGGCCGCTCAACAGTGAAGGGCGACATCTTGCATTTAGCCCGCCAGAAGAGAGCGATCACCTAGAAGATATGAGCCAACTAGACCCTGAGTCCATCGTCCCTGCGATCGCTAATTGGGTTAAGCAAGTGTGGCCACAAGGTGTTTGACGCCTCATTAACAATGGCAAAGAGCAAATTAGGCGGTGCGCTACTTGCGTAGCTTTAGCTGCTCAATCGCGTGATGGCGGCCTTTGGTCATGATTAGGTTGGCTCGCTCACGAGTGGGCAGAATGTTTTCTTGTAGGTTCACATAGTTGATGTCTTGCCAAATGGTGTTGGCAATCTTGCTTGCTTCACTTTCTGCCAGCTTGGCATAGTGGTGGAAATAGGAATCGGGGTCAGAGAAGGCGCCGCTTCTGAACTTGAGGAAACGCTCGACATACCAAGTACGCAGTAACTCGGCATCGGCATCCACATAAATGGAGAAGTCGACGAAGTCCGACACGAAGACCCTGTGTGGCTCCTGGGGATAGTCCATACCGCTTTGCAGCACATTGAGCCCCTCCAAAATCAGGATATCCGGCTGCTCCACCACCTTCTTTTCATCTGGGATGATGTCGTAGATAAGGTGAGAGTAGACCGGCGCCTCGACCTTCTCGTGCCCAGCCCGGATGTTGGCAACGAACTCGACTAGGTGACGGATATTGTAGGATTCTGGGAACCCTTTACGGCGCATCAGGCCGCGCTCTTCCAGCACCTTGTTGGGATAGAGAAAACCGTCAGTGGTGACCAGCTCTACCCGTGGGTGCTCCGGCCAGCGCTCCAGCAGGGCCTGTAAAATACGAGCTGTGGTACTTTTGCCCCCCGCCACGCTGCCAGCGATGCTGATGATGTAAGTGCCCTTACCGCGGGACTGGCCGAGAAACTGCTCTAGCACCCGACTACGCCGTTGTTTGGCTTTAACGTAGAGATTAAGCAGGCGCGAAAGCGGTAAATAGATCGCTTCTACTTCCTGCAATGACACCTGTTCGTTGATCCCACGCAGAGTTTGCAGGTCGTGTTCGGTCAGGGTCAGGGGGACCGAATCGCGCAATAACGCCCATTGTTCGCGGGTGAATTGCAGATAGGGGTTATGCTCTGTCGTCATGGTGTCATCACTGTTTTTTGGGCACGGCGACCATACACCAAGGGTGAGAGAGCGACAAGGGATGCGGCTAGCTAGGTTGAATTCATTCAGTTTTTTGCCAACATGACGCTAATAACAGCCATTTTGCTGGGTTGAATGGTTGCATCCCCTAAATCCTTACAATAGAATGCGCGACGCTTAGATGTCTGTCGTCTATTTGCTGCGCAAAAAACGATAAAACAGCGGGTGCAAGCAGAATTACCGCTGTGACAATCTGGCATCTGGAGGGGTTCCCGAGTGGCCAAAGGGATCAGACTGTAAATCTGACGGCTCTGCCTTCGAAGGTTCGAATCCTTCTCCCTCCACCATTTTCTCTGCGATTTGAGTTATGTGGGTTAGAGAAATGCGGGCATCGTATAATGGCTATTACCTCAGCCTTCCAAGCTGATGATGCGGGTTCGATTCCCGCTGCCCGCTCCAAGATGCCGATATAGCTCGGGCAGTACCAAGAGCGACATCCTTAGGAGTGATGGTTAACAATGCCAGCTAGCTCCTGCTCTCTTCCCCCCACCCTACTTAAATCAACCATATCAATGTTCTGTGGTTAGCTTGCCACCGCGTACTCAGCGTTAGTTTAGAGGAACGATCATGTCTAAAGAAAAATTTGAGCGTAATAAACCGCACGTTAACGTGGGTACTATCGGCCACGTTGACCATGGTAAAACCACTTTGACA
>NZ_PGGC01000079.1 GCF_002795305.1 Aeromonas cavernicola
GATTGCTTGATTCAAATTGTTAAAGAGCGACGCAACAGTGTGTTGCTGCGGGAGTGGCATTCTACTCAACCGCTTTCTCGAGTCAAGCCTTATTTTCAAAGGCTTTTCGAGGTTATCGACCCAGCTTTCTGCGTTGCCGCTTGCCCTGTCGATGGAGGCGCATTATAGGGATCTAGCTCACATTGGCAAGGGGTGAAATACAATAAAATTGCAAAAATTAGCATTTATTGAGTTATTCATATCCAAACACAGCTTTTATACAAACTTATCCACAAAATCAGCTCTCTAGCTACCAACCTAATTGAAAAAAGGAAGCCAATATGGATGTAAGACTAAGACCTTATAAAGAAAAATACCCGCAGTTGGGGCAACGTGTGTATGTAGATCCCTGCGCTACATTAGTAGGCGATATTGAGTTAGCCGACGATGTCAGTATCTGGCCCATGGTGGCGGCAAGAGGAGATGTGAACTTTATCCATATTGGGGCCCGCAGTAATGTGCAGGATGGGGCAGTTCTCCACCTCACTCGCAAAAGCAGTGACAATCCAGATGGTTATCCGCTGCTCATTGGTGAGGATGTGACAATCGGCCATAAAGCAATGCTACACGGCTGCACCATCGGCAACCGAGTACTTATCGGTATGGGGGCCATCGTGTTGGACGGGGTAATTGTGGAGGATGAGGTGATGATAGGTGCCGGTAGTTTGGTACCACCGAGGAAGCGACTTTTGTCTGGCTTCTTATATATAGGTAATCCGGTTAGACAGGCTCGCCCCCTCACGCCAGAAGAGACAGCGTTCTTAACAGCCTCCGCACAGAACTATGTCCAACTAAAAGATGAATATTTACAGGCTAATTAGTCCTTGATAAAGGCTGATGAGCACTAGGAAGTCATCAGCCTTTACACACCCTAGCCCTTGGTGAGCATACCTATTGCTCATCAATCTGAATCAACATTGCTCGCAAAAAATCTTTCCAGCTGATTATCCCAACCAACAGACCATTTTCTAGTACCGGTAAACAGGAAACGCCTTTTTCTAACATCAGGGCCATCCCTTCGCGTACAGGCCGATGAGGGGAGATGGTGACAGGATGACGGCTCATGATTTGATGAGCTCGTCGATTCAGTGTTTCGGCATCACGATGGGTTTCAGCTTCTGAACCAAGATAGGGACTGATCGCATGCAGCATATCGCGATCCGAAATGACCCCAACCAACTCATCTTCTTCTAGTACCAACAGATGATGAAAGTGCGCTTGTTCGAAGATGTCCTTGATGACAGAAAGCCTATCATCCATCGATACAGTGGCGACTCGAGTCGTCATAATATCGCTAATCAGCATACATCCCCCTGTCAATATGCTAGTCACCTTTGTTATGGCATCTTTTTATCAGCTCGGCCAGTAGCTTCCCTTGTGCAAGTGCAAATCTGTGTCATTTCACGTAAGATCCGCGCCAGTTTTTCTCCTCCATTTTGAGCAAGCAGATCCCACCCATGATAGTTGCCAGTCAAATCGAATTGATCCGCGGCGGCCGCAAGCTGCTGGACAACGCCTCCGCCACCATTCACCCCGGCCACAAAGTGGGTCTGGTGGGCAAAAACGGCTGTGGCAAGTCCACCTTTTTTGCACTGGTACGGGGCGAGCTGGCCATCGACAGCGGCAGCTTCAGCCTGCCCGCTGGCTGGCAGATCGCAGGCGTCGCCCAGGAGACCCCTGCGCTCGACTGCTCGGCGCTCGACTACGTGATCGACGGCGACAAGGAGTTTCGCGCACTGGAAGCCCAGCTGGTGCAAGCCGAGCAGGATGACAATGGCCTGTTGGTGGCCGAGCTGCATGGTCGCCTCGATACCATCGGTGCCTACAGCATTCGCGCCCGCGCCGCCGAACTGTTGCACGGCCTCGGTTTCAGCGACGAGCAGCTGAGCTCGCCGGTGCGCAGCTTCTCCGGTGGCTGGCGCATGCGCTTAAACCTCGCCCAGGCTCTGCTGTGCCGCTCCGATCTGCTGCTGCTCGATGAACCGACCAACCACCTAGATCTCGACGCCGTCATCTGGCTGGAGAAGTGGCTCAAGAGCTATCAGGGCACGCTGGTGCTGATCTCCCACGACCGCGATTTCCTCGATTCGGTCATCAGCCGCATCATCCATATCGAGAACGGCAAGCTCAACGAATACACCGGCGGCTACTCCGATTTTGAACTGCAGCGCGCCGAGCAGCTGGCCCAGCAGCAGTCGATGTACGAGAAGCAGCAGCGGGAGATGTCCCACATGCAGACGTATGTGGATCGCTTCCGCTACAAGGCCTCCAAGGCCCGTCAGGCCCAGAGCCGTCTCAAGGCGATGGAGCGGATGGAGAAGATCCTGCCCGCCCACGCCGACTCCGAGTTCAGCTTCGAGTTTCGCGAGCCGTCGGCCCTGCCGACCCCGCTGATCGCCATGGAAAACCTCTCTGCCGGTTACGGCGACAAGGTGATCTTGGAGAAGATCAAACTCAATCTGGTGCCGGGTTCGCGCATCGGTCTGCTCGGTCGCAACGGCGCCGGTAAATCGACCTTTATCAAGATGCTGGCGGGTTCCAACCCACCGCTGTCGGGCAAGCTGGAGGTGAGCGCTGGGGTCAGCATCGGCTACTTCGCCCAGCATCAGCTGGAGACCCTGCGTCTTGACGATACCCCGCTCGATCATCTGGCCCGCCTCGCGCCGGACAAGACCGAGCAGGAGCTACGCAACTATCTGGGCAGCTTCGGTTTTCACGGTGACAAGGCGCTCGACAAGGTGGCCCCCTTCTCCGGCGGCGAAAAAGCGCGGCTGGTGCTGGCGCTGATCACCTGGCAAAAGCCCAACCTCTTGCTGCTGGATGAACCAACCAACCACCTAGATCTGGAAATGCGCCACGCCCTGACCATGGCGCTGCAAGGCTTCGAAGGGGCCATGGTGGTGGTGTCTCACGACCGGCACCTGCTGCGCACCACCACCGATGACTTCTATCTGGTGCACGGTGGCCGGGTCGAGCCGTTCGACGGCGATCTGGACGATTACCACAAGTGGCTCGGCGAGCAGGAGAAAGAGGCCAACGCCAAACCGGCGGATGGCCCAGTCTCTGCCAACTCGGCGGTAGCGCGCAGGGATCAGAAACGACGCGAGGCAGAGTTCCGCCAGCAGACCCGTCCGCTGCGCCAGAAGCTGGAAAAACTCGAAGCGAGCATGGAGAAGCTGCAAGGTAAGCTTGGCGATATCGAAAGCCAGCTGGCCGACCCTGCCATCTACGAAGAGCGCGCTAAAACCAAGCTCTCCGAGCTGCTCAAATCCCAAGGCCCCCTCAAGGAGCAGCTGGAAGAGATCGAGCTGGAGTGGATCAGCCTAGGTGAAGAGCTAGAAGCCCTAGAGCAGGCATTCGCCGCACAGTAAGTCACAGATGAACACTCGCAACACAGTGGCCTTGAATGAACTCCCCAGCGCAGACCATTTTTGGCACTGGAGTGGCAAGATCTATGGTGAACGCAGTCAAGATTGGCTCACCGTGCAGACGCTGGGCGGTAACGTCAATCTCGCTCTGCTGCTGCACTGGTTAGATCGGCATGGTATTGCAGGGGAACTCACCGCCCTCGCCTCTGCGCTGGCGGATACTGCCCCTTTGTTACAGCCGCTACGTCAGCTGCGCCAGCAGCTAAAAAGCGCTGGGGATACACAAGCCTATCAGGCCTGCTTGAGTCAAGAGCTGCTGCTGGAGCGCCAGCAACAGGCTGCGTTATTGCACGCCTTGCAACACCTCCCCCTGTTTCATGGCCACGGCCACCATTTATCAACCTATCTATCACGACTGGGTGCCCAGCAGGGCCCCCTCAGAGATCTAATATGCTGAGCTACCGCCACGCCTTTCACGCCGGCAACCATGCTGATGTGCTGAAACACGCCGTTCAGGCCCTGATCATCGAGTCCCTCAAGAAGAAGGAGAAACCCTTCATCGTGCTGGACACCCATGCCGGTGGCGGTCTCTACGACCTGCGCGGCGACTGGTCGCAGAAGAAGGCCGAGTATGCCGACGGCATCGGCCGCCTGTGGGATGAGCGGGCCCAGTGGTCTACCATGGCCCCCTATCTCGCCGTCATCGAGGAGATGAACCCCGCTCAAGAAGGAAACAGCGGCGAGCTGAACTACTACCCCGGCTCGCCGGAGCTCTCCCGCCGCCTCACCCGCGAGCAGGATAAGCTGGCGCTGATGGAGCTGCACAACAACGAGGTGGAAGATCTGCGCGCCAATATGGGTTACGACCCCCGCGTGGCCGTCCACCACCGCGATGGCTTCGAGGGGCTGATCGCCCTGCTGCCCCCCACCCCGCGCCGCGGGCTGGTGCTGATCGATCCGCCCTATGAGCTCAAAGAAGATTACTTCGCCGTGGTCGATACCCTGAAAAAGGCGCAAAAGCGCTGGGCGACCGGTATCTACGCCCTCTGGTATCCGATCCTTGGGCAGGAGGCGGACAAATCCCGCGACATGCTGCGCGCCATCAAGCGCGAAAACTTCGGCAACGTGCTGGTGGCCGAGCTGGAAGTGGCCGCTCAGACCAGCGATTGGGGCATGAACGGCTCAGGGATGCTGATCATCAGCCCACCTTGGCTGCTGGACGAGCAGATTGAAGCCTTCCTCAAACCACTGTGTGCCAAGCTGGCACAGGGTGCCGGCGCCCAATACAAGGTGGAGTGGCTGAACAAGGTCGCAGAGTAAGCCAGCACCAGCACGCTCTGGCGCCCGGCCAACGCGCCAGCAAGTCGCTCAGCCAAGCCGTTCACCGTTGCGGCATGGCCAGCAAAGAGACGCCCCGTTCAGGGGCTTCTTTGTTTTTTACCCGCTACCGCTTTACCCACTAACTCTTTTCCTCACCAATGGCGGCCACGCATCCCCTCTGCACACCAAACCAGCCGTTATTGGTTAATTAATTGATCTGGCTCAGAAATTCCCCGCATCCCTCTTTCCCTTGGCCAATAGGCCAGTACTATAGCCAATTGGCAACAAAGCCTCGTCGGAGTCACCCCATGAGCCATGCCAACCCCATCCCGTTGGTTAAACGCAGCAGACCGGAGGCTGTAATTCAGGGGCGGTAGCCATGCAAGATGGAATGGATAAGCGAACGTTGCCTACGACTGCCCAGTCAACATGGTGACAGCCTTATGCTGATTTCTGACCCGCTCACGCAGGCGTGCTTTGGCGGCGCTTGCCAAGAGTGCCCTGAGAACTGATTTTTTACACAGTAGTAACGGTGGCGCAAAAAGAGGAAGTCAAGCGAATACGCCCAGCATAAGAAGAAAACAGGTAACATTATGATTTAATAGTTGTTTTTACTTGGCGGCAGTGAGAATGTTACGGAGTTATATGGAATGCTCTGCTAACGGATTAATACCGCTTTCCATCTAATCACTGTTATATTCTCCAGGGAGTTTGGTGAATGAGTTATACATTTTTTTATGATGAATCAAACAATATTCGAAAGCTTTTTCTCAAAGGAAAACGATTTAATACGGACTCACATTCTAATCCATCGCCGTGCTTTGTTCTTGCAGGAATAGTGCACGAAGGTGATGTTGCAGAAAGCGATATCAAAGAACTTTTAAATGCTCTTAAGCTTCCTCCATCGGCTAAAGAATTGAAGTTCAAACAGGTTGCGAAAGGTGGATTTCTAGATAACCTAAAATCTCAAAAGCTGGTGACTATATTAGAGTGGCTGCTTAAAAGTGATTATTATATTCATTATGACAACATCAATATCGAATACTGGTCTTTAGTGGATATCATTGACGATTGTTGTGAGCATGTAGATAAATATGGAGGTCTAAACTATTCACCTGCTGGCGGAAAGAGAATGTACCTTGACTATCATAAGGATGCACTATATGAGCTAATGAAAATGGATAAGTCTAATTTCCTGAGCTTGCTATCAAAGTATACCTATCCAAAAGTAGAGCCTAAAGATGCAGCTTCTTTTAATAAAGGGTTGAATAAATTAGCAAAAAAATACTCTAAGCCAGAGGCAAGGGCGAGGAAAATTGTAGATAAAAGAACTTCATTTAGTTTGTTAAGTCTTTCTAAGCTGTTCGATATGTGCCGTAATATTGAAGAGTACTTTTTTGTGTATGACCATAAAGTGGGGTCATTAATTGACGGATTTTCGATCTTTTACAACCAAAGAATAAAGCTTTTCAATGGCTCGAAGCATGTATTAGATAATGAATTTGAAATTCAAAAGTGTTTTGAGAAATATGAAGGTTATGACAAGGAGCTCAGTAGCATTAATTACGAATTTGTTGACTCAAACTCATACCTTGAGGTGCAAGTTTCAGATGTGTTATGTGGCCTGTTTAAAAATTATTTCACGTTCATAAACAATTTAAAACTTAGTGATTTAGATAAAGTTAAATCATCACTAACTAGCCATCAGCAACATTGTTTACAGCTAATATCTGACTTGATATCCAAGTCAGATATTAAAAATAAAGAGTTTCTTTTTTACGTCATGTCCATGGGCGAACATGAAAAGCATAGACAGTTCATGTTCGGAGAATATAACAAGTCAAATCACGCGGATGCAGCATAGCTGCACCGGTGTTTGAAGCGTTAGAAGGTCATTGAGAATTGGCTAACCTGATAATAACTAGAGCGCAAAAAATATCTAAGGGCCTTATAGCTATTGGCGCTCTCGCCGGCGCCATTCTTGCTCTCAAGGAATTTGGCTCACTTTTTATTTCAAATGAGCCAGAAGTATATGACGAAGACTGGATTCCACTTGTGTATGAGGATATCGATCAGTTTCGCGAGTTCCTAGACAGAAACAATGGAGCCAAAGTAACTATAAACTCATCCATTGCTATGGATGCAGTTCTCCCTATTAACTATTTAATTCACCAAGCCTGTGATATGAAAATACCAGGCCACTCTGAAGGTGACGAAGGGAACACCTTCTACTCATTTGGCCTACCTACTTTTTCGAAAGACTTTGATAGCGCCGACCTCAAAAGTGCAATCTACAGTGAGAAATCTCAAGGCCTTAGCTTTTCCCCACAAATTCTTTCCAAGGTCAAATGTCTTGACACCTTACGCATTGAATTAATTGATCCGTCTACTTTTCGCTGGAGTTACGGCGGAACAGGTACGCAATCACTTCCTCTCAGTGGAACTTTCAAGGTAACAACTAGAGCATTCAGTGGCCCAAGCATTGAATACACGTTACGCCAAATCGAGGAGTGACCTTCTAACAATAGGTTCAAACCGTTCGCTTCGCTCACTGGGACGGGCTAAAGCCCGCCCCTTAACCCAACGTTAAATTTCGGGACGAATAATCGTGCTAGAGACTAGAAAGGTATTCATTGATACGCAGTCATTCGTTAAGGCTGGCCTTCACTTCGACGGCCCTGCATTTAAGTCTTTCAGGAAATATTGTGAACAGAAAGAATTGTTTCATGTGTCCACGAGCGTCGTAGAGCGAGAAGTAAAATCTAAAATAGAATTGTCCGTTAAAGATGCTATAAGCGCTATTCAAACCTTTCGAAGAAAAGCTCGCCTTCTATCATCTCTTGATGATGAGAAAATTAAGGGGTTATTTGAGGAGATTTCGGATGAAGATATCTACAAAAAATCAGAAGAAGTATTTTATGATTTCATGAATGCCTGCGCTACAGATACTGTAGAAGCCAATGGTGTTAATGCAGAAGAGTTGTTGTTTTTATATTTTGATAAAATTCCTCCGTTTGGCGATGGAAAGAAAAAATCAGAGTTTCCGGATGCAATTTCGATCTTGTCGCTGAAATCACATCTTGAAGAGGACGAAAAAATATACGTTATATCTGATGATGGAGACATGAAAGCGTATTGCGATGGCGACCCGAATTTTATTTCGGTTGAATCATTAGATAAGCTCCTAGATATCTATACCACCCATACCAACGTAAGACACGAGCAAGTAAAACAGTATTTCATAACAAACGAAGCATCTATAAAGCAGAAAATCACTGAGTTTCTTGAGGAATGCGAGGTATATAACTCTTCAACTTGGGAAGACGCAGAAGTTGATGATGGTCTAACTGTTACAAATCTTGGAGACATAGATCCATCAGTACTATATATCGACGACGAAGAAAGCCAAATCACCTTTGATATAGATGTGGAATTTGAAGTGACGGTGACTGGCCCAGACTTTAACAACGGCATCTATGATCGCGAAGATGGTCGAATGTATACATTCGACAGCACTTCAAGAACAAGCACAATATCAACTACATTTACCGTTGAGATATTTCTGCATTATGAGTTTATTGATGGCGAACTAGTAAACGCCGAGGATGATGGTCTCTATATTGCTGGAACATCCGGCGGTATTGAAGTTTCTGTTGAAGAAAATGAGCAAGATTGGTACTAAAAATTTAACAAACGCGTCAATTAGGATGATCGCAAGCTCGCGCCTATTACACGGGCGTTATGTTTTTTAGTGAGAGGTTGAGAACCAAATCTGGGACACCCACCTTTTTGAGCAAGGCGCAGCATAGCCAGAGCCCAAAAGATGGGTGTCCAAGGTCTTTTAATAGCCTCATGACCGAAATGCGTTGAAATGTGCATGAAGTACTGAAATCGAGGAAAAAATGAAGAACCTGATACCTGTAGTTGCCAGTGCATTTTTGATAGCTGGTTGCCAATCCAACCCTTCCCAGAACACACCTGCATCGGGAATTGAGTTCGCACATGACAAATTCAGCGTTCTCATGGTTTCGGTTGATGACACATTTGATTTTCCGAGAGGTAAGTTTTTCCGCTCCTCCTATGCTATCCAGGAAAAATTAACGGTCAAATTGCCTGGTGTTGTGGGCATCTATGCTGACTTCTTCGACCACTGCCTGAATAGCGGCAATAAACCGCAGATTATCGATGGCGTCGCGCTAGTCTGCCGATCTGCTCAGGTCAATCTTTATGCCGTTATCGCTGTAGAGGCTGGCAGGACAGCGTGGCTGCAAGTCGTTGAACCGAGTGACATGAGTTTACAGATAAGTGCACAAGAGCTTGCTGACTATGCAATGAATAATTTTGCCAATTATGTTGAGGCTGATGTGAGCAGTACCAAGCGGCTGCTTGGCACCAGCTCTCTTTACAAAAACGTTCCCGATTGGCCGTAACAAAGTAACGGGCACAAATCTGGGACACCCACCTTTCTGAGCAAGGCGCAGCATAGCCAGAACCCAAAGGATGGGTGTCCAAGGTCTTCTTGTTCATGGGCAAGTGTGAAGAACCTGTACTTTATCGCCTTGGTTGCGATTGGCAACCGCTGAAGCGCACCGGCCACTCGCCCGTTGATAGGTTCTCTCTATTTTGGCAATAGATGAGAATAGTTTTCATTTAATCTCATTTCGGCGGATACTCTCATCATCACCAGAGAGGAACCGCCATCATGAAAAAGACCATCAGCTTTGCCATCCTGCACTTCGGTGTCGCCTTTACCGTGGCTTACCTGCTGACCGGTGAGCTGCTGATTGCCAGCCTG
Source organism: Aeromonas cavernicola (assembly GCF_002795305.1). Taxonomy (GTDB): domain Bacteria; phylum Pseudomonadota; class Gammaproteobacteria; order Enterobacterales; family Aeromonadaceae; genus Aeromonas; species Aeromonas cavernicola. The sequence goes on from NZ_PGGC01000079.1 coordinate 9,523, forward strand.
ATCGCCCTGATCGAGCCAGCCGTCAACACGGTCGCCTTCTACTTTCATGATCTCGGCTGGCACAAATTCAAGCCTCGTCATAGCCTGCAAGCCAAAACATGTGGCTTTGCCGTGGTCCACTTCTCCGTCGCTTTCGGGGTTGCCTACCTGCTCAGCGGTGAGCTGCTCACCGGCGGGGTCATGGCGATGATCGAGCCTGCCATCAACACCGTGGTGTTCTTCTTCCACGAGCGGCTGTGGCGGGCCCGCCAAACGGTGGCTCTGGTGTGATGATTAGCTTGTGCATCGCACTATTACCTAGTGCATTGCATTAAGGGAGACAACCATCACAGCCCTCGATTGCCGCTCGTTGTCATGCTCAATGTCTATGGCAGAAGGCAAAGGAAAATAACGACGGCTTATGGATGCGGCTCACCAATCGGCGCCACAACCCACTTCAATAAGCGCTCCATCGCATGGGGAGAGACCCCCACCGAGAGGCCACGTTTACCACCACTGACCAAGATCTCGGTAAATTGCATGGCGGAGTCATCAAGCACGGTGGGCAACCCTTTTTTCTGCGCTAAGGGGCTGATCCCTCCCACCTTGTAACCGGTCAATTTTTCAGCATCCGCCGGCTTCATCATCTCCACCTTTTTGAGGCCTGTCGCTTTGGCTAACTGCTTCAAGTTACACAGACCAGATGAGGGAACAATCGCCACTACGGCCTGTTTGTCGTGATACGCGATCAACGTTTTGAACACCTGCGTCAACGGCAAACCAAGCTGGGTCGCGGCGTGTTTCCCAAAATCATCGTGGGCGTCGCATGGGTAGGGATAGAGGGTGTACGGAATGTTAAGCTGCTTTAACAGATTAATAGCGGGGGTCATCAGGGCGGCCATCCGTTGAATTGCACAAAAATCAGGGCAACCAGTCTGTGCTAACGCCATCGCAGATACAAGGCTGACTAGCAGACCAAACGGGCTCACGATGTGGCACATTTGGTCTTTTGAACGCGGGGACACTAGGTCAGTAGCGGGCAGCTTCAGATCATGGCCTGCACCCCATCACAGCGAGTGGGCTATTGCTTGCGATTGAGAATATAAAACGAGACGCCCCCAAACAGCAGGCTCGGTGCAATCGCAGCCAGGATCGGCGGCACCGCATAGACCAAGCTGATCGGGCCAAATACCCGATCGCTCACATAAACGGCGAAGCCAGTCATGATCCCCATCAGCATCCGCGCCCCCATACTGACCGAGCGCAACGGACCAAAAATAAAGGAAGAGGCAAGCAGGATCATGGCGATCACAGAAAAAGGCGAGAGCAACTTACGCCACATCTCTAACTTGTAACGCCCAGCATCTTGTTTGTTCGCATCGAGATAACCAATGTAATCAAGCAGCCCAGCGACGGAGAGGTTCTCGGGATCAATACTCACCACCCCCAACTGTTTGGGGGTCAATTCAGAAGACCATGCCATCTGCGGGTGTTGTTCGCTCTGGATTTGGGTAGGGTCATCAAAACGAGTCACCGTCGCCGCTTTTAATTGCCAGTGATGTTGCTCAAAAACCCCCTCTTGCGCCTGCACCACATCGATCAATTTGCGCTCAGGCGTAAAACGGTAGAGGGTGATCCCCGTTAAGGCACCATCGTTACGCACCCCATTGATGTTGACAAAGTTATTGCCATCACGCGCCCACACACCATAAGCAGATACAGTCAAACGTCCCTCAGACAGGGCGCCAGCCTTAATGTCATCGGCCATGCGTTTGGCTATTGGGGCGATATATTCCCCCATCAATCCAACCACGATCATCAGTGGCACCGCGGTTTTGAGGGCGGCCATCACAATGCTGATTTTGGATCGCCCAGCGGCCTGCATCACCACCAACTCAGAGCTCGTCGCCAGCTGGCCCAGCCCGATTAACCCACCCAGCAGGGCAGCCAACGGAAAGAACAGCACCGCCTCCTTGGGCATAGAAAGCACCACATAATAGAGCGCGCTGAGCATGTCGTAGTTGCCATCCCCGACCGACTTGAGCTGCTCCACATATTTGATCAGCGCGGCCAGCCCCACCAAGGTGATTTCACACAGCAGGACCGACATAAAAATGACCCGACCGATATACCTATCGAGAATCCCAAACATCAGGAGAGACTCCAAACTTGCAATGTCATGCAAACGTTCCTCTGAAATACCGTCGCGCCAGCGCCGTCACGCTGCGCTGGCGACCATCATCTAATGGCGAGCATTAGGCCGATTTTTTATTAAAAAACAGCCCTTTCAGGCCATTCCACCAACTTGTGCCCTGCATATTGAGGGGCAAACCGATCACCAAGATATAAGCCAGTGGCACCAAAAACATGCCAGGCCAGTAAGGTAAACGACCACTGTCAATAGCGGAGCGGGCTGCACTGAGCAGTAAGAAATAAGAGAGATAGAGCAAAATGGCTGGCAATAACTTGGCATAGCGCCCCTGACGCGGGTTAACGCGGGCTAGGGGCACTACCAAAAAGGTCAGCACGGGGATCGAGAGTGGCAATGAGATACGCCACTGCAGCTCGGCCATCAGACTATTATCTTGCGTCCCCAGCAACTCCATAGTGGGCTTGGCCGCCGCCTTGCGACTGGAATACTCCAGCTCTTGCTGACGGATAACCAAGCCGTACTCTTTGAAATCGGAGATCTGGAACTGCTTACCGGAAAAGTCCCCTTCATAGCGGGAGCCATCTTTCAGCGTTAGCCACTGCAAGCCATTGTCATCGACACTCACCACCCCTTCACTGGCCACCACCACGGAGGGCGATTTGCCCTCTTCAGCCCGCTGCAGGACAAAGATTTTTTGCAGTGCAGAGCCGTTATCGTTCAACTCTTGGATGTATGCGACTAATCGCCCTTTATCGAGCTCCATAAACCGACCCGCTTGGAGAAATGAGATCCCAGGATCGGCTTTAAATTTATCGATAACCTGATACTCACGCTCTTTCGCCTGCGGGGCGATCCAGCCGGTATTAAACGCCGCAACCGCTGCGGTCAACAACGCCAGCAACATGGCACTGCGCATCACAAAGCGATGGCTGAAACCCACCGCATGCATCACCGTCATTTCACTTTCGGCATAGAGGCGCCCGTGAGCAAACAAGATGGCCAAAAAGAGACTAATTGGCAGCATCAACAAGGCCATGTTGGGCAGGTTAAGTAGCAGTAGCGTCGAAACAAGACGAGTTGGCACCTCACCGTCGGCGGCATCGCTGATGATTCGGATAAACTGTTGGCTGACAAAAATAAGCAGCAATACAAATAACACTGCTAGCTGAGTTTTCAGGGTTTCCCTGAACAAATATCGGAAAACGATCACAGTCATTCCCAAGTAAACTTGTGTTTTTAGCCGAATGCTTGAAAAATAGGGCCGTGTGCTGGATTTTTACCAGTTTGAACTGCGGAGCCAGTGGCTGTTCGCTCCGCCTCTGATACCCCAACAAGCACCGCATTATTCAATAAAAGGTGCCTTTTGTCTTTAGGATGTAGGAGATTCCATGGAGTTCAGTGTAAAGAGTGGCAGTCCTGAGAAGCAACGTAGCGCCTGCGTCGTGGTCGGCGTGTTTGAGCCTCGTCGTCTCTCACCGGTTGCCGAACAGCTGGACAAAATCAGCGATGGCTACATCAGTTCGCTGCTGCGCCGTGGTGACCTAGAAGGGAAACCAGGCCAAATGCTACTGCTCCACCAAGTACCCGGCGTGCTCAGTGAGCGGGTACTGCTGGTCGGTTGCGGTAAAGAGCGAGAGCTCGACGAACGTCAGTACAAACAGATCATCAACAAGACCATCACCACCCTCAATGAAACCGGCTCCATGGAGGCGGTCTGCTTCCTCACCGAGCTGCACGTCAAGGGGCGGGATACCTACTGGAAGGTACGCCAAGCAGTAGAAGCCACCAAAGCAGGTCTTTATAGCTTCGATCAGTTCAAAACCAACAAAGCTGAGCCCCGTCGCCCGCTGCGCAAACTGGTCTTTAATGTCTCGACGCGCCGAGAACTGACCATAGGTGAAAAAGCCATCGCCCATGGCTTGGCGGTGGCTAAAGGGATGCGTATTTGCCGCGATGTGGCCAACATGCCGCCCAACGTCTGTAACCCTGCCTATCTTGCCTCTCAGGCGCGGCGGCTGGCTGACTCTTTTGACAACATCACCACCAAGGTGATTGGTGAGCAAGAGATGGCGGAACTTGGTATGAACGCTTATCTGGCAGTGGCCCGTGGCTCTGAAAACGAAGCCATGATGGCCATCATCGAATACAAGGGCCACCCCGACGCCAAGCCGATTGTGCTGGTGGGTAAAGGGTTGACCTTCGATTCCGGTGGTATCTCGATCAAACCCGCTGACGGCATGGATGAGATGAAGTACGACATGGGGGGCGCTGCCTCCGTGCTCGGCACCATGCACGCGCTGGCCCAGCTGCAACTGCCGCTCAACGTCATCGGGGTGCTGGCAGGTTGCGAGAATATGCCAGGTGGCAACGCCTATCGCCCAGGTGACATTCTCACCTCCATGTCTGGCCAGACCATCGAGGTGCTCAACACCGATGCAGAAGGTCGGCTGGTGCTGTGCGATGCGCTGACCTATGTGGATCGCTTCGAGCCAGAAACTGTCATCGACGTGGCGACCCTGACCGGGGCCTGCATCATTGCACTGGGTCACCATACCTCGGGGCTGCTGGCTAATCACAATCCGCTAGCCCATGAGCTACTCAATGCCTCTGAGCAAGCCGGTGATCGCGCTTGGCGTCTGCCGCTGTTTGAAGAGTATCAGGAGCAGATCGACAGCCCGTTTGCCGACATGGCCAACATCGGCGGTCGACCTGCAGGCACCATTACCGCCGCTGCGTTTTTATCGCGCTTCACCAAGAAGTACAGCTGGGCCCACTTGGACATTGCGGGTACAGCGTGGAAAAGCGGTAAAGAGAAAGGCTCAACTGGTCGACCGGTGCCCTTGCTGACCCAGTTTTTGCTAAACCGGGCTGGGGTGGATATCGAAGAGAAAGAGTAACGCTGTTGTCCCTTGTGGTATCAGCATCACAAGGGTTGGCATTACCCTGCATCACAAGGAAGAGGCTCCCCTCTTCCTTATTTCATTGTTAGATCAGTGAGTAGCGGGCCGCCACTGCCCCATCAGCTCAACAAGACAGTCACCCCATCGTTACCACAAACAGGATCAATTCGATGAGCCACGTCACTTTTTACCTCATGAGTGAACCAGATGACCCACAGGCTGGTGCTGTCGAGCGGCTAGCCTGCCAACTGGCGGCTGATTCATGGGGCGCAGGCCATCTCTACCTGTTGTGTGAGGATGAAGCTCAAGCTCTGCGCCTTGACGAGCTGTTATGGCAATTACCGCCGGATCGCTTCGTGCCGCACCAGCTACAAGGGGAAAGCGGTCAGGCACCAGTGGAGATTGGCTATCAACCGCCGACACGGCGCTATGCCCGTCTCATCAATCTGACCAAGCAGACGCCTTTGTTTGCAGGACACTTCCCTCAAGTGGTAGATTTCGTCCCCACTGATGAAACACAAAAGCAGCAAGCCCGCGAGCGCTACAAGCACTATCGCCAGGCAGGCCATACCCTCGAAATGAGGGATCAGCCCGTCCTTGCCGCACCGGATCCGGCGCAGCCATGACTGCAACCAATTGATCCAGAAAGAATCAACACCAGACTCCATCCATCCAGATTACGGCGAAACCATGGAAAAGACTTTTAATCACAACGCCATCGAACAGGCGCTCTATCAGCACTGGGAAGCCCAGGGTTACTTCAAGCCTCACGGCGACACCAGCAAAGACTCCTTCTGCATCATGATCCCGCCGCCGAATGTCACCGGCAGCCTGCACATGGGGCACGCCTTCCAGCAGACCCTTATGGACACCCTTATCCGCTACCACCGCATGCAGGGCAAGAACACCCTGTGGCAAGCAGGGACCGACCACGCCGGTATCGCCACCCAGATGGTGGTAGAGCGCAAGATCGCCGCAGAAGAGGGCAAGACCCGTCACGACTACGGCCGTGATGCCTTCATCGACAAGATCTGGCAGTGGAAGGAAGAGTCTGGCGGCACCATCACCCGCCAGATGCGCCGTCTGGGCGACTCGGTGGATTGGGAGCGTGAGCGCTTCACCATGGATGAGGGTCTCTCCGCCGCCGTGCAGGAAGTGTTCGTCCGTCTCTACGAAGATGGCTTGATGTACCGCGGCAAGCGGCTGGTGAACTGGGATCCGAAACTCAACACCGCCATCTCCGATCTGGAAGTGGAAAACCGCGAGATCAAGGGCCACATGTGGCACCTTCGTTATCCACTGGCCAACGGTGCCAAGACCGCCGAAGGCAAGGATTACCTGATCGTCGCCACCACCCGTCCGGAGACCATGCTGGGCGATACCGCCGTGGCCGTGAACCCGGAAGACCCGCGCTACCAGGCGCTGATCGGCCAGCACATCCTGCTGCCGCTGGTGAACCGTCTGATCCCCATCGTTGCCGACGAACACGCCGACATGCAGAAGGGCACCGGTTGCGTGAAGATCACCCCGGCCCACGACTTCAACGATAACGAAGTGGGCAAGCGCCACAGCCTGCCGATGATCAACATCTTCACCCTGGACGCCTTTGTCCGTGCCGAGGCCGAAGTAGTCGACAGCAACGGCAACCCGAGCACCGCCTATGACGCCGCCCTGCCGGCCGAGTTCGCTGGTCTGGAGCGCTTCGCCGCCCGCAAAGCCATTGTGGCCAAGCTGGATGAGCTGGGCCTGCTGGCCGAGATCAAGGATCACGTACTGCAACAACCCTACGGCGATCGCGGTGGTGTGCCCATCGAGCCGATGCTGACCGACCAGTGGTACGTGCGCGTGGCGCCGATGGCCAAGACCGCCATCGAAGCGGTGGAAGATGGCCGCATCCAGTTCGTGCCCAAGCAGTACGAAAACATGTACTTCTCTTGGATGCGCGACATTCAGGACTGGTGTGTCTCCCGTCAGCTGTGGTGGGGTCACCGCATCCCGGCATGGTATGACGAGGCCGGCAATGTCTACGTTGGCCGTGACGAGGCGGAAGTGCGTGCCAAGCACAGCATTCCGGCCGTGACCGTACTGCGTCAGGACGAAGACGTGCTCGATACTTGGTTCAGCTCCGCCCTGTGGACTTTCTCCACCTTGGGCTGGCCGAACAACACCGAAGCGCTCAAAACCTTCCACCCGACCGACGTGCTGATGAGCGGCTTCGACATCATCTTCTTCTGGATTGCCCGGATGATCATGATGACCATGCACTTCATCAAAGACGAAAACGGCCAGCCGCAAGTCCCGTTCAAAACCGTCTACATCACTGGCCTTATCCGTGACGAAGAGGGCCAGAAAATGTCCAAGTCCAAGGGCAACGTGCTGGACCCGCTCGACATGATCGACGGCATCTCGCTGGACGATCTGCTGGAGAAGCGCACCGGCAACATGATGCAGCCGCAGATGGCCGAGAAGATCGGTAAGCGTACCGCCAAGCAGTTCCCGGAAGGGATCGAGGCACACGGCACCGACGCCCTGCGCTTCACCCTGGCAGCGCTGGCCTCTACCGGACGTGACATCAACTGGGATATGAAGCGGCTGGACGGCTACAACAACTTCTGCAACAAGTTGTGGAACGCCTCCCGCTATGTGCTGATGAACACCGAAGATCAGGATTGTGGCTTCTCGTCGCAAGGTAAGGGCGGCGAGATGCAGTTCAGTCTGGCGGATCGCTGGATCCAGTCCCAGCTGCAAGTGGCCATCCGTGACTTCCGTACCGCGCTCGATACCTACCGCTTCGATATCGCCGCAGGCGTGTTGTACGAGTTTATCTGGAACCAGTTCTGTGACTGGTATCTGGAGCTGACCAAGCCGGTGCTGACCAAGGGTTCCGAGGCCGAGCAGCGCGCAGCCCGCCACACCCTCGTCAGTGTCCTTGAAGCCCTGCTGCGTCTAGCGCACCCGATCATCCCGTTCATCACCGAGACCATCTGGAAATCGGTCGCTCCGCTGGCTGGCGTGCACGCCGACACCATCATGCTGCAGGCATTCCCGGAGTTCGACGCCGCCAAGGTGGACGAAGCCGCGATGGCGGATAGTGAGTGGGTGAAAGAGTTCATCGTCAGCATCCGCAACATCCGCGCCGAGATGAACGTGGCGCCGAGCGTGCCGCTCAACGTGCTGCTCCAGTGCGATGCCAAAGATACCCAGCGCGCCAATGACAACGAGGCCTTCCTCAAGTCGCTGGCCCGTCTGGACTCCATCCGCGTGCTGGCGGATGGTGAAACCGCCCCGCTGTCAGTGAAGAAGCTGATCGGTAGCTCAGAGCTACTGATCCCGATGGCCGGTCTCATCGACAAGGACGCCGAACTGGCCCGTCTGGCCAAAGAGGTGGCCCGTCTGGTGGGTGAGTGCGGTCGCATCGAAGGCAAACTTGGCAACGACGCCTTCGTCGCCAAGGCGCCGGAAGCGGTCATCGCCAAAGAGCGCGAAAAGCTGGACGATTACCGTCTCCAGCTGACCAAGCTGGAAGCTCAGCAGGCCGAGATCGCCGCGCTGTAAGCCACTGCGCCCGTCATCAGCCGCGTTAAGCGGTGCAACGAACATGCCCCACCTTGGTGGGGCATGTTGTTAGACGCTAGATAGCGGGTGTAAGCGATCCCCTATCGCAAGGTTTCCATTGCACTCTGCCAATCCCCTCACCCCTTCGGTACGTTGACGGCCTCGGTACTCACTTGCTGGCTGTCGATCAACATTTTGCTGGCGGGAGCTATCTGGCCAACGGGCAACAGGGCTGGGCCGGTAGGCTCTAGCAGCACATAGCGCTCACCGCCATGGGCGAGGGTCGCCTCCCCAGGTTGAGCAGGCAGCGCCACCCCAAGTAGGGCATGACCCGGCACAATCACGATCGCTTGTTTTAGGGTTGGAAACAGCTGAGCAAGCATGGCCGCCATCAGGGTCACCTTGCTGTCGCAATCCCCCCGATTTTGCGCTAACACCTGACGCGGCGTGAGAAACCCTTTGCCGAGTCGTCCACCCAAGCTATCCAAGGTGAGGTAAGGGATGCTCTGCACAAAGGTGAGCATATGTGCCACCGTTTTCTGGCGAGTCTCTGTTTCATGCGCCCCCTCCTGCTTTAACTGACTGGCGAGCGGGGCTAGCTCAGCGCGGCTCTCTAAGGCGATGCGCACATGATCTTGCTTGATGGCTAACTGACCATCTGGGGGGGTAAAATAGTGGAAATAGTGGGATTGCAGCCACGCGGCTTCCTCTTTTTTACGTTCCGACACCAGCCACGCCATGGCTTTCTGAGCCTGCTCTGCTTGACGGCTTTTCAGTTGCACGTCAAGGCTTGGGCGAGACAACAAAAATTGCACGTTGGGATGCGCTTGGCGCGCCGACGTTAGCAGCGCTTGCACCACATCTTCCTTCATTCTGGCGGGACGAAAAGCGACCAAGGGCGGAATGCTCCCTTTTTCCAAGCGATAGGTGAGTGTCAGCGGCTTGCCTTCATGGTCTTGCCAGCCGACTTGATACTCACCGTCATTGAGCTGGTTGAAGTAAGTCTGGGCGGCACTGGCCGGTAGCACAGTCAGCAGGCTCCCCAGTAGAGCGATGACCTTGGCAATTTTCATCATCCTTTCCTCTTATTGTGGCCCGCTCGCCTGCGCCCCGATGGCCAGCTCTGGAACGAAAAACAGGGAGCAATTGCTCCCTGTTAATTCTACCCATCTTTTGGCCAGAGGCCCTAGATCCAGCTTGGCTGGTTGGCTTCAAAGGCGCTGATGGCCGCTTCATGCTGTAGGGTGAGGCCGATGGCATCGAGCCCATTGAGCAAGCAATAGCGGCGAAACTCGTCGATTTCAAAACCAAAGCAGAGGGTGCCTGCCCGCACCTGATTTGCCTCCAGATCGACCTCGATCTGTTGGCCCGGATTGGCAGCCACCAGCTGGAACAGCGCCTCGACCTCAGCATCCTTCAGGCGAACCGGTACCATGCCGTTGTTGATGGCGTTACCGTAGAAAATATCGGCAAAACTTGGCGCGATGATGGTTTTAAAACCGTAATCGGCCAGCGCCCACGGCGCATGTTCACGGCTTGAACCGCAACCGAAGTTCTCACGGGCCAGCAGAATAGTAGCCCCCACATAGCGCGGCTGATTGAGCACAAACTCAGGGTTGGGCTGTTGCCCTTCATCATCCAAGAAGCGCCAGTCGTGGAACAGGTGCTTGCCAAATCCAATCCGGTTGACCTTCTGCAAGAACTGCTTGGGGATGATGGCATCCGTATCGACGTTGGCGCTGTCGAGGGGCACGACGATCCCTTTGTGTTGCTTGAAACCTGTCATAGTGATTCCCTCTTACAGTGAACGAATGTCGGCAAAACGACCGCTGACCGCAGCGGCGGCGGCCATCGCGGGGCTAACCAAATGGGTACGCCCAGCACGACCTTGGCGCCCTTCAAAGTTACGGTTACTGGTGGAGGCGCAGCGCTCCCCCGGTTGTAGCCGATCGTTGTTCATGGCCAAGCACATGGAGCAGCCGGGTAGACGCCACTCAAAGCCTGCCTCGATGAATATTTTGTCCAGCCCCTCGGCTTCGGCCTGCGCCTTCACCTGCTCGGAGCCCGGCACTACCAACGCCTGTACCCCCGCCGCGACTTTACGGCCACGGGCAATGGCAGCAGCAGCACGCAGATCCTCGATCCGGCTATTGGTGCATGAACCGATAAACACCTTGTCGATGGTGACATCAGAGAGCTTCTGACCTGGCTCCAGCCCCATGTAGGCGAGCGCTTTACGGGCCGATTGCTGCTCCATCAAGTCACTGAACGAGTCAGGCTCTGGAATCGGCTCATTGACCGCAATCACCTGCCCTGGGTTGGTGCCCCAGGTGACTTGTGGCGCGACATCAGCGGCGTTGAGTACCACTTGTGCATCGAAATGAGCGCCTTCGTCGCTCTTAAGGCTGTGCCAGTAAGCAATAGCCTGCTCCAGCGCCTCACCTTTGGGGGCGAACTCTTTACCACGAATGTAATCGATGGTGGTCTGATCGGGAGCAATCATCCCCGCTTTGGCACCGAGCTCGATGGCCATGTTACAGACCGTCATCCGCCCTTCCATCGACAGGCTCTGGATGGCCTCTCCGGCAAACTCCACCACATAGCCGGTGCCGCCAGCGTGGCCCACCTTGCCAATAATGGCCAACACCACATCCTTGGCGCTGATCCCCTCGGCCAGCTTGCCGTTGACCAAAATGCGCATGGTCTTGGCGCGGCCCTGCTTCAGGGTCTGAGTCGCCATGACATGTTCCACCTCGGAGGTGCCGATGCCGAAGGCGAGTGATCCGAAGGCACCATGGGTGGCGGTGTGCGAGTCACCACAGACGATGGTGGCCCCCGGCAGGGTAATGCCGAGCTCAGGCCCCATGACGTGGACGATGCCCTGATAGCGGTGGTTGAGATCGTAGAGGCGCACCCCGAACTCTTTACAGTTGGCAGCCAGTGTCTCCATCTGGATGCGAGCCATCTCACCAGAGGCCGCGATGTCCTTGGTGGTGGTGGAGACGTTGTGATCCATGGTGGCCCACGTCAGGTCGGGGCGCCGCAGCTGGCGCTTCATGGCACGCAGACCATCAAAGGCCTGTGGGCTGGTCACTTCATGCACCAAGTGACGGTCGATATAAATAAGCGGCGTTTCGCCGTCCACTTCGCGCACCACATGGGCATCGAAGACTTTCTGATAAAGGGTTTTAGCCATTGCTCTGGGTTCCTTGTTATCTATTGCGTGGCTCAGATCCGGGCGGCGATCTGGTTGCCGATGTCCGCCGTGCTCTGTACCGGATGCTGGGCATTAGCCTGATGCAGGTCAGCGGTGAAGTAACCCTCTGCCAACGTCTGGGCCACCGCTTGCTCAATGGCCTGAGCGGCCGCTTCTTGGCCTAGGCTATAGCGCAACATCAAGGCAGCGGAGAGGATCTGGGCGATCGGGTTAGCAATCCCTTTGCCGGCGATATCGGGGGCTGAGCCACCAGCGGGCTCGAACAGACCGAAACCTGACTCATTGAGGCTGGCAGAAGGGAGCAGTCCCATCGAGCCGGTGATCATGGCGCACTCATCCGAGAGAATATCGCCAAACAGGTTGGAGCAGAGCAGCACGTCGAATTGGGACGGGTCTTTGATGAGCTGCATCGCGGCGTTGTCGATGTACATATGGTTAAGCGCGACATCGGGGTAAGACTTGGCCACCTGACTCACGACCTCACGCCACAAAATCGAGGAGGCCAACACATTGGCTTTGTCGATGGAGGTCACCTTGGCTCTGCGCACTCGGGCAGATTCAAAGGCGATCTTGGCGATCCGCTCGATCTCAAAACGGTGGTATACCTCGGTATCGTATGCCTTTTCGGTTGCCCCTTCCCCCTCACGACCTTTGGGCTGTCCAAAATAAATACCGCCGGTCAGCTCGCGCACACAAGCGATATCAAAGCCGCGATCTGAAATATCGGCCCGCAGCGGCGAAAACGATTCAAGGCCGGTGTAAAGCCGGGCTGGACGCAAGTTGCAGAACAGTTTGAAGTGCGCACGCAGGGGCAGCAAGGCACCGCGTTCTGGCTGATCGTTGGGAGGTAAGTGCTCCCACTTAGGGCCACCCACTGAGCCAAACAACACAGCGTTGGCCGCCTCACAGCCAGCAATGGTGCTAGCTGGCAACGGCGTGCCGTGATTGTCGATGGCGATGCCACCCACGTCGTGGTGCTGATAATCAAAGGTGAAACCAAACTTGGCCTGTACTTTTGCCAACACCTTGATGGCTTCTGCCATCACTTCCGGGCCAATGCCATCTCCCGGCAATACTGCGATCCGATAACTGCTCATAGTGTCTCCGTCTTGATTGTGTGATTGCGTTCCAGCTGTTCGGCGACTTGGTCGGCGCGCCAGATACTATTGATGACATGCAGCAACGCATGGGCTGAGGATTCGATGATATCGGTGGCCAGCCCCATGCCGTGGAATTTACGGCCTTTGTACTCGGCGACAATGTCTACCTGACCGAGGGCATCTTCCCCTTCCCCTTTGCTCTTGAGCGCATACTTAGCGACCCGGATGTCGTAACCGGTGATGCGGTTGATACATTGATAGACCGCATCGACAGGGCCATTGCCGGTGGCAGCTTCGCACACCAGATCTTGCCCTACCCGTAATTTCACGGAGGCGGTGGCCAGTACTGAGCTGCCACTTTGCACCCCCAGATACTCGAGCTTGAAATGCTCTGGCTCTTCGTGGATCTGGCTAAAGAAGGCGAGCGCTTCGAGATCGTAATCGAACACCTGGCCTTTTTTGTCAGCCAAGGTCAAAAACTTTTCATAGAGATCGTCGAGCTCATAACTGCTTTCGGCATATCCCATCTGTTCCATCCGGTGTTTGATCACGTGGCGGCCAGAGCGAGAGGTCATGTTAAGGCTGTTTTGGGTTAAACCGATGCTCTCGGGGGTGATAATTTCATACGTGTTTTTTGCCTTGAGCACCCCATCCTGATGAATGCCGGAGCTGTGAGAGAAGGCATTAGCCCCGACAATCGCCTTGTTCGGCTGCACCAGCATGTTGCAAATCTGGCTAACCAAGGTACTGGTGCGGTGAATTTCACTGTGGCGAATGTTGGTATGTAGCCCGAGCAGATCTGCGCGGGTTTTGAGGATCATTGCGACCTCTTCCAGCGAGCAGTTACCGGCCCGCTCACCGATGCCATTGAGGGTACACTCGATCTGGCGAGCCCCCATTTGCACCGCGCCGATGGAGTTCGCCACCGACAGGCCCAAATCGTCGTGACAGTGCACCGAAATAATCGCTTTGTCGATGTTCGGCACCCGATTGAACAGGGTCTGGATGATACCGGAAAACTCGGTCGGCACCGTGTAGCCCACGGTATCAGGAATATTGATAGTACGTGCCCCCGCCTTGATGGCGGATTCCACCATCCGACACAGGTTATCGATCGGCGTGCGGCCTGCATCTTCGCAAGAGAACTCGACATCATCGGTATAACGCAGCGCATACTTGATGGCACTGACGCCCATCTCCAGCACATCCTCGAAGCTTTTTTTCAGCTTGCTCTCCACATGAATCGAGGAGGTGGAAATAAAGGTGTGAATCCGAAACGCCTCCGCCACCCGCAACGCTTCTCCCGCCGCATCAATATCTTTTGGCAAGGCGCGCGCTAAGGCGCAGACGCGGCTGTTTTTAATGTGGCGAGCGATGGTTTGCACCGACTGAAAATCGCCCGGAGAAGAGACCGGGAAGCCAACCTCCATCACGTCGACACCGAGTCGCTCTAAGGCTTGCGCGATTTGCAGCTTCTCTTTGACGGTCAAGCTAGCCGCGAGTGCCTGCTCACCATCGCGCAGGGTTGTGTCGAATATGATGACACGATCTGACATGTGATTTACCTCTTCCTATGTGCGGTGACGTGCTACCTGCGGTGACATAAAAAAACCCGTGCGGGGTGCACGGGTTTTTGTAAATTCCGGCTGTGCGTTAGCCCGGCTACAAAGATCCCGCGCGAATGAACGCGTGTAGGGATAGCAGTAGTAGCGGGGTAACAATATACATGAGCCGTCAATCCTATGGTCAATGACCTGCTACCAATATCGAGATTTCTAGGCTGTGTCAACCGCAAGCGGCAGCGGTCAGCGCTCGGTTTATTTAATCGAATTGTAAAGGACTGCAAATTTTCTTGTTTCATATTCGGTTCATCGCCGATTATCCGGTCATTCCTGCTGTGCTTCCTGCCTCGCACAATCAGATCCACTTATCCGCATAGACTGAATTTTCTGAGGTGTTTCATGGAAAAACGTAGACCAGGCCGTCCGGTCGGACGTTCTGATATTCGTGATCGATTACTGGCTGCTGCGCGTGACCGCTTTCTTAGTATGCCCTATAGCAAGGTCACCACCCGCGAAATTGCAGAGCTAGCTGGCTCTAATCTGGCGATGATCCACTATTACTTTGGCAGTAAAGAGGGGCTCTATAAGGCGGTGCTAGGTCATGTTGCTGAACCGCTGGAACACGCTTGGCAAGATGAGCATTGTGGCCATAGCCTAAATGAGCTGCTCAATACCTACTATCAGGTGATGGCGCCCAACAGTGAGCTGACCTCCGCTATCTCCAATGCGTTAGCCAACGAAAAGAGCCCCGGCCGAGATTTTGTGCTAAATCGCCTGTTAGAGCGCCAACTTCCGCAGTTTGATGCCTTGTTGGAAACCATGAAATCCAATGGGGAGTTAGGCGAACACATGGACCCTGACATGCTGAAGGTCTCTTTTTTGAGCATGATGTGGCAACCGTTCGTGATGAAAGATCTCTATGAGCAGGTCTTCGGCTTGACCGTCGACGAGGCGTTTATGACCCGTCTGGCGGCCCATAACTGCCGCTTGATGGAGAATGGGCTGCGCAGTAGCGTCATCTGATTGACATAACGCCCCACCCTATCAGGGCAGCTTGGCTGCCCTGATAGGTTTCCTCACCGCCCCCTTCGCGGTTTCCCAGTTTGTTCAGCGGCCCGCCATCATCCGCTTAGCCAACCGATCGTAGAGGATCACATTGACCGAGGCAGCCAGATTCATACAACCTTGGGTGGGGACATAGACCACCTCTTGCACCTTGGCATACTGCTTAGGCTTGAGGGTGCCATCTTCTGGGCCGAAGATATAAAAAGCTCGCTCAGGATGGATGAACTCAGGCAGTGGGGTGGCCCCCGCGATTAAATCCACCAGCACAGGCGTGCAATCAGCAGGCATGAATGCCAGCAGATCATCGACACCTAGCAAGGGGATCTGGGTGATCATCTGGTGAGTATCGGTGGCAAAACGGCGCGCTAACTCGAATCGGTTGCCCGTGTAGTACACCTCACTGGCGCCATAACAACCTGCCGCCCGCATGACACTGCCAACATTCTCTGGCGACTTAGGATTGACCAATCCGATGGCGCAGTAACCTGACTCGTTCATCTCATTCTCCTCTGTGGCGAGGCATTATAACGATCGTGCACTGGTGCGCTATGGGCCACTCGGCAGACATGGCCAACCGACATCGCCCCCGCAATCCCATGCCACCAGGCAGGTAATGGTGGATGCAGGCAGTTGCCGCTCTCGCTCTTGTGAATCCTCTCACAATTTCCAGTGCCCCACCCCATTGAGTAACATCTACTCTCTATAATGGCGGCGCCAGATATTAAGGCGTAACCTGTTGATAAAGCGGAAAATAAAAATGAAATCAATCAGCAAAATGCTGCTCGCTACTGCCATTTCCCTTGGCATGATGGCAGGCTGTAATAATGACAATGGCCCCAAGGTGCTCGATCCCATGGTACGTTTTGCCACCTTTAACCTCTCGTTTGATCGCAGTGCGGCAGGCATGCTCAGTGACGAATTGGCACTCAACCGTCAAGCACAAGATCAGCTGTTAGCCCGCTACCAATCTGGGGATGCCAGCTTGACGCCTGCCGAGCAAACCAAAGCCAAGAATGTGCAGCAGATCCGCAATGTGGCGGAAATTATCCAGCGAACTCGGCCAGATGTGTTCGTGCTCAACGAGTTCGACAACGACGGTAAAGGGGAGAGTACCACCGATCTACAAGCCTTCAACGATCACTATTTGGCCCACGCCCAGCACAGTGACGTCACGGCTATCAGCTATCCAGTGCTGCAAAGCTTTGCCACCAATACCGGCCTGATGAGTGGCTATGACCTCAATCTGGACGGCAGCACCAACCGTGGTCCTGACGATGCGTGGGGCTTTGGTAACTACCACGGTCAATACGCCTTCGCGGTGCTGTCGAAATTCCCCATTGATACTCAGCAAATCCGCACCTTCCAGCACTTCAAGTGGCACCAGATGCCGGGGGAGCAGAACCCGATTATCGATGACTGCAACAACCCAAGAGCGCCGATCCCAGCCAATCGCCAATGTGGCGACCCGTGGTATGACGATGCGGTATGGCAGCAATATCCGCTCTCGTCGAAAAATCATGTGGATGTACCGGTGCGGATCAATACCGCTGGCGGCGAGCAGGTGATCCATTTTCTGATTTCACACCCAACACCGCCGATTTTCGCTAACGCTGCACGTCACACCGTCAAGCACAACCGCGCCGAAGTCGCTTTCTGGCACGATTATATTCGAGGGCTCGACTACATGACCGATGACAAGGGCAGTCAAGGCGGGCTGGCACGCAACGCTAAGTTCATCATCGCTGGCGACCTCAATGCCGACCCCCTGACCGGTGATGGCGATCTGACCGCCATTCAGGCGGTGCTCAATAGCCCATTAGTCAATCAGACCATCACCAATGGCACGCTGATCCCCGTCAGCGAAGGTGGCCCTGAGTGCCTGCGCAACGCCACCGAATGCCGCCGTAACAATAACCGCCCAAGCCCAGAGCGGATCACCAACAGCAGTGCCCTGCAGCTCGATTATGTGATCCCCTCCGCCAACCTAGCAGTGCTCGACAGTGGCATCTTCTGGCCTGCCAGCTTCGAGCCTGGTTATCATTTGGTCTATGCCACAGTGGATGGCAAGCCGGATGTGGCCAAGGGGGTCAGTTCGGACCACCGATTGGTGTGGGTCGATCTGAAGCTCGACTAACTCAGCGCACTGCCGCAGTGAACAACGGGGCGCCCAGTGTGGCGCCCCGTTATCTATTACCTTGAGGATTACCTTGAGAGGGAACAACCGTGACGACCGCTGCACACCAGGCCTGCCACCACAGGTGACCACCAGAGATGACGATGGAGAACAGGGGCAACCTAGGGTACCGTTGAGATAAAATCCATTTGGGTCGCACTATCGGTGCGATAGCCAGCCACATCAAGCCACCTATCTCAAGAGGAAGTCGACGCATGAGCGAGTATCAGGAGCGGCAATCGAGCCGTTTGCAAGCAGAAATTGACGACTTTCGCGATCGTTGCCGAACCTTGCAGCTGGCCACGGTCGACCACGCTGGCTGTCCTAATGCCAGTTATGCCCCCTTTGTGCTGTTAGAAGATGGTTATTACGTCCTGATCTCAGAGCTCGCTCGCCATGGGCGGAACTTGCAGCTGGTGCCGAAGGTGTCCCTGATGCTGATCGAAGATGAAGGCTCAGCCCGCCAGCTATTTGCCCGCCAACGCCTGACGTTCGATGCACAAGCACACTGGGTTGCGCGAGATAGTGAACGCGGGGCCAAGGCGATCGAGGCACTCGAAGAGCGCTTTGGAGAAATAGTGTTAGGACTCGCTCAGCTGCAAGATTTTGTGCTGTATTGCCTCACCCCCGAGCAAGGGTTGTTCGTCAAAGGCTTTGGCCAAGCATTTTGCGTCTCCGGCGATCAATTACTCGGCCCAGTTCAGTTGATCACAGGACATCAAGCTATCGGGCCCGCCCCAACCAAAGGTGCTACCAAGCGGGCTCCTCCTGATCCTGCAACTAAGCACTGATGCGACTTAGCTCGCCAGCTCTGCTGAGCTGGCAATGCCAAGGGCTAGGGCTAGGGCTAGGGCTAGGGCTAGGGCTAGGGCTAGGAAAGCATGACCTGAGATGGTATGGCAGCCAGGTGGGATGGGCTGATCGTGAGCTGATGTGGATTGCAACGTCGGTTGGTCAATGGCACCGAGCCACTTATGTAGCAAGGCTTGGCCTGCTATATCATTGATCTAATATCGCCGCCGGTTTACCCGCTAGGCCATACCAATGCGCCTCTATGCGTCCGACATGCCATTGCAGCGTCGCCCAAGGCCGGTTGGCTTGCCAGCGGGGGATATTAATCAGCACCCGGTTCTGCTGGTACTGGTAGAGCGAGGTGCTGATCTGGATATCTGACAGCATCAGCAACAAGGCCCAGCTAATAAAGAACCATTTCAGTGCCCACCACATAGGATCACTCGAAGCAGATTTCGATGGTCGCGCGACCGTATTCTGACTCAAAAGGCATCATGATTTTGGTGCCGTCAGCACCATGGGTAATGGTATGGCTGGGGCCTGAGACAATAATCGGGGTCGCCATCCCAAACTCATAGCCCTTCTCATCCAGCATCCGCTTCGCGCCACCGGCGACCATGTTGGTGATCTCCCCCACCATGTCAGTCACATCCTCATTGATGGTGGTGGCGGTTTCACCCAACATCCGGCGCATTATTTCCAGTGCCAGCCCTTTTTCGAAGCTTATCGAGAGTGAGCCACGATGCTGCGGGCCGACCATACCAATCAAGCCAGACACATCACCGCGAGCCACTTCGTCAACCTTTCGTTTTGGCGTGCCGGGTTTCAGCTCCAGCTGCGCCATGGTTGAGATCACGTTGAGCAGGGAGATCAGAAACGGATTAATGAAATCAGCCTTCATGTTGTTCTCCTAAGGTGGATGTGCAATGTGCACACTGGCCATGGGCTTCTAAGGTCTTATTGGTAATCGTAAAGCCGTACTGCAAAGCCTGTTTAGTAAATGCGTGATCAATCGCCATATCATTTAGCTCAACCACATCACCGCAGCGATCGCAAATTAATAGCTGCATTGGGTGGGCATGGTCAAAGTGACAACAAATAATAAAAGCGTTGAGAGATTCCACTTTATGTGCAAAACCCTGTTCAAGCAAAAAATCAAGGGCTCGGTAAACCGTCGGTGGTTTGGCATGCGCTTCGGTTTGTTGCAATTGTGCCAATAAATCGTAGGCACTGATCGCATTACCATGAGCGGCCAGCAGGCGAAACACCTGACGTCGAGTGGGAGTGAAACGGCTGCCACGTTGTCCACAAATTCGTTCTGCTTGTTGTAAAAGTTGTTCTTGCTTCATCATCGCCCAAATACCCCCCCTTAATTAGGCGAATATTATCATAGGGGGTGGCATGGCTCGGCGACAAACTTCATTTGCTGGTGCGCGCATATTCGGTGACCTTATATCGATACGGCACTGTTATTGTTGCTGGTTCATGACTGACACCATATCGGCACGCCGCGTTATTGCGTGACATATCGTTTTCGCAGCGTATCTAAGATCGCCAAGATGGGCACAGCGGATTACGCCACTCATGCCCAAATCCTATCTTTTACCGCTGGATTAATACGTCCTGTCGGCCGACACCAGTAGGGTAAGGTGCAGGCTGACACGGCTCAGTGACCATTGCCGCTTATTACCATCGGCAGGGTGTTTGTTGAACACTTAGGTCGCGTTACACTTCTTCAGACTGACATGCCAGTTGGCACCAGAGGAAACCTGATGCTGCGCAGCAAAACTCTCCATATTCAGCGCGATAGAGACTTGTAACAAGCTGTTGAGGTAGACCAGTGGCTGCCCTTCTGCAACATCGCCAAAGCTACTGACGTAAGGAGCTTTGCCCTCATATTTCACCACAGCCCCTTCACGGATCTTGATGCAGGCGGTATCGCCTTTATTAATCCCCGCTTTGCTGAGCAGCACGTCGTCGATGTTGGTCCAGACATTACCGTACTGCACGTCAAGAATAGGGATGGTGCCTTTGAGGGTGCCATCAGCTTCTGCTACCGCAGGTTGATAGGGAACTTGCACGACGTTTGCGGCAAGCAAGGGGCCGACTTGTTCATAGCTGATGGAGCCGGAGGCGAGCCGTGCACCGGTATATGCGTAAACATCACGGCCATGGAAGGTATAAGACTTCTCAGACCCTTTGAGGCGATTGGTTTGTTCGTCAATCTTGCGCACCGCCTCAA
The DNA here is from genome assembly GCF_002795305.1 of Aeromonas cavernicola. Lineage (GTDB taxonomy): Bacteria > Pseudomonadota > Gammaproteobacteria > Enterobacterales > Aeromonadaceae > Aeromonas > Aeromonas cavernicola. The sequence continues at coordinate 30,260 of NZ_PGGC01000079.1, forward strand.
TGCCAAAATGCTCGGCCACCAGCGTCAGGGTGCCGTTATCCGGCGAGACAATGTAGTGGCCGCTCTTGGTCTTGAGCACCACCGATTGGCGATCTGTGCCGACACCGGGATCGACCACGCTTACAAAGACCGTGCCTTTGGGCCAGTAATTGAGGGTCTGATAAAGGCGATAGGCCCCTTCCCAGATGTTATAAGCTGGGATTTCATGGGTCAGGTCATAGAGGGGTAGAGTGCGGTCTACACCAAATGCAACCCCCTTCATCGCGGAGACAGCCCCGTCTTTGAGACCAAAATCGGTTTGGAATACCAGTGCTTGATTAGCAGAGGCGATGCCACTGGTCAGCAGCAGCGCCAGCGCGACGGCCTGGGGAACACGGCGAAAATCCATCTTTTCTCTCCTATCTATTACAGCCATTTAGATGGCTAGAATGCCATTCAACGCTGACTTTGCAATCTTTATCTGCGGGCTAAATAGAGGAAATCCTTTATGTTCAGTTTGTTAGTAATGCCACCTATGGTTATCACACACAGTGTGGGCTCGCTTAACCAATGGGTATCTTGGCTGACATGATCGCTAGCTAGAGCAGTGGATTAGTCGGCAAGCTGCCTCGCAGCAGCTGCGCCAGCCGGCTCAACCCCTCGGCAACACGCTGGTCGCTGGCGGGTTGACTCAGGCTCAAACGCACGCCTTGAACTGCTGCAAACTGGCCAGCTGCAAAGTGCTCACCACTGGCTACCCCGACCTCAAGCGCATCTGCAGCATCGGCAAACTCTTGGCTGCGCCAAGGTTCTGGTAGTGGGAGCCATGCGTGCATGGAGCCAATCTGCCAGCGGGCTTCTGGCAGTAAGTGGCGCAACAGCTCGCCACGGCCGGTTAAAATTCGCCGTTGCTGTTCCACTAGGTGCATGATGTGGCGCTCACTGACGAGCTTGCATGCCAGCTCAATTAAGATGGGGCTGACCATCCAGCTTGATAGCCGCATGGCTTGGGCAAAAGCATTGCGCAACGCTGGCGGGGTGAGCACAAAACCAACCCGCAGCCCGCCACAGGCTATCTTGGCCAAACTGCCCAGATAGATAACCCGCTCAGGCGCCAAATTAACCAGCGGTATCATGGGATCCTGCGGTAAGAGGCCATTAACATCATCCTCGATGATCCATAGATCATGGCGACGAGCTATCGCTACAATGGCGTGGCGCCGTTCCAAGCTCATGGTTGCGGTGGTGGGATTTTGCAAAGTAGGGGTCAAATAGAGCAATTTGGCACGCCGTGTGCGGCAAGTGGCGTCGAGCGCATCAGGCACGATCCCCTCGTCATCCAATGCTACTCCGACCACCTGATTTTTTAGCTGGCGCGCCGTCCCCAACATCCCCGGATAGCTGAGCCCTTCACACAGTAGCGTCTCCCCCACACACCCCGTCGCAACCAAGGCCAACATAATGCCGTGCTGAGCACCATGACTGAACATCAAGCACTCTTCACTGCCGTTAACCCCTTGATCCGCTAGCCAGTTGATAAACAACTGGCGCTGGCCTGATTTGCCCGCCTCATTGTCATAGCCGAGCAGGCTATTGAGCTCCCCATTGGCTATCTCTGCCAGCATGGGCCGGATGATCGCGGCTCGATCCAGCGGGACGGGCAGGTTTTGCCATAACTCGATGCGGGTCCCTTCCTGCTCGTCTTTGCGGATCACCCAGCCATTGACAGGGTCATCTTGTGCCCCCTTGACCCAAGTACCGCGCCCCACCCGAGCAGCCAGTAATCCGCGTCGCTCTGCTTCACTATAAGCCCGAGTGATTGTACCGACCGTGACGCCTAAGCGATCAGCTAACGCTCGGTGGGTGGGCAAACGGGTTTGGGGAGGGAGTTCCCCCTCATGAATGGCCTGCTCGATGGCCTTAACCAGTTTCAGATAGAGGGGGCCACTGAAGGCAGTGAGGTCTGGGGTCCAGATTGTCATGGTGACAATAAATCCATTGATCGAAGTTTATCGGCAATATAGCGTGGATTTCAGCCCATCAACAACCACAATCAGCACATTGTATCGATACAATATGTGCACTGTAAGGAGTTCAATATGACGTTTGAGTGGTATGCCACCCTGTTTGGTTTTGCCTTGCTCACCTGTGGCACACCAGGCCCCAACAATTTGATGCTCACTGCGTCTGGCGCCAACTTCGGCGTACGCCGTACCCTGCCTCATCTGGTCGGGGTAGCATTAGGACAACCGGTGTTGCAGCTGGTGCTGGCGCTGGGGCTTTATCCCCTGTTTGAGCGCTGGCCCCTGCTACGGCTCGGGCTGCAGATCTTTGGTAGCCTCTATCTGCTATGGCTAGCGTGGCGAATTGCTATCGCTGGGGCCCCTAGCGATCCTGCGCGGCGGGCTCGTCCATTGACCTTGCTAGAAGGGCTGGCATTTCAGTTTATTAACCCCAAGGCGTGGATGATGGGGATCTCTGCCATCAGTCTCTTCAGTCTGCCCGGCACCAGCTATTGGCCGAGTTTGCGGGGCATTATGCTGACATTCCCACTCGCCGGTTTTCCGATCTGCTTTGTGTGGGTGCTATTTGGTTACCAATTAAGTCGTTGGATCAACACCGATCGCGGCTGGCACCGATTTAATGGCTCCCTTGGCCTGTTAACCGCGCTGTGTGTGGTGATGCTGTGGTACTAACATTGGGGAGAGTTTGGATAGTTATGCAAAAAATACGAATTTCCTGACTTGTGATAAGGGCGAGGACTCTGCATATTGGCACCCTTGGTCAGCGTGGCTGACGTGTTCTATCACGCAAGAGGTTGAGATGGATCTGAATTGGTTGCTGCCTTTAGCAGGTTTCGCCCTGATCACCTGCGGTACGCCGGGGCCCAACAATATGTTGCTCACCAGTGCGGGCGCGGCGCAGGGCTTTCGCCGTACCCTTCCTTTATTGGTCGGGGTGGTGGGGGGGATCAATCTGATGATCTTGGCCACTGCACTCGGGTTGGGGGTCGTGTTTGAAAAAATCCCCCTGCTGCATCAGGGCCTTAAGCTTATCGGCTCCGCCTACTTACTGTGGCTTGCGTGGAAAGTGGCAACCGCCAGTGGCCCTGCCGACGGTAATCGGCCACTGATCCCCGCACATCAAGGGGCTATGTTACAACTGCTCAATCCGAAGGCCTGGATGATGGCGATCTCGGCGATCAGCGGTTTCACCTTGGCGGGCGATACTTATTGGCCTTCTGCCAGTTGGGTGTTGGGGGTCTTTTTTATCACCGGCCTCTACACGGGGGCTTTTTGGGTGCTTTTTGGTGCTCAAGTTCGCCGCCTCATCCGCACCGCCAGTGGCTGGCGCCGCTTTAACCTTGGCATGGGGCTCGCAACAGCAGCCTGCGTATTGATGATCTGGCTTTAGGTGCTGCAGCTGGCTAGTGGGTAACTTTTATGACAACGAGTGGCCTTGATGGCAACGAGCGCAGGCAACGCTACTGATTAAGCGCAGGAGTGAGTGCAAGCGCAAAAAACGGCCTCCCCCAGCGCCACATTGCTCACCACGGTGGTCAGTGAAAGAGATCGCAGCATTAAGGGGATGAAAGATGGCGCCGATAACAGAGGGCAGCAGGAGATCTTTATCATGAAAACCTTGATCCTTATTATCTTTGCCTCATTCACCCCTGTGCTTTATGGCGCCGACGCTGCCTCAGCAGCCGCGCCTAGTCCAGCCGTGACCACCAGTCAGCCAGCCACTATCAGTACGCTGCTCCCCCCTGCCGCTAGCGGGGCGACCCCGCCCTCTTTTTCGGCCGTGGCAAGCAAGCCATCTGATGCCGCTGGAGCACCGCCACCAGCGGCAGCTATCCCTTTGGTTGCACCAGTGACGAAAGATAAGCCAACAACATCGTCTCCTCCCCCCAGCACCCCGCTGGCAGCAGGTGATTTGCAGGCTGTGCCGCTCTATCGCCAAGACGATCTCCTCAATTGGATTGAGAAAGGGCGTCATCTTAAGCAGCTCACGCGAGATCGCTGCCAACTAGTGCAAGATATTGAAGCACGCGCCTCGGTGATGAAGGTGCCTGCTTACCAGTTTCTCTGGGGCGACATGTTGTCTTGGGGGGTCTGCACCAAGGCTAATCCCGAGCTCGGGGTGCAATATTTGTGGGATGCGGCGAATCAGGGCTTAGCACCCGCCTTAGAACAGCTCGGTCGCTACTACTGGAAAGGCACCTTGGTACAACAGGATTTGGCGCAAGCTGAAACCCTGATGCGCGAATCCGCTAACTTAGGCTTCTTACGAGCGCAGATCCAATGGGTTGAGATGCTGCTACAGGGCATGGGCAGCCCACTCGATTATGAAGATGCCTACCGCTGGTTACATCAATCAGTCATTGGGGATCAAGCCATGCATCAGCAAGCAACCCGCCTGTTGAGCCAATTAGCGGATCGTATGCCTGCTGCGGTGGTGACTCGCGCCAAGTCGATGCGTTGATCAACAAAATGGCCCATGGCAGTTACGCCATGGGCCCGGGTCTAGCCGCCGTGCCGTGACAGGCCAGTCCCTCATCTTGTTATAGGGTGTTTCCTCGCTTACAGATCTTGATGCGGCCCAAAAACTTCATAATGGAGCTGCTCGGTAGGGATACCCGCTTGTAGGAGCTGCTGTTTTATCCCCTGCATAAAACCCAGCGGTCCACAAAAGTAGTAGTGGGCTTTGGGGTCAATCCGCTCGCTAACAGCGGCGAGCGTCATGGTGCCGCTGAAGTCATAATCCTGCCCTTGTTGATCCCCTGCGGCGGGCACGCGATACCAAACTCGGCTGACGAGTCGTGGATGCTGACGGCACTTGGCGGCGATATCCTCTTTGAACGCATGTAAGGCGCCATGCTCACAGGCATGCAGCCACGTCAGATCAGCATCGCTCGGCTCGGCGAGCCGCTGATTGAGCATACTCAGCATGGGAGTGAGGCCAACCCCCGCCGAGATCAATACCACTGGGGTGTGGCGGTCGGTTTGCAGATAGAAATCCCCCGTCGGCGGCATCACCGCGATGTGATCACCAACCTGCACGTGATCATGCAGCAGGTTAGAGACTTGCCCCTGCGTTTCACGTTTGACACTAATGCGATAGTCACGGCCATTGGGGGCATCCGACAGGGAATATTGGCGGATCTCCTGATACTCAAGGGTCGGATGGGTCAACTTAATACTGAGGTACTGCCCCGGCTGATAAGCCAGTACCGGCTGGCCATCGCTGGGGGTCAGCACGAACGAGGTAATCAGCTCACTCTCGGCTCGCTTCTCCTGGATGGTAAACAAGCGAGTGCCTTGCCATCCTCCCGCTTGGCGGGCCTTTTCTTGATAGATTTCGCTTTCTCGACCAATGAAGATAGTAGCCAGCACGCCATAGGCTTTAGCCCAAGCCTCCAGCACCTCGTCAGTGACGGCACTTCCACCGAGCTCTTTGAGCGTCGCAAGCAGATGACTACCTACTATGTGATATTGTTCTGGCTGGATCAGGAATCCGGTATGCTTGTGCGCAATCCGCTCCACCGCGCCAGTCAGTGCGCCCAAGTTGTCGATATTCTTCGCGTAAGCCGCGACTGCATTGAACAGCGCTAAAGGCTGACCACCACTACGTTGGTGCGCGAGGTTGAAAATATCTTTCAGCTCAGGGTTGTGGCTGAACATCCGCTGATAGAAGTGCTGGGTTAACGCTGGACCAGCGGATTCCAGCAAAGGGATAGTACTTTTGATGACGGCAATGGTGGTTTGATCTAGCATTGGGAGCCTCACTTAATTGAACATTTCAAATACCACTTAATAAGTGACATCCTAAATGCTTATTTTATTTGATGCAATCATCCATTTTTACGCGACACGATACCGCCACTATGAAACTAACTAGCTATACCGACTTTGGCTTGCGAGCGTTGATCTATTTAGCCACTTTGCCGGAGGGCGAACTCTCTAGCGTGGCCAAGGTCTCCGCCATGTATGACGTCTCACGCAACCACATGGTGAAAGTAGTGAACCAATTGGTAAAACTGGGGTATCTGCAATCCCAGCGGGGGAAGCATGGCGGTATCCGCCTCGCCTGCGCGCCAGCAACCATCAATATCGGCCAGGTGATCCGAGGGTTAGAAGGGAACCTCGATGGGATTGATTGTCATGCCCCAACCTGCCATATCGTCTCAGTCTGTCTGCTAAAAGGGGCGCTAAAACAGGCAATGGCGGCATTTTTAACGGTGATGGATGGCTATACCTTGCAAGACTTGCTGGCTAATCGTAGCGAGTTACAGCAGGTGTTTGGTGCGGTGATCCCCACCCTGTCACTCGAGCCAGATGAGCAAGACTGCTAAGCCGATGTTAAACGGAAGTGACCAACTGTCAGATCGCGGGTATTGAGCCAGTGCCGAACGACGTCAAATCGCAGTTTTATCAAGAGGAAGGTGGTTTTTCGCTGCCTTTTCCACAAATTTTTGCTATTTTGCGCGCCACTTAACGCAAACGATTTCCCTCACACTTTCAGGATTAGTCATGGCACAGCAAGATACGGCCGCTCCCTCGACGCAACGCGGCTTTTTGGACGCTTATTTTTCCATTTCTGCCCGCGGTAGTAGCGTACGCCAAGAGCTGGTCGCGGGGTTGACCACCTTTCTGGCGATGGTCTACAGCATCATAGTCGTGCCCAACATGTTGGGAGCTGCCGGCTTTGAGCAAGGCCCAGTGTTTGTTGCCACCTGCTTGATCGCCGCCTTTGGCTCGCTGCTGATGGGGCTATGGGCTCGCTTGCCGATGGCTATCGGTTGCGCCATCTCCCTGACCGCGTTTACCGCCTTCAGCTTGGTGCTGGGTCAGGGGCTGAGTATTCCGGTCGCGCTAGGCGCTATTTTCCTGATGGGGATCTTGTTCACCCTGATCAGTGTGACTGGGGTGCGTCAGTGGATTTTAGATAACCTGCCCTCCGGCATTGCCCACGGCACCGGTATTGGCATCGGCCTGTTCCTGCTGCTGATCGCCACCAACGGGGTAGGAATGGTGATCAAGAATGACGGGGCTGGGCTACCGGTCCAGCTCGGTGAAGTCACCGCCTTTCCTGTCATCATGACCGTATTGGGACTCGCAGCCATCTTCGGTCTGGAGCGGCGCAAAGTACCCGGCGGCATCTTAATGGTGATTATCGCCATCTCGATCCTTGGCCTTATCTTCGATCCGAAGGTGACCTGGCAAGGCTTCTTCGCCATGCCAAGCCTGACTGGCGAGAAAGGCTCGCTGGTCGGTAGCATGGATCTGCTGGGCGCCCTCAATCCGGTAGTACTGCCCACCGTACTGGCACTGGTGATGACGGCGGTGTTTGATGCCACCGGCACCATCCGCGCCGTGGCAGGTCAAGCGGGCCTGATCAACGAGCGTGGTCACATCATCAGCGGCGGCAAGGCCCTCACTGCCGACTCCGTCAGTAGCCTGGTGGCTGGTGCCGTCGGTGGCGCCCCAGCGGCTGTCTACATCGAATCCGCTGCGGGCACCGCCGCCGGAGGCAAAACTGGCTTAACCGCAGTGTTGGTTGGCGTGCTGTTTCTGTTGATGATCTTCCTCTCACCACTGAGCTATCTGGTACCGGCTTACGCCACCGCACCGGCCCTGATGTACGTTGGTCTCCTGATGCTAGGCAACGTCACCAAGCTGGACTTTAACGACTCGATCGATGCACTCGCTGGCATGTTATGCGCGGTGTTTATCGTCCTGACCTGCAACATCGTCACCGGCATCATGCTGGGCTTTGTGGCGCTAGTGGTCGGCCGGCTGTTTGCGGCCGAGTGGCGCAAGCTCAACCTCGGCACCGTTATCATCGCCGTTGCACTGGTAACCTTCTACGCCGGCGGCTGGGCAATTTAACCGGCCACCTTCCCCCACCTGTTATGCAGAGTGGGGGAACACCCAATAAAAAAGCACCGTGATGGTTAATGCAAGTCAGTTAAGAGAATTTGAGTCCCAACCCGCGGGGTATAAGGGCTAACGAGTGAGGGAGGCATGATGCCTCCCTCTTTTTATTGCATGCCAGTCAGGGCAAGGGTTGGAGCCAAATTGACTCTTTAATCATGGAGCTACTTTTGATATTCAATATCTCGAATATTTAGTCATAAAAGTGCTTAACTGACTGGCATTACACCGTGATGGTGCTTTTTTATTGGGCCTGTCGCCCGCTAGTGACGACCGCTACGCCAGAAACCCGCTCAGCAGCAGACCATGACCATCCGCTGTTGGCCGGGCTCCCACCGCGTGCCGTGCTTGGCGTGACGCCGATAGCTGCCCTTCCCCTTCTTGCTCGGTTCGACCCGGCTGCGAAACAGCGGATCGCCCAGTAACGCGTGCTGGTGGTTATCGTTAATCACGCCGCGCTGATGGGCATAACTGACCGTGGGGAGTGCTTCCTGACGGGAGGCGAGAGTTGCGGGGATACCCCGTTGTTTAGCCACAGTGGCTCCTTATGATAAAACCTGAATACGGGAGACTGAACGGCACACACAGCCTCACATCAGCCCTTGTATGGGCTAACGCGGCGACGATTGTGGCAGTAAACGCCCAAGGCAACAACCGCCCCCACACTCACCGTAGCCAGAGCTATTCATGGGCATGCTGCTCATGGCGAGCGGGAGTTCCTGACTCTAACACCTCTAAAATCGCACAATGCTCTGCCGAGCGAGGCCCGCCGCAGCAGATGTTGGAAAGCTCGCGCAAATTGTCACGAAAGCGGCTCAGCTCACTTAGTTTTTGCTCCACTTGAGCCAACTTACTGTCAGCCACCGCTTTAACTTCTTGGCAGGTCACCTTGGCTTTATGGGTATCAAGATCGAGTAGCTCACCAATATCGGCCAAGGAAAACCCCACTGACTTGGCACGAATGATGAACTCCAAGCGCCGCTTGTCTTGCTCGCTGTAGAGGCGGTAGCCAGACTCATTACGAACGCTTGGCGCAATCAGGCCATTTTTTTCGTAAAAGCGCAGGGTATCCGCCTTCACCCCACAGACCTTGGCTAATTCTCCAATTCGATACATCCCTTGCCCTCTTACGTACCCAGCCACCCAAGCAGTGGCATTCACTATTACTACTTTACCCGTGCATTACCAGCCAAGAGGGTAAAAGAGATAGATAAAAGCCGTTATCAGGACTTTATTTTGCTGAAAACACTGAAAATACAAACGTTTCGAAAAATCAATCAGAAAACGTTTAACACCTTGTCGGACAAGGCTTTGCCGTTGCAAAAAATTCACCACGCATCTCATTTTTTGTGTAGAATACGCGCCCACAAGAGAGCGCCGTGTCAAACGGGCATTTCTTAAAACACTTTTATCAGCAACAGGCCCGCTGGCGAAGAGTGGTTTGCGAAATCCCCCACTTCCATTTATTTGGGGACTCTCTGTGTTGAGCCTCAGCGCCCATGGAATGGTCCCCGTTATGTTGAGGACGATAGAGTGATGGAACAAGCTCGACCCATTCGCCGTGCACTGCTGAGTGTGTCTGATAAGACTGGCATGTTGGAATTTGCCAAGGCACTCAATGAGCGTGGGGTGGCCCTGCTCTCCACGGGCGGTACCGCCAAGCTGTTGGCGGAGGCGGGCCTACCGGTGACCGAGGTCTCCGACTACACCGGATTCCCCGAGATGATGGACGGTCGGGTTAAAACCCTGCACCCCAAGGTGCATGGTGGCATTTTGGGCCGTCGCGATCAGGACGACGCCATCATGGCCCAGCACGCTATCTCCCCCATCGACATGGTTGTCGTCAACCTCTACCCCTTCGCCGCCACCGTGGCCAAGCCCGATTGCACCCTCGCCGATGCGGTCGAGAACATCGATATTGGCGGCCCGACCATGGTGCGCTCCGCCGCTAAAAACCACAAAGATGTGGCCATCGTGGTCAATGCTGCCGACTACGATCGGGTTATTCGCGAGATGGATAGCAACGGCAACAGCCTGACCTTGGCGACCCGTTTCGATCTGGCCATTGCGGCCTTCGAGCACACCGCCGCCTACGATGGCATGATCGCCAACTACTTTGGCAACATGGTTCCTTCCTACGGTGACAACAAGGAGGGTGACGAGGAGTCCCGCTTCCCGCGCACCTTCAACAGCCAGTTCATCAAGAAACAGGACATGCGCTACGGCGAAAACAGCCATCAGGCTGCCGCCTTCTACGCCGAAGCAGATGCCGCCCCCGGTTCCATCGCCAGCAGCCAACAGCTGCAGGGCAAGGCGCTCTCCTACAACAACATCGCCGATACCGATGCAGCGCTGGAGTGTGTGAAGGAGTTCAGCGAGCCTGCTTGTGTCATCGTTAAACACGCCAATCCCTGTGGCGTCGCTATCGGGGAGACACTGCTCAGCGCTTATGATCGTGCCTACCAGACCGACCCCACCTCGGCCTTCGGCGGCATCATCGCCTTCAACCGGCCGCTTGATGGCGCCACCGCCAAGGCCATCGTCGAGCGTCAGTTTGTTGAGGTGATCATCGCCCCGAGCGTGAGTCAGGAGGCCCGCGACGCGGTCGCTGCCAAGCAGAACGTACGGCTGCTCGAATGCGGTCAATGGACGGCACCGGCGCAAGGATTTGACTTAAAACGCGTCAATGGCGGCCTGCTGGTGCAGGAGCGGGATCTCGGCATGGTGACCCTGGGCGACCTGACGGTGGTCAGCAAGCGCCAGCCAACAGCCGCCGAGCTGCAAGATCTGCTGTTCTGCTGGAAAGTGGCAAAGTTCGTCAAATCCAATGCCATTGTCTACGCCAAAGATGGCCAAACCATCGGCGTCGGCGATGGCCAGATGAGCCGCGTTTA